>NZ_MCRI01000017.1 GCF_001720165.1 Methylophaga muralis
ACAGAAGTTTTCTGACAATTTGAGGGCTATACTTATGCTATCCAAAAAACACCTGCTGGCAGCCGCCATCGGTTTATCTCTGAGCTTTTCCACTCAGGCCTCCGAGCTTGAAACACTTATAAATATGCTGCATGAAAATGGCATGGTGACCGATGCACAATACGGTCGATTGATGGATGAATTGGCAGCAAATAAAACTACCCAAGCTCAGGAAAAAGCCGCGATTGATGAAAAGCTGGCTGAAGCAACCAAACCCTCTGATGTCGAAATTTCTACTCAAGGTGGCTTAACGCTTAAAACTCGCGACGGTCAGTTTTCCACGAAAGTTGGCGGACGAGTTCAAGTAGATGCTGCGACTTATGGTGGCTCACCGGATATGGGCGATGGCACCGATATTCGCCGTGCCCGATTATATCTTTCAGGTACTTTATATCGTGACTGGGGTTATAAACTGGAATACGAGTTTGATAACAGTTCGATTACCGATGCTTTTATCACCTACGACGGGTTTGAAAACTATCAAATCATGGTCGGTAATTTCAAAGATCCGTTCAGTCTGGATTATATGATCAGTGCTAATAACACCATGTTTATGGAACGTGCCTTACCCACAGCATTTAATGCCGGACGGCATATCGGTGTGATGGGCGCTCGTAATAGTCAGTATTGGACAGTGGCGGCGGGAGTGTTTGGGGACACGGTCGGCAATACCGGTGGTGAGGATGATGAAGGGTGGGGCTGGAGCACGCGTGGAACTCTTTCACCGATTAATGAACCCGGTAAGTTGCTGCATATCGGTTTGGGTTTAAATTACCGTGATTTGCAACCAAACAATACCGTGCGTTTCAGTCAGGCACCTGAATCCAATGTGTCCGGTGTGCGTATTGTCGATACTTCTGCAATTGATAATGCCGACAGTATGCTGAAAACCGGCCTGGAACTCGCCACAGTAATCGGGCCTTTTACTGCACAAGCCGAATATATTCGCACCTCAGTAGATCGTGACAATATCAGTAATGCCGATTTTGATGGCTGGTATGTGCAAAGCAGTTATTTGCTAACTGGCGAATCCCGTCCCTATAAAAATGGCGTATTTGGTGGTATTAAACCGAATCATCGAGTGGGTGATGGTGGCATTGGTGCCTGGGAAGTGGCCATGCGTTACAGTTCACTGGATTTAAATGATGGCGCGATTAATGGTGGTGAAGCTGACTCAATGACGTTGGGACTCAATTGGTATCCCGTACCAATGTTACGTTTCTCGGCGGATTATGTGCATGTCTTAGATATTGACGGTGGGCCTGACTTTGATGGGAAAAAACCTAATGTATTCCAGGTTCGCAGCCAGTGGGCATTCTAAAACGCTGACTTAACGTTCAATAACGCATTAATCAGTAGCAAAACCATGGCGATGTAATATGCTCTGTCCTTCGGGACTAAGCATATACATCGCTAGTTTTTTTGTAGCAGCCGGTGCACCTCGCCGCATGATCAATCCATATTTCGCTCCAACGGCAAGGTTGTCTGGTAGTTGGATTATCTGCAGCTCAGGCAGCTCTTGTTGGGCCAATACCGCATTGGTGCAATAAGTCAGAAATACATCCGCGTTGTTTTGTTGCATCACCCAGGCATATTGATTTTGGTTTTCCGGAGCTTGGGGGCTGTCAGGTCCGCCAGTCAGTTGTTGGGCTTTGTTGCTCAGTAACTTAAAACTACCCGGATGAATCTGTTCGGCTTTGTGAAACATTTCCCAGGCATAGTCGCCACTGGGATCGTAGTTGGGTGTTGAAGTCCCTAATCGAATTTTTTTATCGAGCAGTGTTTCCAAAAAATTGTGGCTGGACAGTTCAATATCAGGTTGAGCCAAAGCGCACAGTTGATTCCGGGTCAATAGCGTTACTGTTTCTCCCCAGCCTTGAGCGGCGAGAGTTTGTGGATGGGCTATGTTCGCTGAGATAAAAATATCAACATGCTCGCCAGTTTCAATCGCTTCTCTTAACATCCCACTCGGTCCGAACTGACTGTTAATAGCAATATCATGCTGTTGCCTATACTCAGTCAATATTTCACTGAGGACCGTTTTCAGGCTACCTGCGGCATATAAAATTATGACATCAGCCCTTGCCGTATTGAGTGGTCCAAGCATCATCATTATCACCCATAGAATTCGCAACATTGTTTGAGTGGTCATGTATGTTGTCATCGTTTTTTTCTATAAAGATTTGAGAAATTGCAGTAAGGCATCACGATCCGCTTTAGGCATATTGATCACCCCATCTCGACTCTTTTGACCTTCACCACCATGCCAGAGAATAGCTTCCAGCAACGTTGTGGCCCGACCATCATGTAAATATCCGACCCTGTCACCGACCTTTTCTGCAAGCCCGATCCCCCATAATGGGGCGGTGCGCCATTCAGCTCCTGTGGCACCACTATCAGGACGATGATCGGACAGTTCTTCACCCATATCATGCAGTAGATAGTCGCTATAAGGCGCGATAAGCCTATTGGCAAATGCTGCAGGTTTGGCTGTTGAGGATGTTTTGATCTGTGGACGATGACAGGCTGTGCAACCTGCCTCGTCAAATACCGCTCGACCTCGAATTACCTCAGGTTTAGATTGATCCCGTGGTGCTGGCACGGCCAGAAACTGTAAGTAAAAACTCACTGCTTGTAATTGCTCTGCTGTGAGTTCTGGTTTACCGCCTGAGACCGCTTGTTGGCAGGCTAATTGAACATCACTGCAATTTTCTTCAGGAAATAATGCTGAAGTGAGTCCCAAATCCGCCTGGAAAGCACTGGCAATCTGTTCATTTAAAGAAACGATACTGGCTTTATAACCAAAACGACCGATTTTGCGGGTTAGCGTGGCATCATCGATTATCCAGTTAACACGTCCGGAGATGCCATCGGCATTTGCATCATCGGCATCCTGCCAGCTAAGGATTTCCTGTTTATCAATCATTTCAACCAGACCCATCCCCACTAATGCCGGACCAATGCGTGCTGATGTCAGTACCTCACCAAACTCACCATAGCCAGGGTTGACCAGCTTAATCGATGGTTTCCTTAAAGTGACCGTTTCACCTTCACTGAGCGCGATGGTGGAATATTCATAATGAATTTCGGCTCTGCCTTCCGCTGGCACGCCGGGGACAGCGAATTCCTGTAATTGCCCACCGTAAACTAGATGTGGCTCACTATGAAACGGATTTTCACCAGGAATACTTAGCCTGACCAGCATCGAACGCATTTTTTCTGTGGGGCCATCTGGAGCATGGCCACGGCCATTTCCGGAATGACAGGCTAGGCATGAAATGCTGTTATACAGTGGTCCCAGTCCATCAATATCTTCATCACTGGAAGGGGCGATAACCCACATCTGGTTAAACAGACTGCGACCAGCGGCGAATTGTCCCAGCTTTTGTTCGCTATCCAATAATGGCATCGGCATTGATAATGCCCGGCGACTTAGCTCAGTGGTTTCCAGTAAATCCTCGGCATACACTTTTGCCGACAAAACTATGCCGATGAATATTAGTGCGAACAGACGCATCATGATTTTGTAGTTAATTGCGCCAGCATGTTGAGGGCTTTGTCATATTGCCTTTCAAAGGACTGGGCAAGCTCGGATTTAAATGCTTCACAGTTTTGCTGTTTTTTGACATCATCATGACGTTGGGCACAGTCCTGTAATACATCGTTATCCATGGCCGGTTCTTCCACCGGCCACTGCTGCAATACGGTTTTTATTTCAGCTAATGCTGCCTGCTGATCGGCATCCGCGTTTTGTTGCAACTGATGCCATTGCTGCCAGGCCTGTTTTAACTTGTCATGATGCAGGGTAATCGCCGCATCAAACACCACGGCGTTGTACTCCCGGCGTTGCAATCCTGTTTGGTAATCATATTGATGGCGGATATAGCCAGCAAATGGGTTTTGCATCTTTGGTGCCTGGCTATAAACGCTGGGCCTAACCGGTAATTTGCGTAAATCGGGATGTAGTAATAACGACTGCCCTTGCTCGGAAACAATAAAGTCCACAAAGGTATTTGCTGCTTCGGGCTGAGTGGCGGCAGATAAAATGCCGACATGAGCCGGATTAAAGGCCGTTTGTTTTGGATAGATAAACTTGCCATTGGCACCATTGGCGATACTGGAGGCAGCAAAAAAATCCATGGTAAAAGCCACTTTGGCCTGACCTGCCAAGACGGCTTCAGTAGTGAACATGCCACCACGGCCCATTAAGTGACTATTCGCTGCAATCTGTTGCCATTGATTCCAGCCGGTTTGCCAACCTTCAGCCTGTAACAGCTGATCGATAAGCATATGGGCAAAGCTCACTTCGGATGGAATCGGTAAAGCGATATTGTCTTGCCATTCGGCGGCCAGCAGATCCTGCCATTGGTTGGGAACCGCCAGTCCAGCTTGTTTCAGCTTTTCTGGTTCAAAGAATAAGCCATATCCGGCAATTTCCGTTGCAATGAAATAGCCTTGTGGATCCGATATCGCCGTATCACCAAGTAATACAGGCAAGCCTGTCCTGTTTTGCTTAAATTGGGCTAATTTCCCATGTGCTTTCAAGCTCAAAAATGTTCTGACCGAAGGCATCCAAATCACATCTACATTTTCAGATTCCTCTTGCAGCAGCACTGACAGGGCATCATGCGGCCTGCGCCATAGAATATTCAGTTCGATATCGGGATGGGCCTCTTCAAAAGCCTGCTGCATCACCATCACCACGGGTTGTGGATAGCTGGTCATGACATTCAGCGTGACTGCTTTTGCTACTCCAGAGAAGAGTAGCAAACAGGCCAGAGTGCACGTAAGCAGACTTTTCATCATTAGAATTGATAACTCAGGTTAGCGTAATAGGTGCGACCTGCTTCTGGGAAGCCTTCCTGATAGCCGTAATTTTTATCTAACAGGTTTTCAATTCCCATTCTGGCGGTAACACCCTTATCAAAGGCGTAACTGGCACGCAGTCCGGCAATGGTGAATGCATCGGCTCGACGTTCTCCATCGGTGGTGGTGTAACGTTTGCTTTCATATTGGCTGGTCGCCGAAACGCTAAATGGTTGGGTAATATGCCAGGTGGCATAGACAAAAACTTTATGGCGTGGCACATCAGTCAGTTTGAGATCGGAGCTTTTATTTTCACGATCCAGATAGCTGTAATGACCGCCAAATTCCCAATCGCCAAGCCAAAAGTCACTGCTTAATTCCATGCCCTTGGCGGTGACTTCGCCGACATTCTGGAATTGAAACAGATTAGAGGTCACACTGACTTCCTGAATCAGATCCTTGATATCGCTGTAGAACACCGCTGCCTCGAAGCGGGCGGTGGTGCCAACTTTATGTACCCAGCCAGTTTCAATGGTTTTCGATTGTTCGGCTTCAAGGCCCGGGTTAGGCAAGGCAGATCCGAATCGATAGGAATAACGATCTTTTATAGTTGGGAAGCGCGATTTTTTCGATAAGGTCAGGCGGGCTTCATTACGATCATCAATGTCGAGGAAGTAACCGATTTGCGGGTTCCACGAGTCGGCATCATTGGTCTCAAAAGGTTGGCCTGTGGCGACATCATCTGCCTGATCACTACGGCGTCTGTCGTAGCTTGCGCCAGCCACCAGATATTGTCTTTCGGTCAGACGAATAGTATCTTCGATGGCAAATGAAACTGTCTTGTCCTGAAAGGTTCTGACCGGTTCGCCTAGATCGTTTTCTTTGTGTTCATCGAACTTATAATGGGCTGCCAGCTTAACGTCGTGTCGGCCAAGTGTTTTACCAAACTCAACACTGGCGCCGTAGGTTTCATCATCGTAAAAGCTATCAAATGCATAAGGTCGGTTTTGTGTGGTGTAAGTGTCATCATCAAAGCTTGATAGCAAATTATCAAAGCTGTCGTAATACAGACGCGTTTTGATATAGCTATCGTCTCCAATGGCCGTATTGCTCAGGAAATATACGCTCTCTTTATCCCAATAGGGCCATTGCCAGTAGCGAACACGCACATCAGGATTATCACCGGCGTAGGGAGGCGTATTTTTTTCACCATCCTGTTTGACATAGCCGATAGCATATTCATCGGTTGTATTTGGTGTTAAACCCAGTTTGATATTGACCTTGGTATCTTTGCGTTCAGCATTGTTACGCAGGCCAGCGCTCTGGGCCTCGGTAGGATTAAAATCATCAGACAAAGAAAAACTGTCTTGCTGACGGTAACTCGCCCCTAACTGGGCATACCATAAACCTTGATTGCTGCCCAGATTCAACCAGGTACGTTTGCCATCACTGCCGCTGCGATCCCCTACGTTATATCCAGCTCCGATTTCTCCTTCGAGTTGTTCGGTGGGTTTGCGGCTGACTAAGTTGATGGCACCGCCAAGTGTATTAGGACCATACAAAACTGAGCTGAAGCTTTTTGAAACATTGATCTCGGCTAAATCAAATGTCGTAAAGCGGCCTAAATCTACATAACCATCGTATGGAATATAAACCGGAATACCATCAACAAATACTGGAACCTGACGTAAATCAAAGCCACGGACAAACACCATCTGTTCACTGCGTGCACCGATATTATTTGCCGTAATACCTGGCAGTCTATCCAGCGCTTGAGTAACAGTTTCACGATTTTCGTCACGCATGGTTTGTGCATCGATCGATGCTGAACCCAGTGCCGGAAGATCTTGGGTAGCGTTGACTTCGATGCGCCCTAAATCAAAAGTGGAATCGGCTTGAGCAATAGAGCCAAAGACGAGAGAGCAGGTGAGAAGGCTGATTTTAAGTTTGAAGGGGGCCATAATTTTTCCGTTTATATTTCTCAATATGTTTTTGTATATATAACGATGGTTAACGTTATGCTTTTTTTGGGTAAAGCCTCTAAAAATAACTTAAGGATTTAGTCTGCTGGCGGAGACGCCGTGAAGAATAATGGTTGGTCATTAATTTTAAAGTTATCAATGATGTGTTTGCCCTGTTCTCCGGTTACAAAATCCATGTACTGCTTTGCCATAGCGGCTTGCACATGGGGGTGCTGTTCAGGATTGACCGCCATAATGTGATAGGGGTTGGACAACATAGATCCGCCTTCAAACAGCAGCTGTAATTGCATTTTGTCCTGATAGGCGATTTGGGTACCTCGATCAGTTAATGCATAGCCTGACATTTCGTCAGCAATTTTCAGTACAGCGCCCATGCCTTGCCCGGCTTGCACATACCAACTACCAGATGGGCTGATATTGGCGGTTTGCCATAGTTCGAGTTCCTTTTTATGGGTGCCGGAATCATCGCCACGGGAGACAAACCGGCTGCCGGATTCAACAATTTTTTGCATGGCTTCGCTGATGTTGTTAGCTGAAGCAATGCCGGCTGGATCATCTGTCGGGCCAACCATAACAAAGTCGTTATACATAACGTATCGGCGGTCAATGAAATAACCTTTTTCGACATATTCCAACTCGGCTTGTGGTGCATGTACCAGTGCTACATCGACATCGCCATTGGCTCCCAGTTTTAAAGCCTGACCGGTACCAACCGCAATGACGGCGACTTTGATATCTGTTGACTCGGTGAAAGCGTTGTTTAATACGCCTAACAGGCCGGTGTTATCGGTACTGGTGGTGGTGGATAATTTGAGTAATTGTTCGGCACTGGCTGTAGAACTCAGCAAAAAGCTGATAAACAACAAGGAAAACAAACGTTTCATATTAAGTCTCACCACAAGCTGGAAAATTCGATGTATTCCAACATATATACCGTGAGCTGTAAATGAATTTTTAAAAGGCGATTATCGAGGGGATTAGAGCTTTAATTGCTCGGATAGCTTGTTCATTTCCTGTTCGATGGCTTTTTCAGCCTGCACTTGCGCTTGTCGATACTGGTGTAACACTTGTTTGCCAAGTTCTGTGACTTCCGCGCCACCACCATGACTGCCGCCTTTTGCGGTCAATACAATTGGTTTGGCAAAACTTTCATTCATCGTATTCACCAAATCCCAGGCGCGTTTATACGACATGCCCATGGCCCGGCCCGCAGCAGAAATAGACCCGTTTTGAATAATAGCGTCGAGTAAATCCGCTTTTCCCGGCCCCAACGCGACTTTGTCATTTATATGCAGCCGAATTTTGACAGAGGTTTTATAACTCATTGACTGCTGGACCTACTCAAGATCAGAGATGAAGAGTTGATTTTAACCCTGTTCAAGCAGGCGTCGTAGATCAATCATTGCCGCATTAGCTCGTGAGACATAAGACGCCATGACTAAGGAATGATTAGCGAACAAACCAAAGCCACTGCCGTTTAAGATGATCGGGCTCCAGACGGTAGCTTGAGTCGCTTCAAGTTCTCTAATAATTTGACGCAGACTGATCAGTGCATTTTTCTTTTGTAAAACATCGGCAAAATCATGCTCTGCTGCTTTGAGCAGATGAATCATCGCCCAGATGGAACCACGTGATTCATAAAACACATCATCAATTTTCGTCCAGGGTGTTTTGGTCACTCTTTCCAGCTGAGTAATAGTGGATTGATGTGCAGTGGGATCGCCTGCCAAATCAGTATTCACACGTATCTGCCCCACGCTGGCACCAAGACGTTGAGATAAACTGCCTAAACGTTTTTCAGCGATACCCAGCCAGGCAGCCAGATTATCTGCTCGAGCATAAAACTGTGCTTCTTCACTTTCGACGTCAGCCAGACGGGCTAAATAACGTTCTAAAGCTTTTACACCGTCTCGATATTCGCTTTCGGTAGACGGAAATAACCATGAGTCAGAATTAAAATTAAATTGCGGCTCAGCAATGATCAGATCTTTGTCTTCTGCGGATTGAGACTGGGAACGACTAATGTCGTTGCGCAGGGCACGTGAATAGTCGCGAATCTGCACCAAAACGCCGAACTCCCAGTTAGGCATATTGTCCATCCACACTGATGGTGGCATCACGTCGTTGGTTAAATAACCGCCGGGCTTATCAAGCAGTGTGTTGGCCAAGGTGATAAGCGTTGCGGTGGACGTATAGCCCGTAACCAGTTCATGTTGTCTTTCTGCAGCCATATCGCGGGCATTGTTTTTAGGATCAAATGCACTTGGGGGAGCGCTCCACCAAATCATGATGACGATAAAAAGCAACACGATGATGGCAACAGCCAGCAGCAAAGCTTTGGATATTTGTCGACGGCTGTCAGCATCGCGGAATGAATCTGTGAAGTTCCACCACACTTGACGACTGCGTTGAAAAAATGAATTTGCGGCCATAAAACATCCAGAGAGATTAATTGTCAGATTTCACCATAGCGCATTTCTGACAGCAAAAAAATGCATAGGGTCCGTTTATTTTTCAGTAGGGACTAGTTTTACGCGATACAGTTTAGGAAATAGCTTATGAAGATGCCCATATCGCATAAATTACGCGTTGTTGGACAAAAAATAACCCCAAGCGATGGTGGTTTAGAAAGTTATACAGGCCCCAATGCCTGTCGGGAGTGGTTTCCCGTTATTGTGCGGGAGAATTTCCTGAAAACTTTAATGTATTAAGCTTGACGTAATAGCGGAAGGGGCTGAATAATGCCCGGTTTGAAAATGCTTTTGATGAAGCGGGGGACGCTTTAAGTATGACACTCAGAGTTGAGATTGAAGATCTGGCCAAGCATTTTGGCGAGATTCGAGCTGTGGATGGTGTGACATTCTCAGTCAGTAAAGGCGAAGTACTTGGATTTCTCGGCCCGAACGGCGCAGGTAAATCCACCACAATGAAGATGATAACCGGCTTTCTGGCACCCACTCGCGGTACCGTAAGAGTCTGTGGTTATGATGTTTCAACTGATCCTATTTCGGTAAAAGCCAGCCTCGGATATCTACCCGAAGGTGCGCCTGCTTACGCAGACATGACACCGGATAGTTTCCTGAAATTTATTGCGGATATTCGTGGTTTATCCGGTGCCGATAAAAAACGTGCAGTGGCATCTGCTGCAGAGCGTGCCCGAATCCTTAACGTAATGTATCAGCCGATTGAAACCTTATCTAAAGGCTATAAACGTCGTGTTGGTCTTGCGCAGGCCATTTTGCATAACCCGCCGGTATTGATTATGGATGAACCGACCGATGGTTTGGATCCGAATCAAAAACACGAAGTTCGTACCTTGATCAATGAAATGGCAGAAGACAAAGCCATTATTATCTCGACCCATATCCTCGAAGAAGTGAATGCTCTGTGTACCCGAAACGTGGTGATTGCCAGTGGTAAAGTCGTGTTTGATGGAACACCTGCTGAGTTAGAAGCCAAATCTCGATATCACAACGCGGTGGTGTTGACGGTCAACGAAATTGATAACACTAAATTGTTGCAGTTTGTTAAGGCTCTGGATTTTGTCGCTGATGCCGAATTGTTGACATTGGGTAATGGCATTCGAGTGTTTCCGAAAGCCAGCGCTCATATCACCATTGCCTTGTCAGAAAGAATTCGTGAACAAGGTTGGGAAATCGCTTCACTTTATGCCGAAAGTGGCCGCTTGGATGAAGTTTTCCGTAGCATCACTTTGCCTAGTACTGCAGGAGTTAAATGATGAATATGCTGAATATCTGGTTCATCATGAAACGTGAGTTTGGCGGTTATTTCGCCACCCCCGTTGCCTATGTTTTTATTATTATCTTTTTATTATTGGCTGGTTTCTCGACATTTTATGTGGGCAATTTCTTTGCTCGTGGCGAAGCCGACCTGTATCCATTCTTTTCATTACATCCCTGGTTATACATCTTATTGATCCCAGCTATTTCGATGCGCTTATGGGCGGAAGAACGTAAGAGTGGTTCAATCGAGTTGTTAATGACCTTGCCGGTATCAGTCTTTGAAGCCGTGCTGGGTAAATTCTTTGCCGCCTGGGCCTTTACCGGTTTGGCGTTGATTCTGAACTTCCCACTATGGATCACCGTAAATTATCTGGGTAACCCGGATAACGGCGTGATCTTCACCGGCTTTGTTGGCAGTTTCCTGATGGCCGGTGGTTTCCTGGCGATTGGTTCCTGTATTTCAGCGGTAACGAAAAACCAGGTCATTGCCTTTGTACTTAGCCTGATTGTCAGCCTGATATTTGTACTGGCCGGTTACGGCATTGTGCTGGATTTCTTCAGTAGCTGGGCACCACAGCCTTTGGTCGATGCCATTAGTTCATTCAGTTTTCTAACCCACTTTGATGCGATTTCCAAAGGGGTAATTGATTTACGTGACATTTTGTATTTTGCAGCGCTTATCGCTATCTGGTTGTTTGCCAACGCCTTGATAGTGAATGCACGTAAAGCCGATTAGGAGCACCCGTCAGCAATGAATAAACAACTTTTATCTTCAACCGGTTTGATTCTGGCCGTTATTCTGTTTATCGCTTTTATTATTGTTGTAAACGGCAATTTCAAATCCGCTCGGGTCGATTTGACAGAGGACAAGCTGTACACCTTGTCAGAAGGTTCATTGAACATTCTGTCTTCGTTGCAGCAACCTATAACTCTGCGGTTTTATTATTCCGAGCAGGTAGCTCAGGCTCTGCCTTCATTGAAAGCCTATGCCCAGCGGGTGCAGGAACTGTTGATGGAATATCAACGCGCTTCTGATGGCATGGTTCAGGTCAAAATCATTAATCCAAGACCTTTTTCAGACCACGAGCAGCGTGCTCAGCAATATGGTTTGCAATCCATTCCAATTGAAGGCGAAACCGATCCATTATTTTTCGGTGTTGCCGGTACCAATATTCTTGATGGTTTAGAGCGGATCCGTTTCTTTCAACCGGAAATGGAGGATGTACTGGAATACGATCTGACACGGTTGATTTATCAACTGTCAGATGTGCAGCGTAAAAATGTAGCAGTAATGAGCTCATTACCAATTGATGGTGAAGGCTATGACCCATTAAAAGGTCAGCTTGATGCCGAGGGCGGTGCAAAACCCTGGGCTGTAATGGGTAAATTGCGTGAGATGTTTAACGTCTCGATGTTACCGGAAGATATCCGCCGTATCCCGTCGTCAATTGATTTGTTGATGGTGGTGCATCCCAAAGAATTACCACAACAAACACTTTACGCTATTGATCAATATGTATTGCGCGGCGGCAAATTAATCACCTTTGTCGATCCATATGCAGAAATAGATGTTCCAGAACGTGATCCGGAAAATCCAATGGCGGCTATGGTGGCAAATCGCAGCTCTAATATGCCGGAATTGTTGACTGCATGGGGTGTGGAACGTGATGCATCTGATATCGTCGCCGACCGCAAAACCGCCCGTCAGGTGGACTTTGGTGCGCGTAGTAATAATCAGCCGATTGAATACGTGTTATGGAACGCACTGGCTGAAGAGAATATGAATCAAGATGAGCGTATCACTTCAAAATTACGCCAAATCAATGTGGCGACAGCGGGGCGTTTCAAAGTATTGGATAACGCCACGACCGAGATAACACCGTTGTTGAGCTCCAGTAATGAAGCCATGTTGGTGGATAAACGTGTGGTGCAATTCCGTAATGATCCTGTTGCCTTACTGACCCGCTATGAGGGCGGTACTATCAGCTATCCATTAGCCGTGCGTATCCAGGGACAATCGCGTTCAGCGTTTCCTGACGGTGCTAGAGGTGATGGCAGAGATTTGGTGAAAATGCCGGATCATATCGATGAAGCAGTTGATGGCATTGACGTGATTGCGATTGCCGACGTGGATCTGCTTGATGATCGTTTCTGGGTCATCATGCAGGATTTTTACGGTCAGGATTTAGCCTTCAATACTTCGAATAATATCGACTTTGTGCATAACGCCATTGAAGAGTTAACCGGTACCGAAGGTTTGATAAGCGTACGTTCACGTACTGGCTTTAGCCGTCCATTTGTTCGGGTTGAAGCTTTGCAACGTGAAGCTGAGAGACTCTACCGTGCCAAAGAACGTGAACTGGAAAACAAATTACAGGAAACCCGTCAGCGTATTGCACGTATGCAGGTGGACCGCAATGTTACTGGTGAAGAGATCTCTACGCCTGAACAACAAAAAGAAATTGCTGAATTCAGAGCAATTGCTGATCGTACCGAATTAGAGTTACGGGCAGTGAAAGGCAATCTGCGTAAAGATATCGATCAGTTGGAAGGTTTGGTGAAGTTCATCAATATTGGGTTGATACCAATCATTGTGGCGATACTGGCACTGATTACCGGATGGTTACGAGTTCGTAAACGTTCGCGTGGTCGTTTCCAATCGTAAATTCTGCATTCGTCATATGACGTTTGTATCAAATTGAACAGACAGGTTCTACAGATGCTGAAAAAACTTAATAGCCTTTCCATCCTCGCCATCATCACTTCTGTGATGGTGCTCTGGATGTTAATCACCATTTACAAAGCTGAAGATACCAGCGATGATTTTTCATTGCTGTTTCCAGAATTGTTTGAACAGCTAAGTGATGTGAACAATATCACCTTCAAAAGTGATAAAGATGAATTCGCCCTGAGCAGACAGGGTTCCGCCTGGTTCATTGAGGATTATCATAATTATCCGGCTGATCAATCGTTGGTGAGAAGAATGCTGGTCGATATGGCCGATGCCCGTATTCTTGAACAAAAAACCGATGATCCTGAGCTTTATTATGTGCTGGGTGTGGAAGGCGCTGAAGAAGGCGGCACTTCATTTGTCATTAATTTGATGAAAGACGACGAAGAAGTGGTTAGTTTAATTCTGGGGCAGCCTCGTGATTTAAGTGCACAAACAGCGGGTCCGCAGCAATTTTATGTTCGTCGTGATGGTGATGAACGCAGCTATCTGGCTGAAGGGTACTTTCAATTCAGTCCGATGATGTTGAACTGGATTGATGGGCAAATCATGGATATTGCACGTGAACGCATTGCCCAAGTCGATATCATTCAACCCAATGGAAACACTGCAACCCTAGTAAATCTGGGTGTGAAAGATAAATTTGGTACGCCGGAAAACCGTGAAAACACTATCTTCCGTTATGAACAGCTAGGCTATGATATCGCCGGATCACTGTTCCAGATGCGTTTAGAAGATGTACAACCGGCCAGTGAATTTTCACGTGGTAATGCTGAAGTCGTTCGCGCAGAGTTCTTAAGCTACGATGGACTAAAAGTCATCTCTGAGACTTCCTTTAATGATGGTTTTTACTTCTCCACCTTCCGCGCTGAATACGCACCCGAAGCGGTCGCTGAAGTTCCTGAAGCCATCGCCAGTCTGGATGTGTTAAAAACATCTGAACAAGTTCAGGCTGAAGTGGAAGAAATTAACCAGAAAGTTGAACCTTGGGTCTATCGCCTGGGCGGTTTTGTCGGCAACAACCTGATGCGTGCCAAGGCAGATATTGTGACCGAACAAGACCAGGTCATTCCAATGCCTGGTGGTTTTGGGCCTTAAATCAAAATAGTAATAATCATGTAAGGGCTGAAGTTTGCAATCGATTAACTTCAGCCCTTTATTGATCTAGCCGTTCAAAAATCAATCAAGCCAGATACCAATCCAATACTGTATTAGGCTGTTTCGTCATTTATCGGTTTGAATTCCTCGTTGTTGAGCAATAATTTCCTTTGCCATTTCTCCGATTGGCTGGCGGCGTTCCATAGCGAGCTTGCGCATTGCCATGTAGGCTTTTTCAAGACTTATTCCCTGAGTTTGGCTGATGTGATGTTTTGCTTTTTCAATATGCTCGCTGGCGCTCAATTTCAATTCCAGATTGCGGATTGTTTTAAGCATCGAGCGAACTTGTTTGTACTCTTGCAAGCTTAACAATAAGTTACTCAGTACCCCCATAGGATGAAAAGGTAAGGCGATAATGGCCTGAGCGTTTAAGCTTAATGAATATTGCAATACCAAAGGATTTTCATAGTCCACGACTAATACTAAAGCCGCTGGTGGATTACTGACATCCCAATGAAAGGCTTGATCCTTTTCTATCACTGATGTCAGCCCCAAGATGACTACTTGATACACGGAATCAATTTGCTCTGGTGGCGGCCATTGAGCCTGCAGCCTGCAGCCAATCCGTCGAATTTGTTGTTCCATTTTGGTTCTGTTTTCGCCTTCTGGCATCAGCAATAAAATTTTGTGATTACGCAGATTTCGAACCAATGTCGATATCTCAAAAGGCTGTTGAACCGCTGTTAATCTTTTACTCACAGCGAAACCTTATCTGCTGGTGATGCGAAAGTATTGGTTTCAATCATTTGCATCGAGGAAGCGGATGATTTGCTGTAAGAAACTAAATAAGGATCAGGTCTTAAGGCTGTTTTTGATGTCGCTACAATATCGAACTGTCCTTTATCATTTGCTCGTCCAATTCGTGACCACAGATAACAGTGGTTATTAGCAGTATCAATACGGACTTTGCCTTGCGGCGCGAGGTGTTGAACTTTTGCTATCTGTTCCAGAATGGCATCTGGTTGAAATGAGTTCGCCAATTCTGCTGCTTTTGCTGCCAGATGTACTTGGAAATAAGCTGCTTCCCAACACATATTGGTTACTTGATCTTCGCCATATAGAGAACGGTATTCCTTAACCAGTTCGATATTTATAGGGGTATTAATCGATTGAAAATACGGCGCTGCAGTGTAGTGACCCAGGCCGGCCTCAAATCCCATGGCCTGAATTTCAGTTTCGGTGGTAGTTAAACTGGCGATCGGTATGGGATTTTGAGCATTGAGCTCATGCATTGCCTGGTAAAAAGATTGAATGCTTTTACCGACAAAGTTAGCAAAAACAAAATCAGGTTTTTGCTCGCTAATAAGTTTGGCGACTTGAAAGAGTGAAGCTTCATCGGTCTCAAGTGGACGGAATTCCTCGCCAAGCACCTCACCGTTTGACTCAACAATTAAGTCACGCATGATACGGTTGATTTCACGTGGCCAGATGTAATCTGAGCCAACCATCCACACGCGTTTACCGATATTACTCAACATATACTGAGCTAGCTGCAAACATCCCTGATTGGGGGCAGCACCAGTGTAAATAACATTTGATGCGTATTCGAAACCTTCATATTGTGTGGGGTAGAACAGCAATACATTATGTCGCCCGGTCACAGGAAGCATGGCTTTACGGGAACTTGAGGTATATCCACCAAAAATGAGTTTTACGCCGTGATCAATAATCAGTTTCTGCGCCAAACTGCCATAGTTTTCGGCGATGGATTGCGGATCAACACAAATAGGCGAGAGTAACCGACCATTGACTCCACCTTGCCGGTTAATACGATCAATGGCCAATAAACTTGCTCGGAGCATACTAAGCTCCGTATTGGCGGTTACGCCAGTTTGAGAAAAGATCACCCCAACTGGAAGTGCGGAAGAATTGTGATTAGACATTAATAAACCTTGCATAAAAAAGCCCCACGAATAGATGCTATTCATGAGGGCTTAAAAATATTTCTTAAACGTTAACCTGGTTAAGAAACTACACAGAATCAGTTTTAACAGACTGAAACTATAGTATTAGTGCGCGTTTTCTAAATGTCGCTTAAAGTTGAACACACCAAAAAAGCAAAGTCAACACGGTGAAAACAATACCCCCCCCTTATTAGTTTGTTGAAAAATCTGATTTAAATTGAGAACCAAAAAGGTGCTTCATAATGATTTTTTGCACCAAAAAAGGTCTTAAATATCGCTTGCCACAATCCTGATATCAAGCTTAGTAATTGTATCTTATAGGATTTTATTAACTGGCATACCCTATGCAGATGGTAACTTGAGGACTTATTTTCAAACTGCAGAACAAGGCTGATCGCAAAAGCGCGAATTCAGCCGGGCAAAAGCGCTCAGTGAAGCATCATTTCACAGTTGCAGATTTGAAATGCGTCTCTAAATGTCTATACATCTGATTCGAGCATAAGGGCTCCCTAATTTATTAGGGGGCCCTTTTGCGTTTTTAAAGGGAAAAACTGATGAAATTAGTTAAAAACCTAATGCGTGATTTAAAAACAGCGGCCTTGGTGGCGAGTGTTTCCATCATGAGCTCCAACTATGTTCATGCTGATGAAGAGATAAAAGTGGGGGTGTTGTTTTCACAAACTGGCGGCCTGTCCATTGTTGAAAAATCACTTGCCAGTGCCACGATGATGGCTATTGAAGAAATTAATGAGGCTGGTGGTGTTAACGGCATGATCATCAAACCTATTTTGGAAGATGGTGCCAGTGATCCAAAAACATTTAATGAGAAAGTCAGCAAGCTGGTGATTCGTGATCGGGTAGCGACGGTGTTTGGCGGCTATACCTCAGCTAGCCGTAAAGCCATGCTGCCGGTTATTGAGCGACGCAAAAACCTTTTGTTTTATCCGACCTTTTATGAAGGTTTTGAATGCTCCAAAAATGTGGTTTATACCGGCTCAGTCCCTAATCAGCAGTTAAATAATTACATTCCATACTTGGTTAATACGCTAGGTAAGAAGAAATTTTTCATTGTCGGTTCGAATTATGTCTTTCCTAAAGAAATGGCAAAAGTCGCGAAAAAACTCATTGAAGAAAATGGTGCTGAGTGGGTAGGCGATGATTATCTGGAATTAGGACATTCAGAATGGGGATCTATGGTCAGGAAGATCAAAGATAGTGGTGCCGACATTGTTTTATCCAACGTCGTCGGTGACTCCATTATTGCTTTCTACCGGGAATTTGCCAATCAGGGTATTTCACAAGCGGATATTCCGATTGCCTCTACAGTTACGTCTGAAATTGAGGTCGCAGCATTAGGTGGTAGATTTGCTGCTGGCAGTTACACCTCTTTTCCATACTTTCAGGCAATTGATACAGCCGAAAACAAAGCTTTCATAGAGCGTTATCAGGCGTATACCAAAGATGCCAACGCAGTTACTCATCATGCAATGGAATCGGCCTATTCAGGGGTTTATCTGTGGGCTGCTGCTATAGAAAAATCAGGAGATGTCACCCCTGAAGGGATTCGTGATGCTGTTAAAGGGGTTAGTCAGGAAACACCGAGTGGATTAATGACCGTCAGTAGGGACAATCTTCATACCTCAATGACACCACGCATCGCGCAATGGCAAGAAGACGGACAAGGGCTAATTGTTGATGAATATGACAGTCCCGTGTTGCCGCTTCCTTATTCCGCCTACGGAGAAACTGCAGAATCGCTTTATTGCAGTGAGTCAGGGCTAGATAGTTCTAAATTGTAACGTTAAACATTTCTTTATCCACCCTGACTGAAAGGATGTAGTCAGGGTGTTTAACGAGGAGTATTTGAAATGTTAGATACAGTGTTTATAGGTCTTAGTCTCGGTTCGGTCCTGCTCTTGGTTGCCCTTGGATTATCGATTGTATATGGCTCGATGGGGGTCATTAACATGGCTCATGGTGAGTTAGTGATGATAGGTGCTTACACCGCGGTGCTGTCACAAATTTATCTGGATATAAATTTATTCGCTGCAATCCCTCTCGCCTTTGTAATTTGTGCTGGATTAGGACTGTTGATTGAAAAACTAGTGATCCGTCGACTCTATAACCGTTTGTTTGACACCTTGTTAGCCACATGGGGCGTGGCCATTCTGTTACAGCAAGCGATCCGCTTGGAATTCGGTTTATCTTTTTTTGGTATTCATGTTGACGGATTGGGTCCTGGATTACAGTCGGTAACCGTACCAAAGGTACTCAGCGAACCGATTATGTTAGGGGATTTTGTACTTCAGCCCTATCGAACTTTCATTATTTTGATTTCCATTGTCCTGGCAGCGTTCACCTGGTTTTTGATGTATCGCACCCGAATCGGCCAACAAGTTCGAGCCATTATGCGTAATAAAGAAATGGCGGCCGCGTGTGGTATTGATGTCAAGAAAATAAATGCGTTGACCTTTGCTTACGGTTCGGGGTTAGCCGGCGTGGCAGGGGTAATGATGTCAGGGTTTAAAACGGTTATGCCTGATATGGGCAGTGCAATGGTGGTAGACGGATTTCTGGTCGTAGTTGTCGGTGGAGTAGGTAGTTTGGTCGGTTCAATTGTGGCTTCCGGTGTATTGGGGCAATTGACGAGTTTTGTGGCATTTTTCAGTAATGACATTATTGCCCGGGCAGTAGTATTTGCCGTCGTCATTTGCATTATTGTGTGGCGTCCGCGCGGCCTGTTTAATTATAAAGGGCGCTAGTTATGACGCATTCACATTTGAAAATAATGGCTTATGTAATCTTTATTGTCACCGTGTTGATGTTGCCTTTGGCACTGGATGAATTCTGGTTGAACCGTACTGCGAAGTATTTAATTTTCGGCATGCTTGGTGTGGCTGTTTCACTAAGTTGGGGCTATGCAGGAATACTCAATCTGGGGCAGGGTATGTTTTTTGGTGCCGGTGCTTACATGCTGGGTATGAGCTTGAAACTAGCCAGTCCAACCAGCTTGGAACAAGGTACTGAAAGCCCTATTCCGGACTTTATGATGTGGAACGCGGAGCCCAATGCGGTTATCGATTTATGCTGTATCAATAGTGGCTCATTTTTGTGGATACCGTTTCAATCACAAACGTTTGGTTTGATTATGGCAATCGCGCTTCCAGTGCTGTTTGCCTGGGCCTTAGGGTCAATCATTTTTAGTAAAGGTATCTCGGGCGTATTTATTTCCATTATTACACTGGCATCCGTGTTGTTGATGAGATTACTGGTGGTGGATAACCAAGCGTTGACGGGAGGCTTTAACGGTTTAACAGATTTAGCCTGGTTTACTGTGTTTGGCTATGAGTTTGATCCATATAGCGTGACCACCTATTACCTGGTGGCTTGCTCACTTATCGTCGTTTTATTGTTGACACGATTACTCATTAACAGTCGTTCTGGGCTGATTTTGCAGTCAATACGAGATGATCAAAATCGTGCGAAATACCTGGGTTTTGATGCTGCTGCCTATCAAACCTTTTTCTTCTGTGTCTCAGCGGCGATTTCAGGGTTTGCTGGTTTGTTGTATGTCATTACCTCAGAATTTGCGTCGCCTACCTTTATGGATTTGACCTTCAGTATCACGATGGTGATATGGGCAGCTGTGGGTGGCAGAGCTTCAATACTGGGTGCCTGTATAGGGGCAATTGCGATTTCCATGCTTGGGTCATCGGTCAGTGAAAGTGAACTTTTTGTTGAGTCCTGGCAAGCCATCTTGGGATTGTGCTTTGTGTTGGTTGTTTTATTCATGCCTAACGGTTTAGCTGGAATTGCACATGGACTTTGTAAAAAATTCGTGGCACGACAAGACGACAAGAAACAGCGAAACGAGCAAAACAAAGCAGAAGAATTAACTAAAGGAGGAGCCGCATGATCGAATCAAAACTCGATCTTTATATTGATGGCTTGGGGGTTAATTTCAGCGGTTTTCAGGCAGTCAGCAATTTCAGCATGGTGGTTGCGCACGGTGAAATGCGGGTATTACTTGGTGCTAATGGTGCCGGTAAGACTACCTTAATGGACATGATTTGCGGCAAGACCCAATCAACGGAAGGAAAAGTCTTTCTCGGTGAGCAAGAAATTACCAATAAACCACCTCATGTCATTGCTCGGCTAGGTATTGGTCGTAAATTTCAAATACCTAGCGTCTTTAAAGAGCTAACGGTTCTACAAAATCTATCGGTGGCTGCCATGAAGCAAGTTTCTGTATTTGCCAACTTGGGCTCGATGAAACGGCAGATCCATATGGATCGTTTAGCAGAAGTTATGGAACTGACCAACCTGAACAAGAAGGCTGATCACGTTGCTGGAACTCTGTCACACGGAGAAACGCAATGGCTTGAATTAGCAATGTTAATCATCCGCAACCCGAAGGTTATCTTGCTCGATGAACCAACCGCGGGCATGACGGCAGATGAAACATTAAAAACGTCTCGAATCATGAATGACTTAAAAGGTAGGCACACGATTATTGTCGTGGAACACGATATGGCGTTTGTCCGGGAGATTGCCGACAAAATTACGGTTATGCATCAAGGCAAGTTTTTAGCCGAAGGACGCATCAGTGAAATCGAAAAAAACCAGGCGGTAAAAGATGCTTACTTAGGAAGTGGAGGCATTGCGTAATGTTACAGCTTGAATCAGTTAATAGTTTTTACGGTGGCAGTCACATCCTGCACGACATTAATCTGGAGATAGAAAAGGGCAAAATTTTTGCGGTATTAGGCCGTAATGGCGTGGGTAAAAGTACGTTATTAAAAACCATAATGGGGTTAACCAGTTCGATGACTGGAAAGCTACTGTTGAATGAGGACGATCTCAGCACTAAAACCACATTTTCACGGGCACGTGCCGGTATTGGTTATGTGCCGCAGGGACGGGAAATCATTCCAGATTTCAGTGTGAAAGAAAATATCTTGATGGGTCGTTTTGCGGACATCAATGGCAAAGTCGAAATCCCAGAATTGGTACCCGAACTGTTTCCATATTTGATGGACAACTTGAACCGGGCGGGTGGTTTACTCTCTGGTGGGCAGCAACAGCAGTTAGCCATTGCCAGAGCCTTGGCCACCAATCCGGATATTTTATTATTGGATGAACCCACCGAAGGCATTCAGCCGAATATCGTTGAGCAAATTGAAGAATGCATTATTACCCTCAACCAAAAACTTAATTTAACCATCATTCTGGTTGAGCAAAACATCCGTTTTGCCAAACGTGCTTCCCATGGATTTGTTTTTTTAGATAACGGACGGGTCGTGCTGACCGGAAAAGGTGCTGAACTTACCGATGAACTGGCGAATAAACATTTAACGATTTAGCAAGATCGGTCAAAGCCAAGAGGAAACAAAATGATTGTTCTGAGTGAAATTATTGGCAGTGCAAATGATGAGTCGCTTTCTGAAAAGTTGCATCAGTTGCAGCATCAAGGCGGTGTGGAAATTATTAAACTGAATGTGAGTGATACCTCACGTAGCAGGCAAAAAGTGATTACCGATAAAGGCACAGAGTGCGGTATTGCATTATCACGATCCCAGAAATTGTATAACGGTGCCGTGCTCTATCTGGATAAACATCAAGCTTTTGTCATCAGAGTTAATGAAGAGCAGTGGTTACGTTTATCGCCGATTGATGCTGAAACCGCGTTGGAACTTGGCTACCATGCCGGTAATTTGCATTGGCGTATTAGGTTTGATGGCACTGATTTGTTAGTAGCGCTGGAAGGTCCAGCCCAACGTTACATTGACCGAATTGCGCCGTTAATTGATAGCAAACGTGTGGTTTGTGAAACTCCCGATGCATGCTGAGCAAGTGTCCAACTCTTCACATTCGGCTGCCTTTGGTATGTTGAATATGCTGCAGTTTGGGGATAGTCAGTTTCCAAGTGGCAGTTTTGCATTTTCCGGTGGACTTGAAGCGTTATTTAACGATAAAAAAATAGCTACACCCGAGCAAGTTTATGACTTTATCGCCGCCCAACTGAGTGGCCGTTGGAATAGTTTGGATCGTGTTGCGTTAGGCCGAAGTTTTCACAACGCCAATCAGTTGGATATTGTCGTAGAAATTGACCAAGAAGTTGATGCTTTAACGTTATCAGAAGGCTTAAGAATTGGCTCCTGTCGAAATGGTGCCGCTTTATTAAGTATGCATGCACGCTTAGGTACGCCAGGTAGCCTTGAGTATCGTCAAAAACTACATAACCATGAAGCCACCGGACATGTGGCGGTCATTCAAGGTTTGGTGTTTCGCCATTGCGGCATGACATTGCTTGAAGCCCAAGTGGCCGGAGCACATGGGGTCTGTGCAGACTTATTGGGCGCCGCAATGCGCTTAGGGAAGTTAGGGCACTTACATGCACAGCTAATTCGGCAGAACTTAACGTCACATATTGCCGAACTTCTGGAGCAACCGGTTTCCGACATACAACAAATGCACAGCTATTTGCCTTCTACAGAAATTGCAGCGATGCGCCACGAAATAAGTGATCAGCGGCTGTTTGCCAATTAACAAATAACCGAGGATATGCGGAGAAATGCTATGTATCTAACCCCATCTGAACTTGAACGATTGACGATCTATACTGCCGCAAAGTTAGCTCAAGAGCGACGTGATCGAGGCCTGAAATTAAACTACCCGGAGGCGACTGCGATTATTGCCAATGAAATATTGGAAGGCGCTCGTGATGGCCGTTCCGTTGCAGATCTCATCAGTTATGGCAGCACAATATTAACCACGGATGATGTTTTGCCCGGTGTGAACAGCATGATGCACATGCTGCAGGTTGAAGGTGTCTTTCCTGATGGTTCCAAGTTAGTCACCGTCCATGATCCTATCCGTCCCGGTAGAGAGTTAGTGCCAGAAGATAGCATCATACCGGGCGAATTATTCCCGGCAGACGGTGAAATCGAGCTTAATGCTAATCGTAAAACCATCACCATACGTGCAGTTAATACTGGTGATCGTCCGATTCAGATAGGCAGTCATTATCATTTTTTTGAAGCCAATAAAGCCTTGCAATTTGATCGTGCAGCCGCCTTTGGTATGCGTCTGGATATTCCTGCCGGCACGGCTGTGCGCTTTGAACCCGGACAAGAAAAAGAATTTACCTTGTGTGAGTTTGGTGGGGAAAAAGCCTTATATGGTTTGAATAACTTAACCAACGGCAAGGTGACTGATAACACTATCCGTGAAGCGGCCTTGAAAAAAGCCAAGGCAGAGAACTTTCTAGGAGCATAACAATGGCAAAAATGGGTCGTTTGGAATATGCACAAATGTATGGTCCCACCACGGGAGACGGTATACGTTTGGGTGATACCAGTTTGATCGCAGAAGTCGAACATGATTTCACCGTGTATGGTGATGAATGTTTGCATGGTGGCGGTAAGACGTTGCGTGATGGCATGGGCATGACTTCGGGGTTAAACAGTGAAGACGGTACGCTGGATATGCTGTTATGCAATGCGCTGATTATTGATCCTGTTGTTGGCATCGTAAAAGGTGATATTGGTATTAAGGATGGGAAAGTTGTTGCCATTGGTAAAGCCGGCAACCCAGCCATTATGGATGGTGTGGATCCTCGCTTATTGGTTGGGCAGGCCACTACAGTCAGAGATTCGGAAGGTTTGATTGCCACCCCAGGCGGTATTGATGTGCATGTGCATTTTGATAGTGCCCAGTTGTGTGATCATGCACTGGCGTCTGGGCTCACCACGCTGTTTGGCGGCTCACTTGGCCCAATCACTGTCGGAATAGATTGTGGTGGGGAATTTAATGTGGGGAAAATGTTACAAGCGGCTGAAGATTTTCCGGTGAATTTTGGTTTTCTGGGGCGGGGTAATTCCTGTAAACCGCGAGCTTTGTATGATCAGATTGAAGGCGGCTGTGTTGGGCTTAAAATTCATGAGGATTGGGGGGCAACACCAGCCACAATCGATACTTGCTTGACCGTTGCGGATGAACTGGATTTCCAGGTGCAATTACATACCGATACGCTCAATGAAAGTGGCTTTGTTGAGAACACAATGGCGGCAATTAAAGGTCGCACCATCCATATGTATCACACCGAAGGCGCGGGTGGTGGTCATGCTCCGGACATCATTTCTGTGGTCGAACAAATGAATTGTCTGCCTTCCTCTACCAACCCCACCAATCCTTTTACTCACAACACTTTCGATGAACATTTAGATATGACGATGGTGTGCCATCATTTAAATCCGGCAATTCCTGAAGATGTCGCGTTTGCTGAAAGTCGTATTCGGGCACAAACCATTGCAGCCGAGGATATTTTGCATGACATCGGAGCCATTTCAATGCTGGGTTCGGATAGCCAGGGAATGGGGCGTATTAATGAGGTGATTACCAGAACCTGGCAGCTTGCCAGTAAGATGAAAGATCAGCGTGGACGGTTAGATACTGAAACTTCCAGAATTGGCGACAACGAGCGTATCAAACGATATATCGCCAAATACACGATTAATGCCGCGAAAAGCTTTGGAGTTGATCAGCATATCGGTTCGATAGAGCCGGGAAAGATGGCCGATATTGTGTTGTGGAAGCCGGCGATGTTTGGCTCTAAACCGGAAATTATTGTTAAAGGCGGGTTCATTGTCTACGGCGCGATGGGGGACAGTGCAGCTTCTTTGATGACCTGCGAGCCCATCATTATGCGGCCACAGTGGGGAGCATTTGGATTGGCCAAGCAAAAGCTGAGTGCAAACTTTGTGAATCCGCTGGCGATAAAAAATGGTTTGGCCGAAAAGTTGGGACTGAAGAAACAGCTGCTGCCGGCAAGTGGCACCCGAAATCTCAAAAAGAGCGATATGTTGCACAACGATGTTTGCCCTGAAATGCGAGTCGATCCACAAACCTTTGATGTGTTTGTGAATGGCGAATTAGCGACATGTGAACCCGCGACCGAATTGCCCTTAACTCAGAGGTATATATTGAGATGAAGTCATTAACATTGTCAGTAATGCCTGGTCCAGCGAGAGTAGGTATCGGCGGACCGGTGGGGTCAGGTAAAACGGCTTTAATCGAAAAGTTAATCCCTGCTTTTAAACAACGCAATATCGAAATTGGCGTAATTACTAATGATTTGGTTACCAAAGAAGATGCAGAGCGGCTTCGTAAAAGTGGCTTAATTGCACCTGAACGCGTTGCTGCAGTAGAAGCGGGAGCTTGCCCACATACCGTTATTCGTGAAGATCCGACGTTGAATATTGAAGCGGCTGAACAAATGGCGCTCAAATTTCCACAGATAGAACTGATTTTAATTGAAAGCGGCGGTGATAACCTTGCTTCAACGTTTTCATTGGATTTGGTGGATCAGTGGATGTTTGTAATTGATGTGGCGGGTGGAGATGATATTCCCAGAAAGAAAGGCCCAGGAGTACTACAAAGTGATTTGTTAGTAATAAACAAAAAAGACTTGGCGCCATATGTTGGTGTGAATTTTGACGCGATGTACGCTGAAGCGTTAGCCGTGCGAGAGAATCGTCCGGTTGCCGCGATAAATAGTCGTTCTGGTGAAGGCGTCGAGGCTGTTGTTGACTTTATCGTGAACAATTTACTGTTTAACAAAACTGCAGCCTAAGCACTCATGTGGACAATTGCTACTCTGAAGGAATGTTGATGAATGGTTTCAGCGAAGGGCCAAACAACATCAGCTTGGCGGCTACATCTGAAACATCCTCGATTTTGCCCCCGGTTTCATTGACTCAATCGCGGCGTGCCAGGGCAGCGTTAACCTTTTCAACCGATCCCTCAGGGAAAACGTTTCTGGCAGGTCAGAGAGCCGAACATCCGTTTCATCTCACCAGACCATTTCAGTTTAAACAGGACCCTGAGGGCATGGTCACGCTTTATTTACAGTCATCCTCCGGCGGTCTGTATCGCGGCGATGAGTTGAAAATGGATGTAAAACTTGAGGAAAATGCTCAGCTGCATTTAACCACTCAGGCCAGCACAATTGTTCATCACACTCGAGGCCAGACAGCAAAACAATCTCTCAACTTAAAACTGGCAAAAAACAGTTACTGTGAATATCTACCAGACCCGACTGTATTATTTAGTGGCGCAGCGTTTTGTTCTGATATTCGAGTAGAAATTGCTGAAAATGCCCGTCTTCTGTTGTCGGATAGCTTTAGTTGGCATGATCCGCGTTATAAAAACAGAGCTGCCGATGAGGTTGCCGATCAAGCTTTCGATTTTTATCACAGCTCTATCGAAATCTTTAACCAAAAGGGTAAAGCGATTGTGCTGGATAGATTTCGTTTAACGGGTGAAGTCGCCTTAAGCCAAAACTGTGCAGTGCATGGTGAATATGAAGCTCAAGGAACCATTCTACTCATAGATTTGGCGCTATCGGAGCAGGTATTACTTTCTTTAAGGGAAATGTTGTATCAAGTTACGGATTGCTATGCTGGCGCTTCAAAACTTCCTAACGACAGTGGTTTAATTATTCGCTTTTTGGCGGAAGATAATATTGCTTTGCAGCATCTACTGCTGCAAAGCTGGATTTTATTGCGTGAACAATTGTTCGGTAAAACACCACTACAAAGACGAAAGTAGTCTTGGCCTTAGCAATCAGAAATATCTTTATCAGCTCAGAAACTCAATTTCGTTTAACGTCGAAACTCAAATTAATCCGTTCAAGGTCATAACCTATACAATTCGTACAGCAATAAGAATTTCTTGTGCACTAGTTTTCAGCTGGTTTGTTCGGCTTTATCCCGCCACTCTTCCAATAAGCCTTGTACGGTGATAGCCAGATCATCCGGGGCAAATTTAGCGATAAATTTATCCGCACCGACTTTTTCCACCAATGCATTGTTAAATGTGCCGCTCATTGAGGTATGCAGCAAAATACGTATATGTTTCAAATTTGGATCCTGGCGGATCGCGGTGGTGAGGGTATAGCCATCCATTTCAGGCATTTCGATATCGGAAATCAGCATTGCGATATGTTTGCTGACATCAATACCTTCGGCAGCCCATTCTTTCAGCTGATCTAAAGCCTGTTTACCGTCGTTAACAATAGTGCAGCTGACGCCAATCTGTTCCATGGTGCGACGAATTTGATTGCGGGCAACACTGGAATCATCGGCTACCAGAATATGGTGTTTATACTCTGCGTTGGCTTCTGCAAAACGCGTTACTAAATCCGCTGAAACCGTATCATCAACTCCCAGTACTTCGGACATGACTTTTTCTACGTCGATTATCTGGATCAATTCATTATCAATCTTGGTGACCGCAGTCATGTAATGATTTGAGCCCGATGCGGTAGGGGGCGGGAGAATATCTTTCCAGCTGATGTTGACGATTCGATCTACTTCACTGACTAAGAATCCCTGCACATTGCGGTTATATTCGGTGATGATGACAAAATGTTCCCGGGGATTCACTACTGGCCGT
Organism: Methylophaga muralis; assembly: GCF_001720165.1. GTDB lineage: Bacteria > Pseudomonadota > Gammaproteobacteria > Nitrosococcales > Methylophagaceae > Methylophaga > Methylophaga muralis. The sequence continues at coordinate 27,821 of NZ_MCRI01000017.1, forward strand.
TTGCCAATACCTTGGGATAAATCAAAGATACTGATGGTTCTATCGCGGATATGTGCTGCGCCTCGAACAACCGGGTGCGAATGAGGCATCTGCGTTAGTGGTGGACAAGCAATGGCCTCACGGACTTTAAATACGTTAATGCCATAACGCTGCGTACCACCTAACTTAAATAATAAGAGCTCTAACCGGTTCTGACCGGCAAGTTGGGTGCGTTGGTCGATACCATCAATCATGCTTGCCATAATAATTCTCCAAATCGATACCCTGAGTATAACGGCAGTAAGAATGAAATCTGAACTGAAATTATGGGAATGATATTTGCAGTGAGGATTATGTTTATTGCTTTACCGTGCGAATTGCCGGGGGAAACCATGTATAAATTATTCAGGAATTTAATATTAGTGTTAAGTGTCAATTTATTGACATTTACCGCATCTGCCAGCAATCTGCAATCCTTGGCAGAGGTGGAACATGCTGCGTACGTCTTTACCCTAGCCCAGGCTCAAGCGCGATTTAATAACCCTGAAATCACCTTAACTCCTTTAGATAAAAGGTTACGTCTGCAAAATTGTGGTGGCGGGCTTGAAGCCTTTACTAATCGGGACCTGACCAGTGCTGGCAATGTGACTGTCGGCGTGCGTTGTCATCAGCCAGTGTCTTGGACGGTTTACTTGCCATTGCAGATTAAAGTGATGCAGCCAATGGTGGTTATTGCTCGTCCAGTGTCAGCCAATCATGTATTGACCGAGCAGGATCTGCGGATTGAACAACGCGATATTGGAAATCTTCGGCAAGGTTACATGGCAAGTATTGCCGCTGTGGTTGGGCAACAGGTTAAATACTCTTTGGGTTTGGGTACGGTGATTCAAGCTAATCATTTACGCCCATTGAATGTGGTGAGACGCGGCGAATCAATCGTATTGGTCGCCAGTGCCGGAACAATGGAAGTAAGAATGCAGGGAACGGCGATGGCTGATGCGGGAGTGGGAGATCGCGTACGGGTGAGAAACTTATCTTCCGATCGCGTAGTAGAAGGCATAGTCGACTCTCCTGGTGTGGTACGCGTTACAATGTAAACAAATATCTAGACCGATTCACATTTTATTCAAGTTTATTTAATTCGGTCCGCTAACAAATATAGAACCAATATGGAGACATTTATATGTCGGATATTAACAATATAAAACCACCCGTGCAGGGCGGGCTGAATGCGCCGCGCAATGCCAGCGTTGAAGACAAACGCACAGCGGACACCACTGCAAATCCGGTCAAAACTGGCGGGGATGCTGCAATGGATAAGATTAGCTTGACGGCAACTGCCACTCAGCTGCAAAGCTTGCAACAAAAAATTGCCGCTTTACCTGCTGTAGATGAACAAAAAGTGGCGGCTTTACGTGCAGCAATCGAAGATGGCAGTTATCAAGTGGATAGTCAGAAGTTGGCACGAAATATGATTGATTTTGAAGGTAACCTATAAACAAGGAATCTTCATCATGGCCATGTCACCCGGACAACAATTACGCAGTGTTTTACAGTCCGAATTAAATGTTGCCACTCAGCTAACCGAGCTCCTGGCTGTTGAACGTGAAGCTCTTGCATTATCTGACATTGATACCATCAGCAATATCAACACCCAAAAACAGCCTTTAATCATGAAACTTGAACAACATGGCCGTCAGAGAGACGCCCTGTTGACGACTTCGGGGTTTCCTGCTGGAAAGCAAGGCTTGGAAGCGTTTATTGATAATCAAAATGAAGATGACGGTGTTGCTTTAAATCAGTTGATAAAATCCCTAAAAGTCATTGCCAAAAACTGCCAGCAACGCAATCAGATAAATGGCGGGATTGTCAGTATTAACCGTCAATACTTGCAGCGGGCTATATCGGTATTACGTGGCAGAGACCCTGAATCAAGTGCTTACGGACCCGGTGGTGAATATACCAGTGCAGTAGTTCGCCAACCGCTTATCGGCCGTGTGTAAACTAGTATCAATAGATCCTAAGGCGCTTCACACCACTGCGCTAACAAATCCACCCAGACAGGATCATCATTGAGGCAGGGAATCAGAGCTAATGACCGACCGCCTGCTTCAATAAACACTTCTTCTGCACGAATAGCGATTTCCTCAAGCGTTTCCAAACAATCAGTGACAAATGCCGGGCACATCACCAGGACATTCTTAGTGCCGTTTTGAGCTAATTCAATCAAACGATCTTCGGTATTTGGCCCAAGCCATTTAGCTCTTCCCAGCCGTGACTGAAACGCTACTGAATAGCTGTCAGGTTCAAGTTTTGCTTTTTCTGCAAACGCCGCTGTTGTTGCCATTACTTGATGTCGATAACAGGTTGCATGTGCTGCGTGGGGTGTGGTGCAGCAATCAGCGTGTTTCAAACAATGCTGACCACTCGGGTCGCGTTTGAGAATATGCGATTCTGGTAAGCCGTGATAGCTGAACAGCAAATGGTCATATTCTTCCATCAGATAGGGTCGCGTTTGTTCCACCAACGCATTGATATAGCCCGCTTCCTGGTAAAAAGGCGACTTTATCGTCAGAGTAATATCAAGTTTATGTTGAGTGATAACCTGTTTTGCCGTTTCAATACAAGTGGTTACCGTGCTATCGGCGAAATGTGGATATAACGGCACAAATAAAACTTCCTTTATCCCACTAATCTTTGCCAATTTTAATAAACCCGCTTCAATGCTTGGGTTGCCATAACGCATGGCAAGCTCAACCGGCATATCAACTTGTTGTTGTACCGCTTTATGCAGCTTTTCAGATAAGGCAATAAGTGGTGAACCATCTTCTGTCCAAACGCTTTGATACGCCTCGGCAGAAGCTTTGGGGCGGCTGGGTAAGACAAACAAACTGACAATAAGCCGCCGCATCAACCAGGGTAGTTGAATCACGTAGGGATCCATTAAAAACTGATTGAGATAACGTCTGACGGAAGGTACGTCAGGGTTGTCGGGAGAACCTAGATTGACTAGTAAAACGGCACGTTGCGTCATGATAATTATTATTTTTTGTTAGAAGAGTTAAGAACATCGCTTAGCGCGCTTTGAATATCAGTATAAAGAAATTCAAAGCCGGAAGCCTGAGCTTTTTCCGGGATTGCTCGTTGTCCACCGAGTAATAAGTCAGCCATTTCACCCATTGCAGTCTTGAGTACACATGCTGGCACTCGAAAAAATGCCGGACGATGCAGCGTTTCGGCCAAAGCTTCACTGAATTGCTGATTTGTGACTGGTCTGGGTGCGGAACCGTTAAATACACCGGAATACGCACGGTTTTCTGCTAAAAATAAAAATAGCCGGCAGATATCATCAATATGAATCCAAGGCATATATTGCCGCCCATCACTTATTGGCCCGCCTAAGCCCATTTTGAACGGCAGTAGCATTTTGCTAAGAAACCCGCCTGATGGAGAAACTACTAAACCGGTGCGAACTATCGCGACACGCATGCCCAGTGATTCTGCTGATAAAGCTGCTTTTTCCCATTGGTCGCATAATTCATGACTGAAATCAGCTTCAAAATCACTTTCTTCAGTCAGAATGGTTTCGCCTTGATTACCATACCAGCCAACTGCTGAGCCGCTGATAAAGCTATGGGGCCGGCTGGAGCGTTTAGAAAGTTGCTGAATCAAATCCTGCGTATAGGTCACCCTACTTTCTAGAAGGAGTTGTTTCCGTTGCTCAGTCCAGCGTTTATCAACAATGGGTGCGCCAGCCAGATTGATGACAATATCGATATGATCATCTACAGGTAACGCTGCGACAGATTCAGCGCAGTGTACTTGAGGGCCAAGAATTTTTTGGGTTTTTTGACAATTACGACTTAACGCAAAAACTGTTTCGCCATTATTGAGTAATCTTTGACACAGCGCTTGGCCGATGAGTCCTGATGCACCGGTTATTAAATAAGCAGCCATGATAATTCCCTCAGTAAAGTTATGATTATTGCTTGTATAGAGTCATAACAGCTGGCAAAGTTTACTAACATTAAGGATAAAACCATTTATTAATGGTTTAACGAGCATTTGATGCGAATTAAAGTCGGAATCAGTAGTTGTTTATTGGGTGAAAATGTACGGTTTGATGGCGGACATAAACATCTGCGCCTTTGCACCGATAGTTTGTCGCGTTTTTTTGAGTTTGTTCCCGAGTGTCCTGAAGTCGGTATCGGAATGGGCATTCCTCGTAAACCGATTCGATTAGTAGGTGATGTGCAAGCGCCCCATGCCGTTGCGGTACATGACTATCAATTGGATTACACGGCAGAGTTAACTGCTTTTGGTCAACAGAAAGCCCGTGAACACAAAGGTTTATGTGGCTATATCTTTATGAAAGACTCACCGAGTTGTGGTTTATTCCGAGTAAAGATTTATCAGAAGAATGGTTATCCAGCAGCCGAGCCGGGGAGAGGCATTTATGCCGATGTTTTAAAAAAGGCACATCCATTGATGCCGATGGAAGAGTCCGGCAGATTGAATGATCCACTGTTGCGTGAGAATTTTATCAGTCGCGTATTTGCTTATTCCGACTGGCAGCAACTTCTAAATGCTGGTCTGACGCACCACAAACTGATTAACTTTCATACCCGTTATAAATATTTATTGATGGCACATTCTCCAGTGTATTATGCCGAGCTTGGTCGAATGTTGGCGGATGCTGGGAATCATGATGTTGAAGCATTGGGAGAGCGTTATTTCAGCGCTCTAATGATGGTTTTAAGCGAAATAGCTTCGCGTAAAACCCATACCAATGTTTTGATGCATATACAGGGGTATTTGAAGAAAAAGCTTTCCAGTGCTGAAAAGCAGGAACTGGCTGACATTATTGACCGCTACCGCACGGCAGAATTACCACTGATTGTGCCGATCACCTTGTTAAAGCATCATTTCAATAATTATCCGGATCCTTATATTGCCAAACAGGCCTACCTACAGCCGTATCCTGATGCATTAAGTCTGAGAAATACCATATAGATTTTTCAATCGTCAGAATATTGAGAGGGGCTAGCTGACTTTTTGAATTTAGTCATAAACTAGGTGTATGGTGAAACTTGTCATTTCGAATTGATGACTGAAGTAGTAAAGCCAGCCAGGAAATGGAAATGCAACGCAGAGATTTATTGAAGTTTGGTTTATTGAGTGCCGTCAGTACCAAAACCTCGGCAGCCAGCCCAACGGCATTGACTGGTCTGGTTATTGATCCGGGATTTGCCGAACATCACATAATGCCTGAACATCCTGAATCTCCAGCCCGATATGAACGATTGCGCGATGAGTTGGATGTCAGTGATCTGATGTCCAAAGTGACCTTGCTTAAACCCAAAAAAAATATTGAATCGGAATTATTGCTGGTACATTCCGCTACACATATTGCGTCAATAAAGCGTCACGATCCTAGGGCGCATCAGGCAGCGATGCTGGCAACTGGTGGCGTATTAGTTGCAGTAGATGCTGTGTGTAAAGGCTTATTGGATAACGCATTCTGTGCTTCCCGGCCGCCCGGTCATCACGCAACTAATACTGGAAAAGAAGAGGGGTTTTGCTATTACAATCATGTTGCAATCGCTGCTCGTTATGCCCAGAAACGCTATAAATTAAAGCGAATTTTGATTGTTGATTGGGATTATCATCACGGCAATGGTACCGAATGGGCTTTTTACCACGATCCTTCCGTGTTGTTTTTCTCCACTCATGATGCAGATGCTTACCCTGGAACGGGCTCTCCGGATAAAACAGGAACCGGGGCTGGAAGAGGGTTCAATATCAATGTGCATTTGCCCTGTGGTAGTGGTGACAATGAAGTTGTGGCCGCGTTTGAAGACATACTTATTCCCGCTGTAGCCGAATTTAAACCTGATTTAATCCTTATTTCTGCTGGTTTTGACAGTCGTCAGGACGATCTGTTGGGATGTCACAAAATCACCGACCAAGGCTTTATTCAGCTTACAGAAATTATGTTGCGATTAGCGAAGCAACATTGTGATGGCAAGCTGATTTCGGTACTGGAAGGTGGCTACAATTTGGCTGGAAATGCCAAAGCCAGTGTGGCGCATTTAAAAACATTGATGAAAACAATCTAACCATCTGATTTCACGTTTGATATTAACGGCACAGTTCGTGCTAAACCTTAAAAGAATCCAGTTTAGTGACAAATTTCAGTCACTTGTTGATTGGCAGCCCAAGCCCTTTTAAGGAGAAAATGATGAACGCTGTTGTGAAACTCAGAGACGAGAACGAAGCTGGTCTTGACCAGAATCAGGCAAAGCAATATCAACATCTGAATACTTATTATGATCCAACGTATAAAATTGGTTGGTTTATGATGGATGCTGCTCCCAGGCCTTGTTTTACCCCCACCTTATTAAACGAGTTATCGGATTATCTGGCCAATGTTAAGGCTGAGATGCAACTGACCAATCAGGAAAAATATGATTATTTGGTGGTTGGTTCGAGTGTTGACGGGGTGTTTAATCTTGGTGGTGATTTAAATCTGTTTACCTCGCTGATTGAAAAAGGCGACCGTGAAGCCTTATTAGGTTATGCCATCCACTGCATTGATATTCTTTATGACAACATGTTCCACTTTAATTGTGATCTGACGACAGTCAGTCTGATTCAGGGTGATGCATTGGGCGGTGGTTTTGAAGCCGCCTTATCCAGCAATATTATTATTGCTGAACGCGGTGTGAAGCTGGGCTTACCGGAAGTATTGTTTAATCTGTTTCCAGGAATGGGCGCTTACACTTTGTTATCTCGAAAAGTCGGCGCTGCCAATGCAGAGAAAATGATTTTGTCGGGCGCGCTTTATACTGCTGAAGAGCTTTATGAAATGGGCGCTATCGATATTCTGGCCGAGAAAGGTGAGGGCGAGCTAGCTTTGTATAAATACATCAAAGCAGCTAAAAAATCGCCAAACAGTTATAAAGCCATGTCTCGCATTAAAGATCTGTGTAATACAGTGACTTATGAAGAGCTGGTGGCTATTGCCAATATCTGGGCTGATGCAGCTTTAAAGTTGACCAGTAAAGATATTCGCATGATGACACGACTCGTTAATCGTCAAACTGCGAAATCGAATAGCGAAGCATAGCGGCTTGCTATCTGTCGTCGGCTTTTATTGAACGCCCTTGACCTTTAAGGGCTGTCTCTAATTCGGCAAGAGTTTGATAAAAAGCGTGTTCCAGCTTTTCAGTAAGACGTAATACCTGAACAGAGCCGATATCAAAAGGTTTATACGATTCACCCTGACGGCAGAGTTCGGCAACGTTATTGGCGCCTAGTTCAGATGAAGAACCTTTTAACGCATGTAAGCTTTCGCGATAAGTCAGGTAATCATCATGTGCTGCTTGATGGATCAATTTAATATGTTTAGTGCCATCTTCTTTATAACCATTAAACAACTGCTTTAAGAAGGTTTCACCGCCGCCTAGCTGAGATAGCTCAATTAGAATCTGCGGATCACACCACTGCTGGGTGGAAACCGAAGATTGATGTGCGGGTTTGCGAGTTTTGGCTTGGTCCTGATTATTGAGTGCCAGGCGGGCAATAGATTCCAGCAATGAACGCGAATCAATTGGCTTAGTGAGAAACTCATTTGCTCCGGCTTCCAGACAACGTTGTTTGGCCTGTGGCGTGGCATCGGCCGTTAAAATAATAATCGGGATATCGTGTCCGGTATCCATGTAACGCATGGCTCGGATAACTTCGGGACCACTATAATCCGGCATGTTCATATCCAGAATCAGCATTTCAATACTGTCAATTTGTTGACTCAAAATATCTAATGCCTGCTCGCCACTGCTGGCCAGTAATACTGAATGACCGGCATGACGCAGAATGCCTTCGAGAACTTGTTGGTTCACCAGATTATCTTCGGCAATCAGGATATTTAATGCTTTAGCGTACGATTGAGCGGCGTAATGCTGAGCCAGGGTAATGACTTTTTCATCCTGAATGGCATGATTACTTTGCGCCGCATGGATCGCATTAAACAGAACAGGTTTCACCTGAACATCATGCACAATTGAAATGAAATGATGACGTAATCTTGGATCCTGCTTACTTAAATCTGATGGATTCAACAAAATCAGTGCGGTATTGGCCAATAATGGTTCACCATGAATCATATTGGCAAACTGGATCGGATCAATGTCATGCATGCAATCTTGGTCCAACATAACCGTCTGGTACGGTGTTTGACTTTCTGCTGCCCGAATTAAAGCTGAAAAGGCTTTGGCAGTAGTGTCGACATGTTGATAATTCACTGACCAACCATTGATGATAGGTTTAATAAGATCATGCAGTGAAGCGGTGCTTAAGATCAGCATAGGGCTCTCGGATAAAGTTAAGTCAATTGTCTCATTGGCCGTGAATGGCAGTTCAAACCAGAACAGGGTGCCTTCTCCCAGTTCGCTGGTCACACCAATCTCACCGCCCATCAGTTCAACCAATTCCTTGGCAATCGTGGTGCCTAAGCCTGTTCCGCCTTTGTTCAGTGTATCAGGTGAGATCTGAGTGAAGTCATCGAAGACGCGTTGCAACGCTTCTGGTGGAATGCCAATCCCGGTATCACTGACTTCAAAGCGGATCCACAATTGTTGGTTCGATTTGTGATTGCTGGGTTGCACCGAGAGTTTAACGGCTCCGTTGTCGGTAAATTTAATACTGTTACCGATAAGATTGATCAGCACCTGACGCAGATGTTGTAAATCGCCATTGATGGAGAAGGGCAGAGCAGGGTCGATATAGCAATTTAGATGTAATCCTTTGGCGTTCGCCATCGGCTTTTGCATGCCAATGATGCTATTCAGTAATTGATGTAAATCGAAAGGTTTATCACTGATTAAAATCTTGCCAGCTTCAATTTTGGCGATATCCAACACGTTTTCAATCAGACTCAGCAAAGTGTGAGCTGAAGTTTTCATGATTTTAACAAAGTCATGTTGTTGCTTATTGAGCTGGGTTTCAGCCATTAAATCAGCAATGCCGATAACGCCGTTTAATGGTGTGCGCAGTTCATGTGACATATTAGCCAGAAAACGACTTTTTGCTTCATTGGCCTGTTTTGATAACGCGATAGCGACATGCAGCTTTTTAATCAGAAAAGCCGAATACAACGGAATGATCAGCAATAAAAATAACAGGCTGTAACCAAATGGTTCATGTTGAGGATGCTGCCAATATTCACCATTTAGAATGGCGATGGTAAAGCCGATAAGGCCAACGATTAAAGAGATATAAAGGTAATTCACCCCAAAGCGAAAGCCGTTGCCTAGAATGACCCATAGATACAAAACAAACAAAAAGACACTTTGTTCTCCGGCAATCAACATGACAATAGAAAGTGCAGTGAGGTCCAGCAGAATGCCACACACTCTGCGGATAGGGGACGGCTTGGGATTGAGAACCAAAGCCGTTGCAATTACTAATGCCAGTGAATAGTAAGCAAGTGTAATCAGGCTTGGAAAACTGATGAGGTTTTCGACAAAGGTTCTTTCAACGCCCCATGGCAGACAAAAATAAATTAACAGGGCAATACCCAATGTCAGGCGGATTTTTATCGCCTGTTCAGGTTCGGTATCTCCGGTTTTTGGCATTTTGGCGAACAGTCGCGAAAGCAATTTTTCCCCTTGAGGTTGGACGAGATTTTTGTTCATAGTATCCGGGCAAAGCTAGTCAGCATATTCAGCTTGAATTTGTTGAATGGCATCAATCCGATCAAAAAAAGCTTTTACACAGCGCGGATCTAACTGTGTTCCGGCACTTGTTTGATATATTTGCAGGCATCTTCATTGGACCACGGCTTTTTGTAGGGTCTTTCGGTGACTAAAGCATCATAAATATCAGCCACTGCCACGACTCTGGCAATCAGTGGGATTTCCTCTCCCTGCAACTGATTCGGATAACCTTTTCCATCATAACGTTCGTGATGATGCAGTGCGATCACAGCTCCAATGTGCATGTATTTGGATTGACTGTCAGAGAGAATTTCGTGCCCGATAGTGGTATGAGTTTTCATGATTTCCCATTCATCGGGATCCAGTTTTCCAGGTTTCAATAAGATCCGGTCAGGAATACCGATTTTGCCAATATCATGCATGGGGGCGGCATATTCGAGATCTTCACACTGCTGTTCATCAAAATCACCCAACGCTTCAGCAATAAATCGAGAATATTTCGCCATACGGATAACATGATTCCCGGTGCCTTCATCACGGTATTCACCAGCTTTGGCCAAACGAATAATAGTTTCTTTTTCTCTTAAGATGATTTGTTCGGTAGCGATTTCGACCTGGCGGGCCAGCCATTTAGCGCGATCTTCAATGATGAGATGCTGTTCATGCATTTGCAGCAGGTTACGACAGCTGGTGCGACATTCTATTTGATCTATGGGACGTATCAGAAATGCAGTGGCTCCAGCATCTAGTGCTTCGTAACGCACTGCTTTCTCACTGACCACCGTGATCATCATGATAGGAACACTTTGAAAATCGGGGTTTTGACGAACGCGCCGGATAAACTCGATGCCATCAATTTCTGGCATACGGTAATCCGTTATAATCAAATCAGCCTCATGCTGATTCAGCCACTCAAGGGCATCGGCAGAATTACTTAGCGCCGTAACATGAATATTTTCGCCAATTTGCAAGACTATTTTTTCCAAAATAGTTCTGCCGGTAGATTGATCATCGACGATCAACACCTCTTTGGTCTTCTTAAGAATGCTCAATCTCCTTGCCGATTCATAAGGTTTTAAGTTGTCAGGACGACCATATTGGTTTGCCAAGACATGATCCTCATTAACTTGCCCTTCCGTTACATCCCTGCATTGGCAGTTTAATTAACAGAAGTCTTTCCCTTGAATCTGTGTCAGTTATTTTGTTTAAATACGAATGCTTTTTATCACCGCATTATGCTGACACTGTTCATGGCTGTCCATCCCATTTGAGTTGTGAACAAATACTTAATAACCTCTTTGGTTTGAATCGAGGTAAATAAATTTTGTCAGCAAAAATGATTTTGAATCGAAATCTCAGAAGACCTGAATAATCTGTTCACGTGTAATTCACGTGTTCAATAGGATCATATTATCCATGAAAGCTTTATTACTAATTGCCCATGGCAGTCGCCGCCAACGTTCAAATGATGAAGTCATCGAACTTGCCGACAAACTTAAATCAGAATGTGCTGAGCACTACGACATTGTGCAAGCTGCCTTTCTAGAACTTGCAGACATCTTAATTGCCGATGGAATTGAAAATTGTGTGAATGACGGTGCGACGCACATTACGGTATTGCCATACTTTCTAAACTCCGGGCGTCATGTCACCGAAGATATTCCACATGATATTGATGTGGTAAGACCTAAATTCCCGGATGTGCAGATTTTTATTGCGGACCACATTGGCGCTTCGTCAGCGATGATTGGTATGTTAAGAACGGCAGCAATCGCTAATCAGTGATTTTTTGCTTTATCAAGGTTTTAAAAATCTTGAAGCAATGATCATGGAGTCGGTTGGTCTTTCACGTTGCACCTGCCAGCCTTGAGCCAAAATATAGTCAAGCGCCTGTTGGTGACTCTCAAACTTTTTATAAACCGCTTGTTGCACTCCATCAATCTCTGAGTGAATGATAAAAAGCGTTGGACCAACTTGTTCAATACGACATTGTGGAAGGCGTGACATAGTGGTTCTCCAGTGCTTAATAAATTCAGAATCGGTGGTTAATAAATAATCTAAAGATGCAGTATAGGCTTTCTGCAATACCAAAACCTCAGCAAACTTAAGACACAAAAAAGCCCCTTTGCAGGGGCCTCTATGTTAAAGCAGTTTGGTTTAACGGTTACAGATGTACATAGTAACTTCAAAGCCGAAACGCATATCTGAGTATTCTGGTTTAGTCCACATGATAGTAACTCCTGAGTGAGAAAAATGCTGCTTGGTACGATTCACATAATAGGCATCTCGCTACAGGTTCTGTAGCGGATATTGCTCGACAGGAATCAGTATTTTCCTTGATTAAAAATGGAAGTTAAGCATTAAACCCAATACCTCGTTAACGTATGATTAATCCCAAACGGATCTCATAGTTCATAGCCACGACCCTGACTGTTATAATCACCGCCGATGTCCCTGTAGCTCAGATGGATAGAGCGTCCCCCTCCTAAGGGGAAGGTCATGCGTTCGAATCGCATCGGGGACACCAAAAATATTAATAAATTATTTGCAGTCGTGATTGGAAAATAGCGGGGGAGGCGTTGGTGAATTCTCCGCCATCAACTTTCAGAACCTTTACATATTCGCTGCTAAGACTGATATTTCGGTTTAATACCCAAGTGAGCCCTGTAGTCAGGTTTTGTTGACGTCCACCAGTAATTGGGTGATTAGTTAAATCTAACTCGCTTAATCGCATGCCTAATCGCCAAGCACCCCAGCCACCATGTTGGACAGAATGGGCCGGTCTTAACCGTCCAAAAGTACCTTTTTCATGGTTGTATGGTTGTGGTTCACCGCTGGCAATCCAGGTTAAATCAATATGCCAGCCACTAAAATGAATATTTTCGCCGGAGTCAGTTTGATTGATTCGGGCTTTGCCAACATGACTGTAAATATATTCAGCTTGCAGCGCCCACGGACCTCTGGCGATAGCAGATTCTATTCCTAAATAGGTGTAGCTATCGGCAATAAAGGTTCGTGTGTCGATTAATCGAATATCGGTATTTCTCGTTTCAGGGCGTTGGCGAAAACGAACTTCTTGTTGGCTATCGGTATTTCGATGTGCAATACCTAAACCGAAATGAACTATTCTGCCAGCATCGCTTTGTGGGGCGAATGTAACGCGGGCTGAGGTGCCAAATTTTGTATCGTTGCTACTGCTTTCAGTGCCTGTTGTGAACATGCCAGCCGCTGCTGTCCAATGGTGTGTGTGTTTGTGAAGCTCAACCCCTAACGATCTGGGTGGTGTCAACAGACTGACTAGCGAGCGTTCGAGAAAAGCCAAATCCTGCACGCTGGTCAGCCGTTCCATGCCAAACGGTTCTTTAAAATGACCTACAGTAAAGCGGGTGTTGTCGGCGCTGGTATAGCGGATAAACGCATTACGAATCGCTGAACGATCATCCCTGGCAAAGTCATAAGTAAAATCGATAGAAAGATGCTCTCCGATTTGAGCACTGCTGGAGAGTCGAGCACGTCGAACATTCCATTCGTTATCAAAATCGGTGCGACTATCGTTAATAAAAACTCCCCGATCCAACTGCAAGCGGGTGCCGCTTTCAAATTGAAAGAAATCATCTTTGCTGCTGTAGCAAAATAACGAATCACAGTTTTTTTTAGCGGGTTCAGCCAGACTGAACCCAGGTAAAAATAATAATCCCAAAACGACGTAGGGAAGGTAGCGTTGATAGAGCAAAGACATTCCTTTGTCAGTTAACAGTTTGATAAGGCTTATTTCTGAAGAATTATTTTTGATTGGTGCGATTCTGTCTCGCTATCTGACAAGCCTGCCGTCAAAATCCATCGCATAGTGTCTTCGTTAGACATTTTTAATGATCTGACTTGTTCGCGTGGCAGACAGATGGTGTAGCCACCAATCTGATAACTCAGCGGCAGATAAACGGCTACCAGATCATTTTCCTCTTCTTCATCCTGGGTCATTTCGAGCAAATGACTGACATCGTCTTTCACCAGAAAGCCAATAAATTGCACGCCACCAATAGTAACCGCCACGGCATGATTCAGATTGTCCTGTTGCTTCTCACGAGAGAAGAATTTGGTGAAATCGCGCAATGCACCATGAATCGATTTGACCAGCGGTATGCGATCTAATATGGATTCACCGATATCGAACAGACGTTTTACCAACCAGGCATTTACGGCGATACCGATAACAAAAATTAAGCCAATAGCAGCTAATAAACCCAGCCCTGGCCAGTAAAAATCATAGGGCAAAATAGCAATCATCATGGGACGCAAGGCTTGTTCCGCGGAGACGGCCAACCAATAAATCAAATACAACGTTAGTGTGACCGGGAGTACCGTTGCCAAACCTTTTAGAAAAGTTTTCCAGACAAATTGCATAAAGCTGCTTCCCGTTCTTAATTTAAAGAATAAAGTATCTATATATAAAGTGTGATGTCGGCTTCACTGGCAAATTCCAGAAAGGTAGCTGCCCCACCATGACTTATGCCATCGATGAAATCCGAGTTTTTAAAATCGAATAAATCCACTGTCATTTGACAGGCAATTAATTCAACGCCAGATTCCAGGCAGATTTCACGTAATTCAGCGACGCTGGCGACGCCTTTCTTTTTGAGCTTGCGTTGCATCATCCAGGTGGCAAAAGCTTCAAGACCAGGAATAATCTGTACGATGCTAGGCACTGGAACTGGCATCGGCATGGCTGGGTTACCCAAAGGCGATACTTTGAGTGATAAATCGTTTTTCAGTAACTGCAAACCATAAAAGGTAAAAAATATTTTCGCTTCAAAACCTAATGCTGCGGCAGTTGACGCCAGCAAAAATGGAGGATAAGCGCCGTCTAAAGTGCCTTTACTGGCGATGATGGCGAGTTTCTTAGCCATGCTTTATGCCCCTTTTTCAATGATGAAATACAGCTTTCCGTCAGTTTCTTCGCTGCTTAACAGCGGATTGCCAGTCATTTTGCAAAAAGCCGGAATATCTTTTAGCGCACCTTTATCGGTACAGATGAGTCGAAGTCGCTGCGCAGAGGTCATTTCATTAAGCATTTTGCGAGCTTTGAGCACTGGAAGCGGACAGTTTAAGCCCGAGGTATCAATTTCTGTATCAAAATCTGACATACTGATTTCCTTTAACATATGCGTTTACATAATAAACGCAAGTGGCGTTTTTGTCTTTGCGGAACCGGCCTTAATAAGCCAAGGTCTATAGGCGTTATGAAAAATTTGATCGCTACATTTATTTTTTTATTTAGCTGCGCGAGTACAGCCCAGGCTAATTTAGACATTGCGCTACCTGAGATGGGCGATAGTGCCGGTGCATTAGTATCGCCTATTGAAGAGTATCAGGTCGGTCAATCCTTTTACTGGCGGCTACAACAAACTGTCACACTGGTTGAGGATCCGGAAGTTAATAGCTACATACGCTCGCTTGGAAATAGATTGGTGGCGAACAGCGATGATCCGGGCCGTCCATTTACTTTTTTTGTCGTGCCAGACACCTCGGTTAACGCGTTTGCCGCTCCAGGCGGATTTATCGGGATTAATACTGGTTTGATGTTAACCAGTGAAGAAGAAGCTGAATTAGCGTCGGTTCTGGCGCATGAGATAGCCCACGTTACCCAGCGACATATTTTGCGTAACTTTGAGCGCTCCAAACGCATGAGTGTGCCAATGACAGCTGCAATGATTGCGGCAGCCTTGTTGGGTGTGGCCGATCCAAGTGTTGGTTCTGCGGCAATCATGGCTGTACAGGCTGGGAATGTGCAGATGCAACTGGATTATAGTCGAGCGCATGAAGCTGAAGCCGATAATCTGGGCATGCAAACCTTAGTAAATGCCGGGTTTGATCCACATGCAATGCCACGCTTTTTTGAACGCCTACAAGTTGCTGGCCGCTTTTATGGTGGCAGCCAAATACCTGAATTTCTCCGAACTCACCCGATTACAGTGTCTCGTATTGCAGATGCCAGAGGCCGCGCTGCAAATTATGAACCTCGCCCTCAACTGAGAGATGTTGAACAGTTTTATCTGATGCGTGAAAAGTTACGCGTGATGTCATCAACCAATATGCGTGAGTTGATAAAAACCTACGAAGATAAATTGAAAGAAACACCGTCAGAAGATCAATCTATTACACGTTATGGTTATGCTTTGGCGTTATTAAAAAACGGTAATCTGACGCAGGCTCGCGATTTAGTTAATGGCTTAATTGATTTAGATGATAATCGGTTGAGCTATCATCTGGCGTTGGCTGATATTGAAATTGCCTTGGGAAGAATGGATGCAGCACTGGCTATCTACAATGATTTTCAAAGGGTTTATCCTGATGATTGGGCTCTATCTATCAAACAGGTGCAGGCATTGTTAAGAGCAAATCAACCACAAAGAGCGATTCCCATTTTGCAACGCCAGTTAGATATTGGTGAGTCGTCTGCCACTTTGTATAGGTTGTTGGCCCAAGCTTACGGTGATATGGGGCAGAAAAGTCAGTCGCATGTCTGGCTGGCCGAGCATTACCATAGCTCGGGAAGATTAATGCAAGCCGCTGATCAATTACGTATTGCTGCAGATTATGCTCGTGGCGATGAATTTGAACTCTCTAAAATCAGTTCAAGGTTACGACAGATTGAAATGGATTTGGCGATGATGGAACAAGTGCGATGACCGAAAAATTTGACGAAAATCGTCGTAAGTTAATTAAACAATCCATATCTGCTTCGACATTGGTTTTAGTTGCCGCCAGTGGTTTGACGATTCCTCGGGTGCTGCTAGCACATTGGCCACAAGATGCCTTCAATGCTGAAACCCTAGAAGATGCTATTTTAACGTTCCTTGGAGAAGCTGAAGAGGTCAATGATGAGGCGATTCAATTTACTATTGGATCACCACCGACTTATGCTGTGAACGGGGCGACAGTGCCGGTTGAAATCAGCAGCAGCTTACAAAATATTCAACGTGTGGCTTTTTTAGTTGAAAAAAACCCATTTCCTCTAGCCATGGCGCTTGAACCAACATCTGCGATGAGTTTTCCATTTAAAACAATGCTCAAAGTTGCCGAAGATTCAGAAGTCATTGCCATGGTCAAAGCGGACGATAAGCTTTACCGAACCAGTCGTTATGTTGAAATTGATATTGGCGGGTGTGCCTGATGGCCATAAAATCCAGAGACAGAATTCGGGCCAAACTGCAGGATGGCAATACTGTAGTGAGAATTTTACTGGCGCATCCCATGCACACAGGCCGTGGCAAGAATGAGCAAGATGAACTGATCCCGGCAGAGTTCATTCAGGATATTCGCTGTTGGCGCAACGAAGATGAAGTCTTAACCATCAAATGTGGGACAGCGACTTCGCGTAATCCATATTTTGCGTTTCAGTTGATCGGTGGGGAAGCAGGGGATGTCATACGCTTACGTTGGGTAGATAATGTTGGGGCTAAGGGAACTGCGGAAACCACCGTCGTATGAGTCTGAAACTTCGCGCTAATTTATTTTTTGCTCTATTGCTGTTGCTATCAATGTTGGGTAGTGCGGTAATTCTGATAACCAATGCTAAACGTTCTGTTGAAGCCGAAGTCATTTCCACCATGGATGCGACAGCACATATTATTACCGTTACGCTGGCGGGCGGTGCGCTGGCTAGAGATACCAGCGTCAGTGAACACATGCATGAATTGGTGCGTGCATTAAGCGAGATCCGCAGTTTGCATATTCTCCTGTTTGATCGGCAAGGCTTGATGTTTGAGGGTATGCCGGACAGGGAGTTAGCAGTTCAACCACCTGTATGGTTTGTAAAATTATTGTTCCCCGATGTCTCACCTCTATCAAAGCGTTTCGGCTCTGGTCATATGGTGATTTATCCTGCGCCACTAATGGAAATCAGTGAGCGTTGGCAAGATGTTCGCGCCATTATGGCGCTTGGTATGATTATTTTTGTGATAGTAGCTTTCCTAATTTATTGGGGAGTCGGCTGGGTCATTAGACCATTGCAACGTTTGCTGGATGCCCTAGCCGGATTTGAGCGTGGTGATTTGCATATGCGACTGCCACGATTTTCATTGAAAGAGATGGACCAAATCAGTCAGAGTTTCAACCGGGTTGGTGATGCTTTGGAGCAAAGCTCAACCGAAAACCGCCGCCTGGCGATGTTAGTCAAGCAATCCGGAGATGCCATCCTTTCCTTAGACCATGCTGGTTACATTACTTTCTGTAATGCAGCAGCAGAACGATTATTTGCCGATATACCGAATTTATTAGGTGAGTCTCTTGCCTCGATGCCATTTCAACAAGACCGAAACAGCATTATTTCAGTATTAAATGGTTTTGAATCAGTTGAAAATCTAGAAACTACGCTCAAACGCAGTAATGACGAATTACTTTCTTTATTAATCTCAACTGTTCCGCTAACGGAAAATGATGGCTGTGTTGCCGGTATGATTTGTACTTTGCGTGATATCACTGAACATAAACAAGCCGAAAAAGCTCGTGCTCAACTCTATGAAACTCGCTTGTTAACCAATCACATGAATCAGGTTCAAGAAGCAGAACGCCGTCACCTGGCTCGTGAGTTACACGATGAATTAGGGCAGTGCTTAACAGCGATTAAAACCGATGCGGTGTTAATCCGTAATCGTTCAGAAACTACCGATAATAAAATTTTCCAAAGCGCTCAGGCGATCATCGATACCGCCAGCCATATTTATGATGTTGTGCACAATATGATTACCCGTCTACGCCCTAGTCCATTAGACGATTTAGGATTAATGGCTACCTTGGAAGAAAGCATCAGCAAGTGGCAGCAACGTCAGCCTGACATTCACTTTAATTTGATTACTGAAGGCCAGTTAAATGGCTTTGATGAATCCACTAATATGACGGTGTTTCGTGTGGTACAGGAAGCATTAACCAATGCGGTTCGACACTCAGATGCTGAAAATATTATGGTTAGCGTGATACGGGATAAAAACGAAGCGACGGAACAGTTAACCATTAATATTCGAGACGACGGCAAAGGCATGGTCGTTAACGATTTTCACTCGGATGTGGATTTTGGTTTGCTAGGCATGCGTGAAAGAGCGCAAAGTCTAGGAGGAAAATTTGATCTACAAAGTCAGTTGGGCGCCGGTGTCAATCTGACCATCACCATACCATTGGGGGTAAATGTTCACCATGAGTCTAAATAAAATAACGGTATTACTGGTTGATGATCATGAATTGGTTCGCGCCGGCTTTCGTCGCTTACTGGAAGATGGTGAAAAATTTCAGGTAGTGGCTGAAGCCGGATCGGGCGAACAGGCGGTGCAGGATTTTGCAAAGTATCATCCAAATGTCGTGGTGATGGATATTTCCATGCCGGGCATTGGTGGTGTCGGAGCTATAGAGCGAATTATTGCGCGTGAACCGACAGCGAAAATTTTAGTATTAAGTGTTCATGAAGATAGTGTCTTTACCACCCGTGCAATGCAGGCGGGAGCTTTGGGTTTTATTCCCAAACGAAGTGCACCAGAAGCCATGTTGAAAGCTGTTGAAATGGTTTCACAGGGACGCACCTGTATCGCTCCTGAAATTGCTCAGCAACTTGCCATGCAGAAATTAACCGGCTCAGAGAATCCGCTTGATGTGCTAAGTCAGCGTGAGTTTGAAGTATTCAGACTGCTGGCTGAGGGTAAAACAGTGAACGAAATTGCGGATATTTTGAATTTAAGTCCAAAAACAGTTGGAACACACCATACCAATATTAAACAAAAGCTCAACGTATCAAATTCAGCAGAATTAGCTCGTTTAGCAATTCGCAGTGGTTTGCTGGAAGCTTGATATAGCTGTATTTGATGCCGCACTACGTCTAGCAAAAAACGCTCTGAAGCGAACGTCTTGCTTTCCTGATTTGTAATCAGCAACCAGTTTTTATGGTGGCTAGCTCACATTCTTAATGTGCTTAAAGCTGCAGATCCTTACGCACATACTATAATCTTGTTCATTTTCTGTTTTATGTAGCGTTGGTGTAAGGATCTTTAACAGGTGAATTTGATACTCCAAGTCAATCTGATCATCGTGATGGTATTTATCATCATGTGTGGCCTTGGTGTTAAAAGTACACTTGATGATATTCGTCTTCGAGTTGATCATGAACTGGATGTTTCGACAGAAGTGGCGAATTATGTCATCGAAGCACAAATCGCCCGGGTAGAAATGGCGTTATCTCAACAAGATTTATCACTTTCTGAATGGTCATCACTGTTTCACCTCAAAGATCTCCACGATATCTCACATGTCGATATTGAGCTGATTGCAAACAATGGTGTGTTACTTGATTCGAATCATCCGACCACCGCTAATCTACCTACAGGTCTGCCCCTTTGGTTGGAAAAACGTCTGAAAACATACTTAGGCCATACTGAAGTCATCATCACCCCGATTATCATTGCTGGGCAGCACAAAGGGGATATTGTGATAAGTCCCAATTTTCGTGCTGAATGGAACGATATTCATGCCTATATTAAAAAATCATTGATGCCGCTGATTTTGACTTTTTTTATAGGTAGTTTGATTATTGCCATAATTGCCTCACTGATTCTGTGGCCGGTAACAGACATGTTGCCAAAGAAAAATCAGCACACACAACCCTCACGCTCTCCGTTTGCTTTGTTAAGATTAAACCAATTACTGGCAGTAAATAAGCAACTCAAACTGTTAAAACAACGCTATGTAGATACCGATCAAAAGGTTGATGTGCTGAATCAGCAGTTAATGACCATTCAGGAATCCGAACGTAAGCGCTTATCCGCTGAATTACATGATGAGATTGGCCAACATTTAACTGCAATACAATTTGATTTAAACAACATAAAACATTCTGCCTCTCTTGATGAAGCCAAAACCAGCGCGGCGGCAATTGATTCAGTGCATAGCCGCATGACTACTATTGTCCGCTCTATGTTGCAGCGCTTGCGTCCACCCGAGTTAACCGAATTAGGCGTAAAAGGAGCAGTGACAGAATTATTTAATGATTGGGTCATTCGTCATCCTCATCATCACGCCAATCTATTAATAGAGGGGGACTTCAATCAGCTGGATGAAACGCGGCAGTTAACACTTTATCGAATTGTTCAAGAGTGCCTGACGAATATCAGTCGGCATGCTGGTGCAGAAAATGTTCAAGTCGATGTGAATTTGCAATGCAATCACGACTCTGTATATATAAGTGTAAATGATAACGGAAACGGTTATCATCCCGAACTTTCAAATAATGGTTATGGTTTAACTGGAATGCGAGAGCGAGTAGAAGCGTTGTCAGGTAGTTTTGATATAGCTACTGGACCTGGCAAAGGAGTTGCGTTATCTGCGAGCTTTCCTACCCAAGGTGTTGCTGAATGAAAAATGAAATAAGAATTTTATTGGCTGATGATCATGAAGTGGTCAGATCTGGCTTAGCACGAATGCTTGAACGAAATGATGATATGCATATTGTCGGCGAAGCATTAGTGGTGAGCAGGCTTATCAAATGTACACAGAACTTGATCCCGATATTCTCATCATGGATATGAGCATGCCGGGTATTGGCGGTCTTGAAGCGTTGCGGCGTATTTTGGTTCGTTATAACAAGGCTCGGGTCATCATGTTTTCCATGCATGAAAACGTCACCTTGGCAGTTCAGTCTATGAGTGCTGGTGCAGCGGCTTACCTGGCAAAGTCTGGCGATGCGGACGATATTGTCAAAGCCATCCGACAGGTTATGGAAGGTAAAAGTTATCTCAGCTCGGAAATGGCTCAGCGAATTGCCTTGCAAAGTGTCTCCGGTTCAGAGGACCCGATTCAGCGATTAACGGTACGAGAATTTGAAGTTTTCAGGCTGCTCGCTGAAGGTCATCCACTGGAATATATCGCCGAAACTCTGAATTTAGGCCACAAAACTGTCGCGAATTACCAAACGATGCTCAAACAGAAGCTTGGTTTTCACTCATCTGTAGAGTTAGTGCGGCTTGCAATCAAATATAACGTCATAAAAAGTCATTAATTTTCTCACCCTCTATAGGCACGAAACTGAGGAATAACGGGAAGATCTTCCTTGTTCGGGAAAAAATCCCGATATCAGAGTGATTGGTTCCTAATGATTCTCAGGCAAAATCGGAATAAAGTCACAACCTCATGAAAGAACAGCGACGCTGGCGTCATGAACGATAAAAACTATAGAGGACAACTTTATGAAGCTGAAAACATTATCAATCGCAATGATGGGTTTAGTAGCACCAGGTCTGGTTGCTGCCGATGAACTCATCGAAATGCAAAAAAATGCTAATAACTGGGTGATGCCTGCAGGTAACTATGCAAACACTCGTTATAGCGAACTGTCTCAAATTACTAAAGACAATGTCAAAGATTTGAAAATGGCTTGGTCTTTCTCAACTGGTGTTTTACGTGGCCACGAAGGTAATGCTTTGGTCATGGACGGCACTATGTACGTTCATACAGCGTTCCCAAACATCGTTTTTGCTCTTGACCTGAACAACGATGGCGCCATCATCTGGAAATATGAGCCAAAACAAAACTACGATGAAACTGTACCAGTCATGTGCTGCGATACCGTTAACCGTGGTCTGTCTTATGGCGATGGCAAAATCTTCCTGAACCAAGCTGATACAACACTTGTTGCATTAGATATGAAAACAGGTGAAGTGGTTTGGTCTGACAAACGTGATGATCCAAAAGTTGGCGCGACCAGCACAGCGGCTGCACACGTATTTAAAGACAAAATCATCGTCGGTATTTCAGGTGGTGAATTTGGTGTTCGTGGTTATGTTCAAGCTTATGACTTAGATGGTAACGTTAAGTACAAAGCGTACAGCACCGGTCCTGACGCAGAAATGTTAGTTGACCCAGAAAAAACCATGTCTATGCTGAAACCAGTTGGCAAAGATTCTTCATTGAAATCTTGGCAGGGTGATCAGTGGAAAATCGGTGGTGGTACCACTTGGGGTTGGTATTCTTATGACCCTGACCTGAACCAGTTCTACTATGGTAACGGTAACCCATCTACTTGGAACCCAGTACAACGTCCAGGCGACAACAAATGGACAATGTCTTTGTGGGGTCGTGATTTAGACACTGGTATGGCGAAATGGGTTTACCAAATGACGCCTTACGATGAGTGGGACTATGACGGTGTTAACGAAAACATCCTGGTAGACCAAAAAATCAAAGGCCAAATGCGTAAAATGTTAGTGCATTTTGACCGTAACGGTTTTGGTTACACCATGGATCGTGAAACAGGTGAATTGTTGGTTGCTGAAAAGTTTGACCCAGCAGTTAACTGGTCAAATGGCGTTAACCTGAAAACTGGTCTGCAT
This sequence comes from Methylophaga muralis, assembly GCF_001720165.1. Classification (GTDB taxonomy): domain Bacteria; phylum Pseudomonadota; class Gammaproteobacteria; order Nitrosococcales; family Methylophagaceae; genus Methylophaga; species Methylophaga muralis. The sequence continues at coordinate 50,880 of NZ_MCRI01000017.1, forward strand.
GATCGTGTAGCGAAATACTCAACTGCACGTAACGGTGAAGACGTGAACACCACTGGTATCTGCCCAGCAGCATTGGGTACAAAAGATCAACAGCCAGCGGCATTCTCACCACGCACAGGTCTGTTCTATGTT
>NZ_MCRI01000018.1 GCF_001720165.1 Methylophaga muralis
AATCTACACTATCTGCTTGTGTGCCAGAGTAAATGATACCGTTGTAGAAATTTAGGTAACCAGCAATAAATTTTTGGTCAACATCTACATTGAAACCTGTCCCAGTCATTTTTAATTTACTTGGGTCTTCTTGACCAACTGGGAAAAACCAAAAGTATTGTGTAGCGCCTTGACCCCAAGTAAATTCATTTGTACCAACACCAGTTGTTACCATGCCGGCAGGGCCAGTAGGGTTTTCAAATGTGCCAGAGGTACTGCCTTGGAATGTAGCAGCATTAGCTGTCAAAGAAGCAGCCAGAAGTGAAGCAAAAAGTAGCAAATTTTTCATAAAATTTCCTTTTCAGAAAAAAGCAACCCGGCTATCTTTTTTTAAGACCCGTGGCTTTCCGTCTCTTGGCTCACACCAAGGTTGGCACTCAGTTAATTAATATTGTTCCGGTTACCTTCTGGAGCAATGGTGCCTATCTTAGAGAAAAAAATCCTTGAAACAATTGTACCTTGGTACTAGCTAATAACTTTTTTGAATAAAGCGATAGATTCAACGTGGCTGGTGTGTGGAAACATATCCATAATTCCAGTCTGAACTAATGTATATCCATACTGGTTTACTAACTCTCCGGCATCACGAGCCAGGGTTGCCGGGTTGCAGGAAACATAAACAATGGTTTCAGCTCCCAAATCGGCAATTTGACCGAGTACTTCAAAAGCACCGCTTCTTGGAGGGTCTAATAACACTTTAGTAAACCCGGCTTGAGCCCAAGGATAATCTTTAAGTTGTGTCGTGGTGAGATCGGCCATTTCAAATTCAGCATTATCCAAACCGTTAATTGTGGCATTGCGCTGTGCATGGGCTATCAATGATTTATCGCCTTCAACACCAATGACACTGCTGACTCGCTTTGCCAGTGGCAGGGTAAAATTCCCTAAACCACAAAATAAATCCAGAACGCGATCATTTTGCTGCAAATCCAGCAGCTCAATCGCTTTGGCAATCATTTTATGGTTAATACCCGCATTGACCTGAGTGAAATCACCCGGTGCAAACTCCAGTCTGAGCCCCTCCTCCGGCGCATAATGCAATTGCGGTACTTCAGGCCATAATGGACTGACGGTATCCGGACCACCAGGCTGCTGATAGATCCACAAATCATGCTGTTGACCATAGTTGATCAGTTTTTGCTTATCCGTTTCACACAATGGATCCATATTTCTAAACACCAATGCGGTATGGGCATCGTCCATGGCAACTTCTATCTGTGCGATGCGATTGTAGGCTTCAAGACTAGCAATCATTTTGCCCAGCTCTTCCAAGCGTAAGCCAACCCGAGGGTCAAGTACTTCACATTGAGTGAGTTCAGCTAGATACGGTGTGCCTTTTTCACGAAAGCCTACCAATACTTTTTCTTTTTTAGTGACATAACGCACGCCCAGCCGAGCTTTACGACGATACCCCCACAAGGGTCCAGTTAAAGGTGGCAACCAATGTTCAGGAGTAAGTTGACCAAAATGTGACAGCTGTTCCTTCAACGTATCCTGTTTCAAGCTTAGCTGTGCTTCAGGTGCCATGTGCATCAAACTGCAGCCGCCACAAATACCAAAATGTTGGCATTTGGGTTCTACGCGATCTGCTGACGCATTTTCAACAGAAACTACTTTGGCTTCGTCGTATTTTTTATGTAGCCGGGTATACATGAAAGAGACATTCTCGCCTGCCAATGCCCCATCAACAAAAACCGTTTTGCCGTCAATTCTGGCAATGCCACGACCATCATGTGAAAGGCTTTCTATAACAGCCTGGACAGCTTCTGCAGGAAGCCGTTGTTTGTGATTACGTCGTGCCATTTATTCAAACCTATAAACTGAAATTACATAAAAAAAGTCCGGCTATGCTTTTGCATAACCGGACTTTCACTTGATTAGAAAATTATTTTTGTTGCCAACTGCCGCCTTGTTGGAACCACCAGCCTTTAGCTGCGTTACTAATCCAACGTCTGGCAAAGGTTTCCTGAATATCAGATTCCCATTCTGGATGACCATTCGCACGGGCGATTTCAGCATATAAAGCTTTACGATCCTGATTCTCTTCGGCAATAAGTGTATTTACTGTATTACGATCTTTAAGCGGTACTGCTGAGGCTTCACGTAAGGTAATCAAACCGTTACTGGTCAGGCCAATAGCGCCCGTTTGATAAAACGGATGTAACAGCTCATGGCGTTGCTTCATTTTAGCCTGCAATGCATTAATTGCCGGTGAGTTAATATTCAGATTAACTTCTGCTTGAGCAGGTGATACCAGCCAATTCAAAACCTGCATCGCGAGCGGTAATGTTTGTTTCAGCTCGCTTGTATCTTCCGGAGAAGTTGATTTCGGTTGGGATTGAACTTCCCGTCCCCAGACGTCTTCAATAATGCGGTCTGCGGCTTTTTCAGCAGCAGCGGCAGGAAAATAAATATTTATCGTGACACAGGAAATCAGCATTAAACCTGCTGTGCTTCCCATTAACCATTTTAATAAACGCATTCGACTTTCCTTTATTGAATAACTGGCCCGTCACTGTGACGAACCGCTTTTAACCTGGCTATTAATTCAGGCCAATCTACTTCCCGGGTAAACCCCACCACATTAATCCATGGAGGAAGACCGCCACCTTTGACAATATAGTACCCCTGCTCAGTCGGTTCGACACCATCCATCTGGCAAACTGAATTCATCAAACGACAACTTAGACCAATTTTTTGATAGGAAAAATCTTCAAATAAGCCCATAAATCCTCGCGATAAAATTGCTGAAGGTCCGCCACCGACTTGCGAAATATTATTTACAGCCCGCTGACTGATTCGCCGCCTTCCAGGATCTTTTTCCGGCGTCATAAAGACCGCGTCGAACTGTACCGGCTCCCAGTTTGATAAGCGTAGATTATGTATCTTGCCATCAATTTTGCCGCTTATATTACCAAAATCAAACGTGCTGGTGAGGGTCTGCAGATCTAAACGACTAATATCAATATTGGCGTATAGCTGCGGCAAACTGCCAAATGGCTGCTGTAAACGTAAATCTCTGATGACGGTAGTGCCATCAAATATTTTCAGCAATAACGCACCGTCTACAGTAATCACTTCGTCCCGATAACTGACATTTGGAATCATGCCGGACAATTTCCCCTGTAACTCAGGCCATCCCATCAAGCTGCTTAATTGATCCATAGATACCGGACTAAGCAAGCCTTGAAACTGCCATTGCATTCCTTGTTCTCCTGCCAAACTTAGCTCGAAATCATTCAGTGATAATTTCCCATCTAGAATCGGCAGTGATAGGCTTTCAGTAAAACGAATCTGATTCTGGCTAACCTCAGCCAATAGTTTCGAGCCACCTAGCGGTAAAGACAACACCGAAGCCGATTGCCAGCTTAAATCTATCGGCAAAACTGAGGCCTGATTGGTCCAACCCAATTGACCGTCCAGATTTTCAATGCTGAACCGCCCTGCCTCATCGGAAATACTGACGGACTGTAAATCTATATTGAATTGATATTGTTCAGCCTGCCATTGCACATCGGCTTTAAGTTCTCCGGTCGTTTGTAAACGACTTAAAGATGAACCTGGAAAAAAGGGTTGTAACCAACCTTTATACAGAGAATCCACATCATCACTCTTAAGCGCCAGTTGCAAGCTCGTTAATTGCAAAGCCTTGCCTTGTAGCTGCCCTGTTGCCTGAACAGAGTCTCCCTGTTCTAATCCAAAACGGTTTACCTGCCACTGAAGATTCTCTTTAGCAAAATGGCCTTCACTGTGAATGGTCACTGGTTGCTCGGCCAAATCGAGAAAGATTGGCTCAAAATAGGCCTGACCATCATCTATCGTGAGGGTTTGTTGCCAGTTCCAAGTGCTCGAATCGGCTTGTAGTTGCAATCTGACCTCTGCTGCTAAAAGCTCACCGACATAACTTCCGCTTGGATCAGAAAAGCCGACATTAGTTAATTTACCGCTAACATCAGCCGAATTGAGTTGTTGTTGCTGACCACTAAGTTTGGCATTGATATCGGCTTTGGCATTTACATTCCATTGGGAAAGCGTCGTAAGTTGCTGCTCAGTGAGATAGGTACTGACAAAATTGACCAGATCCGCCAATTCTATTTGTTGTCCCGTTAGATCGGCTTGCCAGTTTCCCTGCTGGTAATTTGCCTGAAGATCGACACGACCTTGCTCTATTCGAATACCGTTAAGTGTTAACTGATAACTTTCTTCTTCCGCTCTGGATTGAACTTTAAATGTAATTTGTTGATTGCCCCATTGTGCATGGGTGAAGTCCAATTGACCGGCCAGGCAATCAAGTTGGCCGGAAAACCAGCGCAACGTATCACAACGAAGTCTGACATTGGTCAATTGCCCTATAGGTTCAACTAATTGAACTTTTCTGGTACTGGCGGTAACTGCCAGTCCCGATGACTTGAGGCTAATGTCAACTTGCAGATCAGTGATATCAAGCTGCTCGCTTGACCAGAGGCCTATCTGAATAGCGACCTGATCTATAGCACGTACGGAGGTGGTTACCACGAGTAACAAAACCATCAAAACGATTAAATTTCTCGTGTTGAATGGCATTAGTCTGCTGGAAACACACCCGTGGAAAGATAGCGATCACCACGATCACAAATGATGCAGACAATTACTGCATTGTTAACTGTTTCGGATAGACGTAAAGCTGCAGCGACATTGCCGCCCGATGAAACGCCACAGAAGATACCTTCTTCACTGGCAAGTCGGCGCATGGTTTCTTCAGCAACTTCCTGCTGCATATCCAGAGTAATATCTACCCGTTCAGGTTCAAATATTTCCGGTAAATATGCCGCTGGCCAACGGCGAATACCGGGTATTTTTGCCCCATCCACTGGTTGCACACCGACAATTTGTACTGCTGGATTTTGTTCTTTTAAATATCGGGAAACGCCCATGATGGTACCGGTAGTGCCCATGGCACTGACAAAATGTGTCACTTTACCTTTTGTATCTCGCCAGATTTCCGGCCCGGTAGTTTCATAATGCGCTAATGGGTTGTCAAAATTACCAAATTGATTCAGTACCTTACCTTCTCCCATCGCCTGCATTTGGAGTGCCAAATCACGAGCCGATTCCATACCGTCGGTCAGAATGATTTCAGCACCATAAGCCCGCATTGATGCACGGCGTTCCAGACTCATGCTTTCCGGCATAATCAAAATCATCCGATAGCCAAGAAGGGCAGCGACCATCGCCAGAGCAATACCGGTATTACCACTGGTGGCTTCAATCAAGGTATCGCCGGGCTGAATATCACCTCGTTGCTGGGCATGGCGGATCATGCTGGCAACTGGTCGGTCTTTAACCGATCCAGCCGGATTATTGCCTTCGAGTTTGGCCAGAATAGTATTGCTGGTATTTCCGGGTAAACGCTGCAAACGAACTAGCGGCGTATTGCCAATGAATGATTCAATGGTTGGATAGTCAGTCATTCTGGCCTTCCACTAAAACAACGTAAGCTGTGGCGTAATCACCATCGTCACTGAGACTGAGCATGGCGGTTTGGATATTTTTTTCAGATAACAATTGCACGGCATAGTCATGAAATACCAGCTCGGGTTTACCCAGACTATTATTACGCACAGCGATATGTTGCAGGCTCAATCCATCGCGAAATCCAGTGCCTAATGCTTTGGCGGTGGCTTCTTTTGCGGCGAACCGTTTGGCCAGAAATGCCGCAGGTTGTTTGTTTTGTTGAAACTGCTCGAATTCAGTTATATCCAGGATGCGCTGCGCGGCTTTATCGCCGTACTTGCTTAACATTTCAGCTATGCGGGGAATATGTACTAAATCCGTGCCAATACCGCTAATCATCCGCGACGGGCTTCCAGCATTAATTGTTTCATTTCACGCACCGCAGTCTGAAAGCCGGTAAAAAATGAGCGAGCCACAATGGCATGACCGATATTGAGTTCAACTAATTCTTTAATGGCCGCAATAGGCTGCACATTATGGTAATGCAAGCCATGACCGGCATTGACCTGCAATCCCAGCGCATGGGCTTGTTCAGCCGCTTTGCGAATAACCTTTAGTTCTTTCTTGGCTTCAGCCGCTGAACTGGCCTCGGCATAACGACCGGTATGCAATTCAATGACTGGCGCACCACAGGCAACCGCCGCTTCAATCTGTTTTAATTCAGGATCGATAAATAACGAAACTGTTATTCCAGCTTCTGCTAAACGCACGCATGCATCGTGCATCCGTGATTGCTGGCCAGCTACGTCCAGTCCACCTTCTGTCGTGAGCTCTTCACGACGTTCCGGTACCAGGCAGCAATCAGCCGGACGATAAAGTTCAGCAATACCGAGCATTTCATCGGTAACCGCCATTTCCAGATTCATTTTTGTTTGTAGGATATCGGCCAGCATTCTGACATCACGATCTTGGATATGACGCCGATCTTCGCGTAAATGCAGCGTAATACTGTCAGCTCCGGCTTGTTCAGCTTCAATGGCCGCTTGAATCGGATCGGGGTAACGGGTACCGCGGGCTTGTCTTAACGTAGCCACATGATCAATATTGACGCCAAGATAAATCGACATGATGTTCCTTAATTAACTGTTTTTAATGCCGGCATAACGCTGCATTTCAGCAAACAACTGCCGGCTTTTCAGCGGTTTGCCATCTAAATAGTAATTTATTATCAAACGCATCAACTGCTTTGTTTCACTGAGGCTAACAGGATCATTGAGGTTTTCCTGTTTTAGCTGTAACAAACTAGCGCCTGAAATAATACGTTTGGTGTCATTTATTAAACACGGCTGCAATCCTAGTTCTGGCTGATAACTGTAATGTAGATGCGCTTCTACCGGGTCACCCTGATTATCAGTAGTCAGATCCAGTCCATAGCCTAATGCTTCCAACAAGCGTTTTTCAAAAAGTCTTAACACCTGTTCAGCCTGCTCGGCTTGTTGCAGTCCTTCTAGTACTTTTTGATAGGCATCAAACACTAAAGGTTCGGGCTGTTGTTGCGTTAATAATCTGACGAGTAATTCATTAATGTACAAACCACACAAGGTGGCATGGCCTTGCAACCAATAAGGTGCATTGGTGGTTTCAATTTTACTCAATGTCAGCAAATCACCGCGACCAAACCAGTTCAACCAAACCGGTTGGAATAATTGCAGAGGATTAGAGTGTCGACGTTTGTTTTGCCGCATGCCTCTGGCAACCAGACTTAAGCGACCATAATCTGCGGTAAAAACATCCACCAGCAAACTGGTTTCCCGATAGGGGCGTTGGTGTAAAACAAATGCCTGGGTGAACTCCACCGGGTTGCCTAATCAAAGATCGTCGTTGTAGCCCAGACTTCTTAACATGCGCTCATTATCAGACCAGCCTTCACGAACCTTGACCCATAATTGCAGGAACACTTTGCAGCCAAACAGCTTTTCCATATCTTCCCTGGAATCTTTGCCGACTTGCTTGAGCAGCTCGCCTTTTTTGCCGATAACGATGGATTTCTGACCACTGCGTTCGACATAAATAACAGCACTGATGCGATACATACCGTTGTCATCTTCAAACTGTTCGATATCAACCGTTAATGAATATGGTAGTTCTTGCCCAAGGTGACGAAACAGTTTTTCACGCACCATTTCGGCTGCGAGAAAACGTGAACTGCGATCGGTAAGCTGATCTTCATCAAAAATCATCTCGCCTTCAGGCATCAATTTATATATCGACTCTTCAAGGGATTCCAGATTGATCCCTTTACGCGCAGATAAAGGCACGATATCCGTAAATTTAAATAAAGCAGCGAGCTTTTCTACCTGAGGAAACAAAGTCGCTTTATCTTCTAATTTATCAATTTTATTCATCACCAAAATGACTGGCTTGGTGGTTTCCTTTAATTTCTGTAATACCCGCTCATCCTCTTCGGTCCACTTCATACCTTCAACAACAAAGACCACCACATCGACATCTTCCACCGAGGCCGCCGCAGCACGATTCATATATCGATTCATCGCGCGTTTACCGTCACTATGAATTCCGGGTGTATCGACATAGATAAATTGACTTTGTTCTGTCGTTTTAATACCCAAAATACGATGGCGGGTTGTTTGTGGACGACGAGAAGTAATACAGAGTTTTTGTCCCAATACCCGATTAATCAGAGTCGATTTACCGACATTAGGACGACCGATAATGGCGACATAGCCGCTACGGAAAGCTTGTTCTTCATTCATAATTTTGACTCGATTAGCGTCAGGGCACGTTCAGCGGCTTTTTTTTCAGCCTTACGATGACTGCTTCCTTGAGCCACGACTAATTTATTCAATAAACTCACCTGACAGGAGGCCTCAAATACAGGCTGGTTATCGGCGGATTCAATTTCTTTCACACTGTAAAGTGGTAATGGTAATTTGCGGCTTTGCAATAATTCCTGCAAACGGGTTTTCGGGTCTTTAACTGTTTCAGTGACGTCGATAGAATCCAGACGCTCATCATAAAGTCTCAGGATAAGTGGCTTGACGACATCCATACCACTATCCAGAAACAGCGCGCCTAAAATAGCTTCTAATGCGTCCGCCAGAATTGATTCACGGCGAAACCCGCCGCTTTTTAATTCACCCTGACCGAGAATTAACACTTCACCTAATTTAAGTTCGCGGGCTATTTCTGCCAGTGTTTCGCCTTTTACCAAGCTGGCTCGCAGACGGCTCATTTTGCCTTCTTTGGCCTGTGGAAAACGGTTAAATAATTCTTCGGCAATCACGAAGCTTAATATCGCGTCACCCAGATATTCCAGTCGTTCATTATTCTTTGGGGCCGCACTGCGGTGCGTCAGGGCCTGCAATAAAAGATCGTCGTTATTAAATTGAATGCCAAGTTGCTGGCACAGTTTTTTCTGCTTGATGTTTATCATCGAATGGCCGGTTCCACATCCACTTCGGTAACAAAATGTCCGACTAAATCAATATGGGCGATGAACGGTTTACGCACTTCATAATCAATAACGATTTTAGTGACGTAGGTATTACTTCTGCCTCGGAAGAGTTCGATGTTTTCTTTCTTAACACTGGAAATATAACCGGTGTTAAAACGACGACTGAGTAACAACATCACCTGTTCATTGGTGAGTTTATTATTTTTTAATTCGGTTTCCATCGACTTCATGATTTGTTGCACGCCGTAGTATTCCTGATACATCGGCAGCAACCGCATGGTTAAGGTGGCAAAAAATGCAATGATTGCCAGCACAATCACCCAGCTGATTAACGTCATTCCCTGTTGTTTTTTCATGATGCACTCCTCGCGCCTTTGTGACGTTTTTTAATTCACAACACAAGCGGCTCTGAAAGTTAAATAGACCTTAGTTAATTGAACGACCACCCTAGACCAGACAATGCCACCATCATCCCAATTCCAGCTCATCCAGATAAAAAACGCTTTGCCGACCAGATTTTCTTCCGGCACAGTTCCCCATACTCGGCTGTCATTACTATTATCGCGATTATCGCCCATTACGAAAAAGTGACCTTCTGGAACCGTTATCTCGCCCTCCATAGACATTCGTTGCGGATCCAACAATATGTCATGTGAAGCTTCGGTTAACTGCTCCTGCTTAAGCTCGGCACGTGGTGCAATCATACCCGCCAACTCTGCAGGTTTCTCTCCAGCTTGCTGCTTGATTTCCTGACCATTAATAAACAGTGTTTTATTGAAATATCCCACTGTGTCACCAGGCAAGCCAATAACCCGTTTGATGTAATCAATTTCCGGTTGCTGGGGATACCGAAACACCATCACATCGCCACGTTCCGGGCTACCGGTATTCAGAATTTTAGTGTTAATCACTGGCAGTCTAATGCCGTAGGAAAACTTGTTCACCAGAATAAAATCACCGATATGCAAAGTCGGTAACATCGAAGATGATGGAATACGGAACGGTTCAGCGACAAATGAACGAATCACCAGCACCAATAAAATAATCGGGAAAAATGATTTGGCGTATTCAACCATCGCCGGTTCATTTTCATTGGCAGGACGCTGGCGCGCTAACCAGAAACGATCAACTAACCATATCAGGCCGGTTATCGCGACCAGTAACACCATTATTGCTGGGAAACTCACTTGACGCTCCTATTATGATTTCTTGGATAACTGCAAAACCGCCAAGAAGGCTTCCTGCGGCACATCCACTTTGCCGATGGATTTCATACGTTTTTTACCGGCTTTTTGTTTTTCTAGCAATTTACGTTTGCGAGAAACGTCGCCTCCGTAACATTTTGCTAAGACATTTTTACGCATTGCCTTCACTGTTGAGCGCGCAATAATATGTCCGCCAATGGCTGCCTGAATCGCCACATCAAACATTTGACGCGGAATCAATTCCTGCATTTTTTCAACTAACTGGCGACCACGCGATACACTTTGGTCTTTATGTACAATCATCGATAAAGCATCCACTTTTTCGCCATTGATTAATACATCCAGCTTCACCAGCGCGGCGGCTTCAAAGCGAATAAAGTGATAATCCAGCGATGCATAACCGCGACTGACCGATTTAATACGGTCAAAGAAATCGATTACTACTTCATTCATTGGCAATTCATAACTTAAGGCAACCTGTTTTCCCATGTATTGCATGGATTTTTGTACGCCGCGTTTTTCGATACATAAAGTTATGACCGCGCCAAGATAATCCTGTGGCACCAGCATATCGGCAATAACGATAGGTTCACGAATTTCTTCAACTGAACCGGCATCCGGTAATGAGGCAGGATTTTCAATCTTGATCACGTCACCTTTTTTGGTAACGACTTCAAATACAACGGTCGGTGCGGTGGTGATCAGATCCAGATCATATTCACGTTCCAGCCGTTCCTGAATGATCTCCATATGAAGTAAACCAAGGAAACCACAACGGAAACCGAAGCCCAGAGCTTGGGAATTTTCCGGTTCAAAAAACAACGAGGAATCATTTAAACGTAATTTACCCAATGCTTCACGGAATGCATCGTAATCATCACTGCTGACCGGGAATACCCCAGCATACACCTGCGGTGTGACCGATTTAAAACCGGGCAACATTTCGGTTGCGCCATGTTGAGCCGTGGTTAAGGTATCGCCCACCGGCGCACCATCAATTTCTTTGACACCGGAAATCACATAGCCAACTTCACCGCAGTTCAGCGCAGGACGTTTACTACGTTTTGGAGTAAATACACCAACTTCATCGACTTGATATTCTTGACCGGTCGACATGACTTTGATTTTGTCACGGGTTTTCAGTCGGCCCTGTTTGATACGAACCAGCGAGATAACCCCCACATAACTGTCGAACCAGGAATCAATAATCAAAGCCTGCAATGGTCCTTCCGGATCACCTTTTGGTGGCGGAATACGGGCAACCAGCTCTTCTAAAACTTCATCAATACCAATGCCCGTCTTGGCGCTGCAGCGAACTGCATCAAGCGCATCAACACCGATGATATCTTCAATTTCCTGCGCTACACGATCCGGTTCTGCTGCGGGCAAATCAATTTTGTTTAAAACCGGCAACACTTCTAGACCAAGATCGATGGCGGTATAGCAATTCGCCACACTTTGAGCTTCAACACCTTGTGCGGCATCAACCACCAGCAATGCGCCTTCACAAGCCGCCAATGATCTGGAAACTTCATAGGAAAAGTCAACGTGGCCGGGCGTATCGATAAAGTTGAGGTGATACGTTTCACCGTCTTTCGCGGTGTAATCCAACGAGACACTTTGCGCCTTGATGGTAATGCCCCGCTCTTTTTCGATATCCATCGAATCGAGAACCTGCTGGGACATTTCACGTTCAGTCAAGCCACCACAGATTTGAATAAAGCGGTCTGCGATGGTGGATTTACCGTGGTCAATATGAGCAATAATTGAGAAGTTTCTAATATTTTTCATTGAGTAGCGATTTTGAACGTATCGGAGGTTGAAATATGGTGTTGCAAGATGTGTTCAGCTCCATGATTTAGGATATGTTGCCAACGCGGATCCCGCATCGTGCAAATGACCCGGTATTATACGCACTTAACTGAGTTATAACGATAATAAATACTGGCATACCAAATTGATCTGTCTTAATCAATCCAAAAAATTGATAGTAAAAACATTGCTTAAATATTAGGGATCGTTAGCATTAAGCGCTTTCACGCCTTTCTTCTTTGAAAACGGAAACTACATGCAGGCTAGCCAAATCGACAATGACGTCCTCAATGGTCCGATTATTTCCACTTTCTTACGCTATGCCATCCCTTCCATTCTGGGCTTACTGGCCATTACCACCGCTAGCATTGTGGACGGAATTTTTATCGGCCAATTTGTCAGTTCGGAAGGCCTGGCAGCCATTACCTTATTGATTCCATTTTTTACCCTGGTTTTTGCCATCGCGCTGATGCTGTCGATTGGCGGTGCCGTCCGAGCTGGAAGTTACCTTGGACAAAATAAAACTCAAGCAGCTTCTGCTGTTTTCAGTAAATGTCTGATAAGCATTTTTATCGTTGGCCTGTTGTTTATGGGCATTTCTTTAATGCTGGATCAACAGATACTAGCGCTACTTGGTGCCCCGGATGAGTTAATAACGCTGGTATTGCCTTACTTTCGTATTATTTGTGTGGTGCTGGTTATACAGATAACCAGCATGGTGCTCTATTACTTCATCCGACTGGATAACTGCCAAAAATTGGGGACAGCAGCTCTGATTGCTGGTGCGCTTATTAATATCGGGCTCGATGCGCTGTTTATTATTGGACTGGAAATGGGCTTAAGTGGTGCTGCCTGGGCCACATTGATTGCTCAGATAGTCCAGATGCTGATTCTTGCAACTTATTTTCTCAATAAACAACGGCGATTAAAGTTGATTTTACGTCCTGGCAACTGGTCAGAAGTCGGCAAAGTTGCCTATAACGGCCTATCCGAATTTGTTAATGAACTCTCCGGGGGCATGGTTATTTTGTTGCTGAACTGGTTATTGATCATCTACCAAGGGGTGAGTGGTTTAGCGGCATTTGCTGTCATTAATTATCTGATTTTCATCAGCCTGATGATCTACTACGGTATTGCTGACGCGCTGCATTTATTGATCAGTCAAAATCATGGGGCAAGACAAGCTCGGCGGATCCGTGATTTTGTCACGACAGCCTTAGGCATGGTGTTTGTTATTTCAATGATATTAGTGAGTATTTTATTGCTTTACCCACAATGGTTAATTCAGCTCTTTTTACAAGATGATGCATTGGAAAGCCAACTACTCTCAGCTGAGTTTATTCAATTGGTTTGGCCATTATTTGCGGTGAACGGTTTAAACGTCACTTTATCGGTTTATTTAACAGCTATGCAAAAGCCTTTGCCATCTATGTTTGTCGCGTTGTCTCGCGGTTTAATCCTGCCTGTCAGTTTATTATTTCTGTTATCAGCCTGGTTGCCCGACAAGCAGTTTCTCATCGCACTTCCTCTTGCTGAAGGATTGACCTTTATCCTGGCATTATTTCTTTACTGGCATTTTTCACCCAGCAGGATTATCAAACAAAATTTTTAACATACCCAGAAAAAAGCCGGATGTCATTGCAACATCCGGCCAAAACTCATCAAGCATTTATTCAGGGAATACAGCTTGATGAATTAAAACTGCCAAGCTACGCTCAGGCGAACATCCCGGCCGGGTTCGTTATAACCTCTGACGAGACCATAGCCTGGTAAATTGGTGAAATCGGCAACGCTTGCGTGATCGATATAATCTTTATTAAAGATGTTATGGATGGTTAACGTAATACGGAAATCTTCTGAAGTTGACGGAATCCATTGAGTATAGAAGTCATGTACTCCATAGCCAGGTTGATCCACTTCTGCATCTGGATAGGTTGCTTGATCACCAAAATCAATATCATCACGTCCTTTCACAAAACGTGCATTCCAACCAAAATTCCATTGTGAATTAAGTTGGTATTCAAGTTGAGCTAATACTGTGTCACGAACAGTATTAGCTATACCGTTATGATCATAAGCATTCGCTTCCACACCATCCACTTCAGCATCGTTATAGTGATAGCTGACGCGAGCCATTAAACTATCCCAGCGATGACCTAATTCCAGAATATAACCATCTGATTTTAACTCGCCCAAATTATCAAAGATATTTCTTGCTGGCCCTACCGTTCCTGAAACCCCAATAACATCTTTGATTTCACTTCTATAGGCCTTGGCAGAACCAAACCATGTTGCTGAATCATACGCAACGCCGAATTCAATATTCTCTGCCTTTTCAGGTTTCAAATCTTCAGCTTGAGTTGTAAAGCCGAGTTTAAACGCATCTTGTGCTAAAGGTCCCTTAAAGGCTTCAGCATAAGAAGCAAAGGCACTCCAGTTATCTGTAAAATGATAATTCAGACCGATATTCGAACTGACATCGCTTTCATTATGAGAAGTATTGCCAAAATCAGTATCTAATTCATAATCATCATAACGAAGACCCGCGCTTAACAATAAGGCATCGGTTAACTGGATATCATCCTGAAGATATACGCCTTTAACCTTGGACTTATCTTTGTAATTCTCACCATCACCATCGGCAGTGGACTCATCTTCACGATAATCAACACCATAGGTGACCTTGTGCATACCTATGACAGACGTATTACGTAAATCAAAGCCAGTACTCTCGCCTGTGCCTGTGAATGGACCAAAAAAACCGTCTTGAAAAAACTCTGTCTCAGTATTGTAAATGGTCAGTGCCAAATCCAAATAAGCATTATCAAGTGGGTTTAATTCATAGTTAAAAGTGGCTGTTTTACGTTCACTGTCAATTGGATATATCAGATTCCCACGGTTAGCTGGCGCTCCTAGTGGTGGTGGACTGAATATCCATTGAGGGCGCTGGGTTCTATCACCCTCATCTTTGTGTTTTTCGTAACTGAGACGGACAGTTTGACTGTCAGTCAAGTGCCCGACAACTTTTGCAAACAGATACTCTTGATCAGCTTCTGTTCCTAATACTTCATCGCCATTACCATCTTCATAATTGTCGACATCTGATTGCGTATAGGAAACCATGCCGCTCCAGTCTTCGGTCAGTTTTCCAAACAGAGTGGTGCTTGTTTTAAAACTATCTGTATTGCTTGAGAACATGCCTTTTACCAAACCACCGAAGTTTTCACCTGGCTTGAGCATATCTTCTGGATCTTTGGTCACAAATTTAACTGAGCCGCCTAATGCACCTGGACCAGACAAAGCATTACCCGCCCCAGCATTGACTTCAACACGTTTTAGTAATTCAGGCTCAATACTTATACGGCCAGCGTGGTGGAATTGACGGGTCGCCTGTTGGGCACCATCAATAGTGATATTTAACAACTGATCTTCGATACCCCTAACGTAAAGTTTTTGGGCAAACCCCGGTCCTCCACCAATTGTCACCTCAGGTGATTGGCTAAAGAGATCTTGTAAATCAGTTGCCTGAAGTTTTTCAATTTGTTCAGCTGAAACACTGTTCGTTTCTGGAGTAACGGTATTACTCGTTACTTTTATAGCCTCTAACTGAACACTTTCATTATCATCTGCCCAAACAACCTGGCTTGAGAAAGCGGCGGTTATTGCCAACGTTAAGATCTCGGCCGACATACAAAACTGCGGTTTATTTTCACTCTAACCTCGCTAATAATAATCATTATCAAATAGAACAGATTCGCATTCTAGTCAGAGTGAAGCCAGATTAAAATCAAATTTACAATTGTTACAATTGAGCTGTTATTCAGCTAACTAACTTTCCTCCGTTATCGGCAATTGCATGATCATTCTCAATCCGCCGAATTGATGAATTTGTGCCCATAATTTGCCCCCTGTCGCTTCGACTTGCCGCCGGGCAAGTGCCAACCCAACGCCAAAACCTTTTTGTTCGCTTGAATGGGAGCTAGGTAAACGGAAAAATGGTTTGAAAATATTCTGTAAATGCTCTTCTGGTACCCCAGGCCCCTCATCATCAATTTGTAGCTCATAGCGATCCAGATGCTGTTGCAAGCTGATGCTTACCTCTCCATTGGCTGGAGTATACGAAAGCGCATTACGTAATATATTTTCAATGGCATGTCCTAACGCGCGATCACTGCTTTGCTGCAGACAAGCCGTTTCGGGCGTTTGCACAGTAATCAGATGGTTGGGGAATTCAAATCGCGCATTCTCCACAATACTGTCTATCAAATCCGTCAGATCCAATGATTCATTGCGTAAAGCGGGTCGCTCGTTTTCCAACCAGGCAAGGGTTAATGCATCCTCGACTAATTCACGCATCTGCTGACATTCATAGCGGATCCGTTGCAACGATTCATTCTCAGGAGTGCTTTGTTCAGCAATACTAAGCGCTAACTCAACCCGCGTTAATGGGGTACGCAGTTCATGTGATAAATCTGAGGTCAGGTGACGCTGTGTCTGTATCTGCTCGCCAATTCTCTCTGCCATGCTGTCGAAAGTGCCAGCAAGAACTGCAATTTCATCGTTACGTTTTCCCAAGTCTTCCCGCACTCGCACGGCAAAATCACCATCGCTGAATTGTTTGGTGGCTTTTTCAAGCTGTCTTAAGGGTGACATAACGTGCCGGTAAATCACTGCACTCAAGATCGCCATCAACAACATAGGCAAGGCAATTTGCAATAACAAACTGGCATAAGTCCAATAACCACCGGGGCGCATACGTTGTGGCAAGCGGATCAAAAAATGGGTATGTCGGTCTGCAAACATAATATCCATGATCGGATTTTGAGCAAAATACAAATGAATTTTCCAACTGACATCCCGGCCCAGACTGAAAGTATCGATAAAATAATCGTCCATTTCACTGTCGGCCAGAAGCGTTAGCTGCGATTTCACTAAAGCGACCCAAGTATCTTCCTGCAGCTGAATGGTGTTAATCCATTCGGCCAGTTTTTCTTCTTCGCCTTGTAGATACAGTGATTCTGCATGTCTGGCATAGTCAATTAACTGCTGCTGATACTGCTTATCAATAAAACTCATATGCTGCTCAGTTCGCAGAATCAAATGATGAATTATCCAGAATAATGCAATTGTGCCGATGGTAATCGTTGCACATAATTTCCAGAATAAACGACGTTTCATAGCAACATATAACCTGTACCATGAACTGTTTGCAGCCTATCGACGGGCATACCGACATCCATTAATTTGCGCCTGACCCGGCTCATATGCATATCCAGACTGCGATCGTATCGGCTGAAATCGCGTTCCATCACTAATCGATATAACTGCGGTTTACTTAGTAGATGATTGGCATGTTGCGTCAAAGTCCAAAGTAATTTGAACTGGATCGGAGTAAGTTGCACATCATGCTCATGAAAATAGACCCGTTGTTTTTTCCTATCCAGCTTCAGGCCTTCATGCTGTAAAACCGAATCTTCCTGTTGAGAATGATCGATGATTCCGGCTCGTCTCAGAATTGCTTCAATACGCAACACCAATTCTGTGAAATTAAAGGGTTTTGGCAGATAGTCATCCGCCCCGTTTTTAAACCCAATAATACGTTCTTCTTCAGCACCATGAGCCGTCAAGATGATTACCGGAGTCTGTCGACTTTGGCGAAGAATGCTTAATACAGAATAGCCGTTACGCTCAGGTAGGCTGACATCAAGTAAAATCAGATCAAACTGGCCGCTCACCGCAGAGAGTAAACCCTCTTCACCATTAAAGCTTTGGGTAACGGTAAAGTTTTGTTGTTCAAGCAACTGCTTTAACTGATGATTTAATACCGGATCGTCTTCAATAATGAGAATGCTGATAGCAAGTTTGTTTTTATCGGTCATGGAATATGTGATGCTTCACGCCTAGATGATAATAATTATCATTAATGATAAAACGAAATTGCCCAAATAAGAAACTTTGTTTTATTCAACGCTTTTGACAGACAAAAAAAAGCAGCTGATGAATAACCATCAACTGCTTTTCAAACCAGCAAACAATAACTTTTACATTATTGAGCTATCTATTTCTCCGGATATTATTCCGGAATTTTCAAAGCCAGAAATTGCGAAGCACCAGAGCGTTGTACCAACACTGGAATAGCTTTATTGGTTGGCAGATTTTTAGCCACTTCAATAAACTGTTTTGCATCGACAACCTTCTCGTTATTAATGCTCAGAATCACATCGCCCGGCGCAATACCTGCTTCTGCTGCAGGACCAGACTCAATTTTTCTGACTGTTACACCACTTTGATTTGGTCCTAACTCAGCACGTTGTTCGGCTGATAAGTCAGTGACTTCCATCGCCAGTCGACTATCATGGAACTGCCCGGTCCGAGGTGAACTGCCACTGGCAATTTGCTCATCTTCGGGTAATTCTTCAACAACGACTGAAAGCGTCATCATTTTGTTATTACGCATAATTTCCGCTTTGGATTTTTTACCTATTGCGGTACGACCAACAATTGGAGGTAAATCTGATGAGGCATCTACAGTGCGATCATCAAATTTAAGAATAACGTCGCCCGCTTGAAAACCAGCTTTCTCAGCAGGGCTTCCTGCAATTACACGAGACACCAAAGCACCACGCGGTTTGCTAAGACCAAATGATTCAGCCAATTCACGGGTTACATCCTGAATTACCACACCCAACCAACCACGACTGACATAACCTTGTGACTTGATTTGATCAACCACATCCATAACCACGTCAACCGGGATAGCAAATGAAACGCCCATAAAGCCGCCAGTACGGCTGTAGATTTGCGAGTTGATACCAATCACTTCGCCATCAAGATTAAATAGCGGACCGCCTGAATTACCTGGGTTAATGGCAACATCAGTTTGAATAAAGGGAACATAACTGTCGCTTGGCAGACTACGACCTAATGCACTGACAATCCCGGCAGTAGCCGAATAATCAAAGCCAAAAGGTGAACCAATAGCAAGTACCCATTCACCAACTTTCAGATCATTAGAGTCGCCTAATTTAACGGCTTTTAAATTCATGCCTTCTGCATCGACTTTCAATAAAGCCACGTCACTACGCTCATCACTGCCTAATAATTCAGCGACCAGTTCGGTGCGATCACTGAACCGAACGATAATTTCGTCAGCATCTTTAATGACGTGGTGATTAGTTAAGATAAAACCATCCGCCGACAATACAAAACCAGAACCTAATGAACTGGGTTGTGGTGCACGGGGTTGAGACGGGTCACCAAAGAAACGTCTGAAAAAATCATCAAATGGCGTACCCTCTGGCATTTCCATGCCTGGCGGAAATGGCGAGGAAGCCATCGCTTCGCTTGGTTTACTTTTGGTGCTGATATTGACGACGGCTTCGCCATTTTCAGCCACTAATTCTGTAAAATCAGGTAAACCGCCACGTGCATGTGCGGTTGAACTCAACATTAACCACATCAGCAATGCCATGATCATGGCGCCAGTTGTTTTGGATTGCGTCATTATTTTTCCTCTATTAATTGAGTTTCGATGGCAATTTTCTGGTTTTTGAGTCGTTTTTTAACCCAATAGAAGCCAAGCATCAGACCAGCCAATCCAGCAATAATTTCCACTAATTCATTGGCAAACATAAATCGACTGAATCCGGCGCCGGCAAACATGAACAATATCGGTAGCAGATACATCATGTAGGCACCGTGCAATAAGGCTTCTTCCGGAATAGATACGTTCATTTGCTGGCCGGGCTGCACGGGATGTTTTTTAGGTACGCTAATCGTTGAAAACCGTCGTCCAACATGTTCACTTAACAGTCCGGTACCACAGCCTTTTTTTACCTGACATTTATCACAGGTGGATTGGCGTTCAGCCTGCAGCCAGATGGTTGATTCATCTGAACGAATCACTTTGGCTTTTTGTTCGATCATCTCGACTCAGGTCCAGCGTATTGAATCGCCGCACCGATTTTTTCCACAGTCACTGCCGGGACTTCACCTACCACGGTGACAAAATGTGCATGAATAACGCTACCGAAAGCATTAACTGCTCCCATATGAGAACCGCCATGGAAATGATTATGTTGAGAACGCATTTTTTCGATAAATACCGATACTGAACTCAAACCATCGCTATAGACACGTTGTTCGACATGGGCGCCGTTGTTGGAGCGTAAGCGATTTTGATGGGCCACCAGCATAAAACCTTCAGGCAACCATTTTGTCTGCCAATTTGAAAATTTCGCCAAATCCTGTGTGGTCATTTCACCTGGTTCGGTACGATTCCATACCATTTCATTACCGGACATTTGTGCTTTCAACGAGGCATCTGGAATATCGACACCGGTTTGGATATCAGTAAATTCAAAGGTTTCTAATACTTCACCTTGCTCATCAATCAGTTCAGATTTAAGTAGCAGATCTGTTTCTTTATCCATCCACAACCGATAACCGTAGCGATAACTATCAACAGGCTTGATATCGACTCTCTGAGTCAATTTGCCGGCGATACGATCCTCATCACCCAGCTTTAATTCGTAAAAAGCAGTTGCTGAGCTTAAGCGGCGCGGTAAATCGCTGGGAAAGCCTCGCCCTAAAGGACGTTGACTCACATTAATTTGTTTGCCGTCTGGATTGATGCAGGTAACGGTGTCGTCCGAACGAATGACTTCCCGAGCAGCGCCATTTAAAGAAATAAGTCGTTCTGATTCGGTACCGTCATCGTTACGATGGTAAATACGCACTGATTGGAATGTTTTACCACTTTGGTAGGCAAAAACACCTTCATAGTTGAGTTGCTTGGCTGCTTGGCTCATTCGCTCGAGTAATTCTATCGAAGCGGATTCTGCCTGTACTGTCGGAATGAACAACACCAACAGCGCAACACAAAAACGAAATCCTTGGCGCATTTTTTAACGCTCCGTGCCGTAAGAGACGACACGCCCGTAAGAGAACATTCCTGAAGCACCAACATATTCGTTGTGATCAACCAGATAAGTATTGAGCCTGTCTTCAATTTCCGGCTCGGCGACTGTCCAGCGATTAGAAGTCTGACTGACCATAGTTGCTGGTGCTTCATTTGCAACGACGCTTGCGACCGGAATGTTATTTGTTGCAGATTGCTGTTGAACTACACCCACTACAGCAAGCGCACCAATTGAAGCCGCCATCGCCAGGCCAGTTGCCTGTTTCCAGAAGTTTTGCGGGAAGCGAATCAGTTTTGCAGTAGATTTGTTTTCGATTGCCATTGAATAAGCCGGCTCATCATCAAGCGCAGCAGAAATTCGTGAGGTTAAATCTAAGGGGCTCAGATTAATGCTTCGGGTGTATCCATGCAGGATATCGCTAGCTTGCTGGTAGCGCATAAACGCTTCACGGGCAGAATTGTCGTTGGCGATCAATTCCAACGCTTGTTCAAGTTCACTACCGGTCAGCTGGCCATCAACCAAAGCAGACACTAATTCGAGATGATTAATTGCCATTGTTATTATTCCTCTTCACCCATAACTGACTTAACTTGTTTATCGATAGCTTCCCGTGCCCTAAAAATCCGCGACCTGACGGTACCAATCGGACAATCCATCGCTTCTGCGATTTCTTCATAACTCATGCCTTCAAATTCACGCAATTTGATTGCGGTGGCTGTCTCTTCAGGCAAGTCTTCAATCGCTTGCTGAATCGCTTCTTCCAACTGCACACACATGAGACTGTTTTCAGGGGTCTCAAATTCCTTAAGTTCTGGCGCATCGTAATAATTTGTTGCATCCATCGCATCGACATCACTCATCGGAGGTCGACGGGAACTGGCAGTAAGATGATTTTTTGATGTGTTGATAGCGATACGATACAGCCACGTGTAGAACGCACTGTCGCCACGAAAGTTCGGCAATGCTCGATATGCCTTTATAAAGGCTTCTTGCGCAACATCCATTGCTTCTACTGGGTCATGCACGAAACCGGTTATCACATGTATGATTCGCTGTTGATATTTCATTATCAGCAGATCAAAGGCTTTTTTATCACCCGCCTGCACCCGCTGAACTAATTCCTGATCCACGTTCATTTTTTTATCCGGCCTACTCCGACAAGCCGGAGACGATTTCTGTTTAATGCTTGATTGACCAATGTCATTTATTTTTGTTCCACAATCAGTGCACAATAATTGTTGGCATTCTACCTGTAACAGGACCCATGACGACAACTCATCATTTTGATCTGCTGATAATCGGCAGCGGTACGGCAGGTTTAACCTTGGCATTAAAGATGGCAGACCAAGCCCGCGTTGCCGTTCTATCCAAAAGCCAGCTTGAGGAAGGGGCATCACTTTATGCTCAAGGCGGCATCTCAGTTGTACTCGATAAAGCCGATTCTTTGCAATCCCATATCGATGATACTTTGCGCGCCGGCGGCGG
The DNA here is from genome assembly GCF_001720165.1 of Methylophaga muralis. GTDB lineage: Bacteria > Pseudomonadota > Gammaproteobacteria > Nitrosococcales > Methylophagaceae > Methylophaga > Methylophaga muralis. The sequence continues at coordinate 22,371 of NZ_MCRI01000018.1, forward strand.
ATTATGCGACGAAGCAGTCGTACGTTTTACCGTTGAACATGCGCGGGAAAGTATTGAATGGCTAATTGAACAAGGCGTTTCCTTTACCCGTGATGATATGACCACCGAGTCTTATCATCTGACTCAGGAAGGTGGCCATAGTCATCGCCGGGTCATTCACTCGGCGGATGCAACGGGTCGTGCGGTAGAAACCACATTGTTGGATAAAGCCAAAGCGCATCCGAATATTTCTTTATTTCCCTATCACATCGGCATTGATCTGATTACTACCCGCAAACATTTGGCTGCAGAAGACAATACCTGTCTGGGTTGTTATGTTCTGGATATTAAAGCCGATCAACCAAAAACCTTTCTGGCACCGGTTACCGTGCTGGCTACTGGCGGGGCAGGAAAAGTCTATCTCTATACCAGCAATCCGGATGTCTCCACCGGTGATGGTATTGCAATGGGCTGGCGAGCAGGCTGCCGAATCGCCAATATGGAATTTATTCAATTCCATCCAACTTGTCTTTATCATCCAAAAGCCAAATCTTTTTTAATCAGTGAAGCCTTACGCGGTGAAGGCGCAACGTTAAAACTGGCTGATGGCACGCGCTTTATGCCGGCATTTCATCCGCAGGCTGAACTAGCACCGAGAGACATTGTGGCAAGGGTGATTGACCATGAAATGAAACGTCTGGGTCAGGATTGTGTATATCTGGATATCAGTCATCAACCCAAAGAATTTATTACTTCTCACTTCCCCACCATCTATAAGCGCTGCCTGCAATTTGGTGTGGATATGGCAAAAGAACCCATACCAGTTGTGCCTGCAGCACATTACACCTGTGGCGGCGTCATGACCGATATGCATGGCAGAACGGATATTGATGGTCTGTATGCTGTTGGGGAAACTGCCCATACCGGCTTGCATGGTGCGAATAGGATGGCCAGTAACTCATTGCTGGAATGTCTGGTGTTTGCCGATGCGGCGGCAAAAGATATTGCCAATCGCCCGAAAAAACAACTACCTGAAAATATTCCACACTGGGATGATAGCCGCGTACATCCGGCTAAAGAGGCAGTTGCGATTAGCCATAACTGGGACGAGTTACGCCGTTTTATGTGGGACTACGTGGGCATAGTGCGCAGTACTCAACGACTCAATCGTGCTCGTCAGCGCTTGTTTTTATTACAACAAGAAATTAATGAGTTTTATAGTCAGCACCATATCAGTAACGATTTATTGGAGCTACGTAATCTTGCGGATGTGGCGGAATTGATTATTGAATCGGCATTGCAACGCAAGGAAAGTCGAGGGTTGCATTACACACTGGATTATCCTGAAATGTCTGATGGTAATGCCAGTAACAGTATCATCGCTGGAAAAACGCCAACCTGATTCGCACGCGTAATTGTCGATATTGTTGTTTATCAACAGCATCTTTCAACACCATTACTGATAAACGTTGATTAGTATCCGTCTTAAAATTGAGGATAACAGCTAGTCGTGTTACCCATGAAGATTCCAGCGATAACGTAGCAGAGAGTGATTCATCCGCGTAGCTGATTTGCCAAAATTCCTTATCCGAGTTCATTAATGTAATTGGACGTTTAGAATATCGGCCGATCAGACCAGAGCGATAAAGCTGAACTAGCAAACTCAGTATCAGTGCTAACACGAAGAATATTTTAAAAACGAATTCCACAGCCATTAACGACACACTGACTGCGGCCAGAAAATGCATCATAACGCTGTAAATCAACAGATATCTAGATGATTTTAATGGTAGAAAAAATCCTTTTTCTCGCATTTTGATTCCATATTTTCGGTAATGCCACAAACTCGTTACAATGACATGCTCAAATCTATCTTATGCCTAAGAGTAAATTCATGACTACTGACTATCAATCCATTTTGCAACAACAGTCTTCTGCCGGACTCGCAGAGAGGAATGATGACAAACACTTTGTGATCCCATTACCCAGTTTTGGCGTCATCACGGTCACCGGAGAGGAAGCCAGCAACTTCCTGCAAAATCTGCTCACCAACGATGTTAAACAATTAGATAAAGCCAGCTCGCAGCTAACCGCTATGTGTAACCCCAAAGGACGTTTGCTGGCGCTTTTTACACTGATTAAAACACCCGATGGTTACCAGTTAGTGTTACCCAAAAGCCAATGTGCTTTTCTGGCGCAGCGGCTGCAGATGTTTAAATTACGCAGCAAAGTTGAAATTATTGACCATAGCGAAGACTTACAAGTGTGTGGTTTGCTCGGCGATGCTCAACCATCTTCTGCTATCGCATTACCATCAACCTCCCACGCATTGTTGATTACAACGACTGACCAGATGGCCTCTGAGCTGGCATCATTAATGGAAAATGGTTGGCAGCTTGCTTCTGAGGCGAGTTGGCATATTGATGAAATTAATGCAGGCATACCTTACATTTTGCCGGAAAGCCGCGAGCTGTTTACCGCACAACAGTTGAATCTGGATTTAGTTGGTGGGGTCAGTTTTCGTAAAGGCTGTTATCCCGGACAAGAAGTGGTTGCGCGCCTGCATTATCTGGGTGAACCAAAACGTCGTTTGTTTCACGCTGTGGCAAACACAAATAGCCTGCCAGCAGTGGGAGAAACCGTTAATGACAATGAAGGTGCGGTGATCGGCCATATCGTTAGAGCCATTCACGGCCCTGATCAAAACTTGTTTCTGCAATTAAGCTTAAAACTGGAAGGCGCAAATCACGATTTGTTTTTAAACGATGGCACAGCTATTGATCAGGTTCAGCCATCTGCTGCCTAAGAAAAGTTATTCGAGGTCCAGTTTTTTTAGTTTGTAACGTAACGCACGGAAAGTAATACCCAGACGTTTAGCGGCAGCCGTTTTATTCCAACGGGTTTCATTAAGGGCTTTTTCGATTATCGCCCGCTCTTGATCTTCAAGATGACTTTCCAGATCCTGATTGATTTCGGGCTCAACTAAAGCAGATATCGACATAGTGTTTTTTGTCGATGATGTTGCAACCGGTAACATTAAATCAGCAGCGGTGATGCGTGTGCCTTCAGCCCAGGTCAACGCCCTTTCAAGCGTATTTTCCAGCTCTCGCACGTTCCCTGGAAAAGGATACTGCTGCAGGGCTGTAATGGCTTCTGGTGTTAATTTGGTGACAACTGAATGCGTTTTACCAGCCAGATTTTGCAAAATATGTTCAGCCAGTAACTGTATATCGGCTTTGCGTTCTCTTAAGGGCGGCACCTGCAGTTCAATGACATTCAGTCGATAAAACAGATCCTGGCGAAATGTTCCCTCATCCACACACTCCGCCAGATTTTTATGCGTTGCCGATAAAATCCTGACATCAACATTGATTTCTTCGTGCCCACCTACCGGACGTATCGCTTTCTCCTGAATCGCCCGCAATAATTTGACTTGCATCATCAGGGGTAAATCTGCGACTTCATCCAGAAACAAAGTGCCACCATCGGCATGTTGGAACAGACCCTGTTTATCGGCCACCGCTCCGGTGAAAGCACCTTTTTTATGTCCAAAAAATTCGCTTTCTACTAACTCGTTGGGAATAGCGCCGCAGTTAACCGGTACAAATGCTTTGTCCGATCTTGCACCCAGATCGTGAATTAAACGTGCAACTAATTCTTTACCGGTTCCGGACTCACCACTGATATAAACCGGCGCCTGGCTACGAGCCAACTTGGCGACTTTTCCACGCAACTCACGCATTAACTCGGTTTCACCCAATAAACGATCACGCGAGCGTCGGTCATTTTTATGTGGTCTATTTGGTGAAAGTTTTAATGCGGCTTCCACCAGTTCACGTAAAACCCGTAATTTCAATGGTTTGGATACAAAATCAAATGCACCTGATTTCAATGCCGTGACTGCTAAATCCATATTGCCGTACGCTGTTATCACCGCAATGGGTAGCTCGGGATGAGTAGCTTGAATACTTTTAACCAACTGCAAACCATCACCATCCGGCAAACGCATATCGGTGAAACATAGATCAAACGATTGCTGTGACAACAATCTCTCCGCTTCAGCAATGCTCTCCGCCGTCACACAATCAATTGACATACCGGACAAGGTCATTGACAGCAAATCAAGGATGTCAGGCTCATCATCGACAATCAACGCTTGTGGATTCATTGAATAAACTCTTGTCTTTGCGGTGGATAACTTATTCTGAAACAACTTCCTAATTCAGGCAGATAACTTAATCTGGCACCATTCGCCTGACATAACTCACGTGCCAGATACAATCCTAAACCGGTACCGCCTGTACGTTCTGAATGAAACGGCTCAAACAAATGTTGCATGGCTTGAGGACTCACGCCCGCTCCATTATCGATAACATCAATATGGATATCCTCTGAGAGCAGTGTGACACGGATTTCAATGGGTTGGGTCTGCTCTTTATCCGCATAGTGCCATGCATTATCAATAAGATTCCACATCACTTGATGTAATTGCTCTTCATCAGTACAAATTCGAGCTAATGGTGCCGTTGACGTTAATAAAATTTGCTGTGGTGGTATATGTTTGATTTCACAATATTCCTCCAGCAATTTTTCCAGCCATGGACTTAATACCACAACGCTTGGCTCGACATTCTTGCGTCGACTCATTTCCAGGATGGTTTCGATAATACTGTTCATCCGCACACTATGGCGCTGAATGATGCCGGTAAGCTTACTGACTGATGCATCATGACTCACTGTTTCAGCTAACAATTCACCCGCATGACTGATAGCACTCAATGGATTACGAATTTCATGTGCAATACTCGCCGTCAAACGCCCCAAGGAAGCCAGTTTTAGTTGTTGGGCATGTTGAGCCAGCGCAGTGGTATTTTCGATAAATACCAACACTTCACCAGAATCAAGCTGCGTGGCACGGGCCAATAATTCTGGCAAATCTGCCCGTGCCTGAAACGGTTCAAATGCATCGGGTAAATGTTGTTTCCAACGCCAGATTTGATCGGCTAATTCAGGCACATACTGTTTGAGCAAAAATTCTTTCGGCGCATGTTCAATGCCCATAAATTTTGCGGCAGATTGATTGCATAATGTCACTCTACCCTGTTCATCAACGACCAATACCGCCACTTGCATACGACTGATGATGTGTTGATTCAGATTAGCGAGTTTATTCAGATCCTGCGCTTGTTGCTCTGCCAGCATTTGTGAGCGCTGCATAGTGCGTGACAGCAGATGTGCCAGCAGTGCGGTAATGAAAAATATCGCACCCAGCATGCCCGCTTGAGCAAAATGACTTTGGCCGACTCCGGTCAATTCTGCATAAACCGCTTCCAGTAGAACCGATAAGGTTGCGATAGCCGCGATAAACACTGCAAGTCGACCTGGAATCAATGCTCCACCAGCAACGACTACAACAACCAGCAATGCGCCAAGACCACTTTGCAATCCGCCAGCTGCATGAATAATTAATGCTAGAGCGATAATGTCGATAATCAGCTGAATGCTGCATTGGGTAACAAAGATTCCCCAGTGGCGACTGGAAAATATCATCAGCAATACAGCCACCATCAAATAACTCAGGCTGACAAAATGATGTAATAAAGGGTATTTATTACCGATGAATTCTGGAGCTAATTGAAGATAAAAAACCACAAACAAAATGGCCGCCAGAAACAGACGGTAGCCGGAGAATAAGGTTAGCGCCCGCCAGGAGGCCTGATCTTGTTCTGATTTAGTGGTGCTGAAATATTCGCCAACCATTATTTTTGATGCTGATAAGCCTCAAGATGCTCTGTGGTACAAAAATAATGCTGATTTTTCTGAATTGCTTCCTGTTCCAGCAAATGCAATCCACATTGTTCGCAGCGCACCATTTTTTCAGTTTGTTCGATTTGTCTTTCGTTTTTTATCTGCCGGTATAAATTCCGGAAGATGATAAATAGCAGCAGGCCTATCGCCAGCAGGAGCAAAATTCGCATGGTTTACCTCAAAAAAAAGGGCATCCGTTATAGGATACCCTTTCTTGTTCAGTTGGCGATACAACTAGCCACGTGAAGCGCGCTTACGCTCGTGCTCCAGCAGGAATTTCTTCCGTACTCTGATGGATTTAGGCGTTACTTCCAGTAATTCATCGTCACCGATAAATTCCAGCGCCTGTTCCAAACTCATGCGAATTGGCGGAACTAAGGCCACTGCTTCATCAGAACCTGATGCACGCATATTGGTTAGCTGTTTACCTTTTAACGGGTTAACGACCAAATCGTTATCACGTGAGTGAATACCGATAACCATACCTTCATAGACTTCATCGCCATGGCCGATAAACATACGACCACGGTCCTGCAGGTTAAAGATAGCAAATGCCACCGCTTTACCCACACCATTGGCAATCAATACACCATTGATGCGTTTACCAAAAGTACCCGGTTTAACTGGTGCGTAATGATCAAATACGCTGTAAATCAAACCGGTACCTTGAGTGGCAGTTAAAAACTCAGTACGGAAACCAATCAAACCACGTGATGGAATAATAAAGTCGAGACGCACTCGGCCTTTACCATCTGGTGACATATCTTTCAGTTCACCACCGCGAGTACCCATTTTTTCCATTACCGAACCTTGGTGGGTATCTTCAACATCAATAGTTACCGCTTCGTATGGTTCTTCTTTGGTGCCGTTCACTTCACGAATAATAACTTCAGGACGGGATACACCCATCTCGAAACCTTCACGACGCATGTTTTCGATCAATACAGAAAGATGTAATTCACCACGACCAGAAACACGGAATTTATCGGGATCTTCAACCAGTTGTTCGACTTTTAAAGCGACGTTATGAATCAATTCACGATCCAGACGTTCTTTAATTTGGCGGGTAGTAACGAATTTACCTTCTTTACCAGCAAACGGAGAATTGTTGACCTGGAACGTCATGGTGACCGTCGGTTCGTCAACGCTTAACGGTGGTAAAGCTTCAACAGCATTAGGATCACATAAAGTATCTGAGATATTCAGCGGATCCAGACCAGTAAACGCAATAATGTCACCAGCATGTGCTTCTTCAACTTCTTCACGGCGCAGTCCCATAAAGCCCATGACCTGCATTACACGGCCATTACGTTTTTTACCTTCGGGATCAATTACTGTCACCGGCATGTTAGTTTTAACTTTGCCGCGCTCAATACGGCCGATGCCGATAACACCAACATAACTATTGTAATCAAGTGAAGTTACCTGCATACGGAAAGGACCTTCAGGGTCAACCGCAGGAGGACTCACTCTATCCACAACCAGTTGGAATAAAGGCGTCATATCACCATCACGCACGGTATCTTCCATACCAGCAAAGCCATTCAGACCTGACGCGTAGATAACATCAAAGTCCAACTGTTCGTCGGTGGCATCCAGATTGGCGAATAGATCAAATGTTTGATCCAATACCCAGCCTGGACGAGCACTTGGTTTATCAATCTTGTTGATAACTACGATTGGTTTCAGACCCAGTGCTAATGCTTTTTGCGTAACGAAACGCGTTTGTGGCATCGGACCTTCTGATGAATCCACCAGCAACAATACGGAATCAACCATAGACAGAACACGTTCAACTTCACCACCGAAATCAGCATGGCCCGGTGTATCGACGATATTGATGCGGTAATCATTCCAGCGGATGGCGGTATTTTTGGAAAGGATGGTGATACCACGCTCACGTTCCAAGTCGTTCGAGTCCATCACCCGTTCTTGCAGCTCTTCATGTTCACTGAAGGTACCGGACTGACGCAGCAGCTGATCAACCAAAGTTGTTTTACCGTGATCGACGTGAGCGATGATGGCTATGTTACGTAGTTTGTTTATATCTCTAGAATTATTACTCATAAAATCAGTTCATTAAGGCATGTCTGGCATGCGCTGTTAAAAAATGTCCCGGTGGGGACCTCAATCACTTCAGGTTACCCGACACAAACGGGGCAATACTTTTTTGCAGATGAGCATGGATCGATAAGTTGCCCGCAATTACGTGTCCCTTATCCAAAACCTTGTCACCGCCGGTAAAATTCGTCACCGAACCACCCGCTTCTTCAACTAACAATTTACCGGCTGCTAAATCCCAGTTTTCCAGTCCGATTTCCCAATAACCATCCACTCGACCGGCGGCGACATAGGCTAAATCCAACGCTGCCGAACCGGCACGACGAATATCCGCCACTTGTGGAAAAACTGCGGCAAACATCTGCATATAAACATCAATATGTTGCGGATATTTGAAAGGGAAACCGGTGGCAATCAATGCACCATTGAGATCTTTGCGCTTCGTGACACGCAGACGGCGATCATTGAGCTTGGCGCCTTCACCACGGCTTGCGGTAAATAATTCATCACGCATCGGGTCGAAAACCACAGCATGGTCAATACGGCCTTTGACCATCACACCAATCGATACGCAATAATGCGGAAAACCGTGAAGATAATTTGTTGTTCCATCCAATGGGTCGATAATCCAGACCACATCGTTTTGACCTGTTTCACCAGACTCTTCCGCCATAATGGCGTGGTCAGGATAAGATTTTTTAATGGTGTTGATGATTTCCTGTTCCGCAAGGCGGTCAACATCGGTAACAAAATCATTCAATCCTTTAGCGGTAATTTCCAAATGATCGACATGTTGTAAAGAGCGCATAATCAGGCTACCTGCCTGACGAGCCGCACGTACGGCTATATTCAGCATTGGATGCATAGAACAAATTTTTCCAGAGCAAAAAAAAGAATGCGACAAAAATAGTAAATACTATTCCAGTCCAAAAAAAGAGAGCATAATTATAGCAACTATCGCCACTAATTCGCAGTTTAAATTTGTGGCAATAGACAGCATAAATATTTCCTGCTAGCCTTTTGTCAGGCTTGCATTTACAAACGAAATGGAAATGCTACCAACCCTAGTACACTTTAAGGAGATACAAATGAAATCATTAGCTAAACTGAGCGCCGTTATCCTGCCTTTGGCATTACTGACTGCATGTGCAAATACTGCTGAAATGGAAGCATTAAAAGGTTCAGTAGAATCTGCACAATCAACAGCTGATTCTGCTTTAGTTGCAGCTCGCAACGCGCAAAGTACTGCTGATACTGCACAACGTACTGCTTCTGACGCTGAATTAGCTGCTACAAATGCACAAAAAGCGGCTGAAGATGCACAAGCACAAGTTGATGCTTGCTGTGCAAAAATCGATCGTATGTTTGAAAAAGCAATGAGCAAATAATTTAAATAATTATTTTTTCATAGCTTCAAAACAAAAAAGCCGGGATTAATATCCCGGCTTTTTTGGTTCTGCAGTTTGTAAATTTGTTAAAACATTTCTTCTGATAAATGCGCAGGCCACACCGGGATACCCGCTGCTGCAGAAATTTTATCCGCCGCTTCACGCGCAGCTTCCAAATTTTCAAATGGTCCTACGACCACTTCGTTTATCGCTTTATTTCTTAACGGCCAGAATTTATCCTGCATGTTTAAATCTTGTAACGCTTTGCGCATTTTTGCCCCAGTGTTCAGTTGCAAGCCACCATGTACAAACCAGACATTATCAACAATCTTTTCTTCCTGCTGATTGATTTGCTTAACAACACCATGTGTTGTCATCACGATTTCTTCTGCAAACGGCCAATCCTGCTCTGATAGCATACTATCCTGAGCGTTTAGGATAGCCTGAATCATTGGAGTCATATTGCCACTTACTTCTTTATACATTTCAGGAATTGGGGCATGGGCTTCCAAAAACAATTTGCCATTTGAAACGGCTGCTTTATATGGCTGGTGAAGAATATTTACCTGTGTATTAAGTGAAACCAGGCTGTATAAATGTTCAATATCTTCTGGGTACAAACGTATACAACCACTGCTGACGCGTAAGCCAACACCATATGGTTTAGCTGTGCCATGAATCAGATAACTTGGGTTGGATAATCGTATTGCACGGGTACCCAGTGGATTATCCGGACCAGGTGGAACGACTGCTGGCAGAATATCGCCGGCTGCTGCGTGTTCTCTACGAACAGATTCAGGCGGTGTCCATGAAGGGTTCTCACGTTTTTGAATAATTGATAATTTACCTAGCGGTGTATCACGACCTTCACGACCGATACCAATTGGATGGGTAATTACTTGTTGTAATTGATTAGCTTGTTTTGGCGGAAAGTAAAATAACCGCATTTCCGGAATATTAATCACAATGCCTTTTTGCGGCGCATCGGGCAAAATGAATTTATTTGGAATCAATACCGGTTTGTTATCACCTGGCAACCAGGGATCCAGATTAGGGTTGGCCGCAGTCATCTCGGTATAGCCCAAATCAAATTTACGACCGATATCTAATAACGTGTCTTCGTGACGACTGTAAACAACGAGGTTGTGTCCGATGACACGCGTTTCCTCATCAGCCAATTCAAAGGTGGTTGCACCGACTGGAAGTACTAATAAACTACTCGCCAAACCGATAAATAAACGACTAATCATTACAAACCTATAGAGTTAAGGGTGAATAAACAGCGGCTATTGTACAATGATCCGCGAAAACTGTTATTGCTAGTGATGCTTTGCCAAGTTAAACAGTCTACAATCTCAGGCTGTGAAATTTTTGTTTTGATTCAAGATAGAAGCCAATGATGAAATACATCCTGCCGTTGTTCCTGATACTGTCACTGACCGCCTGTTCTTTCTTTTCAGGCAGAGAGCCTGTAGTTGCTGAAGAAAGCTGGACCGTAGAACGGGTTTATGCCGAAGCCAAAGCCGCTTTGAATATTAATGATTATCGAACAGCTATTGAATACTACGAACAGCTTGAAGCGCGTTTCCCTTTTGGACAATATGCGCAACAGGCTTTATTGGATTCCGCTTACGCGTATTACAAAATGGACGAACCGGAAACGGCTATCGCAACTCTGGATCGTTTCATGCGGGTCTACCCATTAAACGAGCATATTGATTATGCGATGTATCTGCGTGGTCTAATCAACTTTAATCGTGACATGGGTATTTTGGAAAAATATATTCCGCGTGATGAAACGCAGCGTGATCCTGGCACTGCACTGAATGCGCTCCGTGATTTCACCACTTTGGTTAACCGTTTCCCGACCAGCCGTTACAGTGATGATGCAGCACAACGTATCGTGTATCTGCGTAATCGATTAGCGCAACATGAATTGCACGTTGCAAACTACTATATGCGTCGCGCTTCTTACCTTGCAGCAGCCAATCGCGCCAAATATGTGATTGAAAACTACCCGCGCACGCCAGCAATGCCAGATGCATTAGTGATTATGGCCAAGGCTTATAAAATTCTGGAATTAGATGATTTATCAGAAGACGCTTTACGCGTTTTGGAAAGAAACTACCCTGGTCATGCCGGTGTAGCCGATGTACGTAAAACGACGCTGTTTGATTAACAGCGTCGTTTCTTTGATTACAGTTAAATTAGATAGCCTCTTCGCCATCTTCACCTGTACGAATACGGATAGCGCGTTCCAGCGGTGAGACAAAAATCTTGCCATCACCGATGCGACCAGTATGTGCGGCCTTGGTGATTGCTTCAATACAAGCATCTACCTGATCATCTGCCAGCACGATCTCCATTTTCACCTTCGGTAAGAAATCCACAACATACTCGGCACCACGATACAGCTCTGTATGACCTTTTTGCCGCCCAAAGCCTTTGACTTCAGAAACCGTCATGCCGGTCACACCGATATCCGATAGTGCTTCACGCACATCATCCAATTTGAATGGTTTGATTATGGCTTCAATTTTTTTCATGTGATTGCCTATTCTATAGTTGACGTTACGGTATAACCTGATGTTATCGGATAGCGACGGTCTCTGCCAAATGCCCTGCCGGTAATACGAATACCGGGCGGAGCCTGACGTCGCTTGTACTCGCTACGATCCACCATTTTGATAACCTGTGCAACCGTTTCAGCATTAAATCCTGAGGCCACCAGATCTTCAAAACAACCATCATTGGCGACATAGGCTTCCAGGATGGCATCCAGCACTTCATAAGCAGGTAATGAATCCTGATCCAACTGATCGGCAGAAAGCTCAGCTGAAGGTGGTCGGGTTATAATTCGTTCAGGAATCGCTTTCGACAGGCTGTTGCGATAATCCGCGAGTTTATAGACCAGCGTTTTGTAAACATCTTTCAATGGCGAAAAACCACCTGCCATATCGCCATACAGGGTGGAATAGCCCACGGCCATTTCACTTTTATTTCCGGTAGAAAGCACCATTGCACCGGTTTTATTGGAGATTGCCATCAACAACACACCACGACAACGAGCCTGAATATTCTCTTCAGTGGTATCTGCCTGAGTGCCGGCAAACACCTCTTCTAGCTCATGGAGAAAGGTCTGAAATAAGTTTTCAATTCCTAAGACTCGATACTGGACCCCCAAAATACTCGCCATCTCTGCAGCATCATCCAAACTGATTTGTGCGGTGAACCTTGACGGCATCATCACCGCTTGTACGCGATCAGCTCCTAAAGCATCAACTGCCAGAGCCAAAGTTAAAGCTGAATCGATTCCACCAGAAAGCCCTATCACCACGCCAGGAAAACGATTTTTTTCCACATAATCTCGTAAGCCACAAACCAAGGCTTGATAAATGGTTTCCAACTCGCCCATCAATGGCTGAAGTGAACCTTCAAGCTGAATACCCTGCGGGGTTTTGCTGATATTTATTGGCACCAACGCTGTCGCAAACTGAACGGCTTGAACACATTTTTCACCAATGGCATTCACCGCAAATGAAGCCCCATCAAACACCAGCTCATCCTGTCCGCCCATTTGGTTGACATACAAAACCGGGACTGAATTCTCGCGCGCCCGCTTGCTAACCTCAGTCTCTCGCAACTGTGTTTTATCTTGCTTAAATGGCGAGGCATTCAGATTGACTATGATTTCAGCTCCGGCATCCACGGCTTGAGCTGCAGGCTCAACAAACCAGATATCTTCACAAATGGTCAGGCCAATTTTGATCTGGTTTATCTCAATAATGGTGGCTTCTCGGCCTTCAATGAAATAACGCTTTTCATCAAACACACCGTAATTAGGTAGTTTATGTTTAAGATATTGAGCAGTGATTTGATGCTTACTGATAACTGAAGCGGCATTAAATAATTCTTTACCGACTTCGCCAAGAGGATGACCGACAATAATAGTAATATCGTCAACTTGCTGACACAGTGTTTGCAGTGATTTATTGACTCGCTTTATCAGGCCCGGTCTTAATAATAAATCTTCAGGCGGGTAACCTGTCAGACATAATTCAGGAAACACAACCAGATCAGCAGCATGAAGTTTTCTGGCTTGTTCGGTGGCGACAATCACCTTTCGGGTGTTGCCGGCAACATCTCCGACAATTGGGTCGATTTGTGCCAACACCACCTGAAGTTGATTTTTTGTCATTAACGTTCCATCAGTTGCAACATGGTTGAGCCGATTTCAGCTGGTGATGCGGCAATCGCCACACCCGCAGCTTCTAATGCTGCCAGTTTTGCTTTGGCAGTGCCTTGACCGCCGCTGATGATTGCACCGGCATGACCCATACGTTTACCGGCCGGAGCAGTTAATCCTGCGATGTAAGCTGTGACCGGCTTACTGACGTATTGTTTGATGTAATCAGCCGCATCTTCTTCTGCCTGACCGCCGATTTCACCAACCATGACGATCCCCTGTGTTTGTTGGTCGGCCTCAAATAATTCCAGACATTCAATAAAGTTCATGCCGTGGATGGGATCACCACCAATACCTACGCAGGTGCTTTGCCCCAGCCCATTTTGAGTAGTTTGGAATACCGCTTCATAGGTCAGGGTTCCAGAACGCGAGACAATACCAATTTTTCCCGGCAAATGGATGCTGCCAGGCATAATGCCGATTTTGCATTCGCCAGGGGTTATGAGGCCAGGACAGTTGGGTCCGATTAACTTGGCATCGTAAGATTTCAATGCATGTTTTACCCGCAGCATATCCAGTACTGGAATACCTTCAGTAATACAGGCAATGACTTTAATACCCGCATCAGCCGCTTCCAAAATCGCATCAGCAGCATACGCTGCAGGCACATAAATCATCGAGGCATCAGCACCGGTTTCAGCAACGGCTTCATGAACCGTATTAAATACAGGCTTATTCAGATGCGTTTGCCCACCTTTGCCTGGTGTGACACCGCCGACAAATTGTGTGCCATAGGCAATCGCCTGTTCTGAATGAAAAGTGCCTTGTTTTCCGGTAAACCCCTGACAGATAACTTTGGTGTCTTTATTAACCAAGATACTCACGTTTTATTACTCCCCTGCCGCAGCGACGGCTAAGGCTGCTGCTTCCGTTAAATCCTGTGCCACTCGTAGATTCATGCCACTGTTTTCCAATAATGTGCGGCCTAAGTCGGCATTAGTACCTTCCAAACGCACCACCACGGGTAATGCTAAACCGACTTCTTTAGCTGCCTGCATAATGCCTTGCGCAATAAGGTCACAACGCACAATGCCACCGAAGATATTGACCAGAATCGATTTCACTTTTTTATCAGATAAAATCAGTTTGAAAGCTTCGGCAACCCGATCGGCTGTGGTACCACCACCGACATCAAGGAAATTGGCCGGTTCACCGCCCTGCTTTTGAATCAAATCCATGGTGGCCATCGCCAATCCTGCACCATTGACCATGCAAGCCACATTGCCATCTAGGGCAATGTAGTTCAGTCCGAAATCACGGGCGATTACTTCAGCTGGATTTTCCTGAGTTGGATCAAATAAATCTGCCAAATCCGTGTGTCGGTATAACGCATTCTCGTCGACATTGATTTTGGCATCCAGTGCCAGCAAGTCTCCGCTATCAGTGACAACTAATGGATTGATTTCCAACAAACTAATATCTTTTTCACAAAACAGCTGATAGAGGTTTTGCATCAGTTGCTGTAATTGCTTGAATGCAACACCAGTCAACTGCAGAAAGAAACCGGCCTGACGGCATTGATAAGGCTGCAAACCTGCTACTGGGTCAACGTATAAACTAAGGATAGCCTCGGGAGTTTTCTCTGCCACCTCTTCAATATCCATTCCGCCCTCGGCAGAAATCATAAACACCACGCGTTGGGTGACACGATCCACCAGCAAGGCTAGATATAATTCACGAGTAATCGACGACGGTGTTTCAATCCAAATTTTATTAACCGGTAAACCTTCAGCGGTAGTCTGATGTGTGACCAGTTGGCTTCCAAGCAGCGCAACAACGGCTTCTGTTACGGCAAAAGAACTTTCTTCTACTCGAACACCACCTGCTTTACCACGGCCGCCACTATGTACTTGCGCTTTTACCACCCAACGTTCACCACCAATTGCAGCAAGAGCCGATTCCACCTCATCCGGACTGGAGATCATCCGCCCATTGGGTGTATTAATGCCGTATTGGTTAAACAATTGTTTTGCCTGATACTCATGCAGGTTCATGTTGTGTTCGCCTTATTTATCTTTGCGGCTGCTGACGAGACATGGCAGCAGTTAAACGTCATATTTTCGCCCATCAAGGTAATAATTACCATCATCTGACATGATATAGTTGCGGGCTGAAAACCAAGATGGAACTGTAAATGCGTACTCTGTACCCTGATATCGAACCTTTCCACCACCAGCTGTTAGCTCGTGAAGAAATATCAGCTGGACGCCGCCATGAAGTTTATGTTGAACAGTGCGGCAATCCACAAGGTATTCCAGTAATTTTTTTACATGGTGGGCCCGGCTCAGGCTGTCGTTCGCAGCACCGTTGTTATTTTGATCCTGAACGCTATCACATTATTTTATTTGATCAACGTGGTTGCGGTCGTTCGCTGCCCACTGGTGAATTGGAACACAACACCACGGATTATTTAATTTCGGATATGGAAGCCATCCGCACATTATTGAATATCGATAAGTGGATGTTATTCGGCGGTTCATGGGGAGCAACTTTGGCTTTGGCCTATGCCCGACAACACCCACAACATGTTTTAAATATGGTGTTGCGTGGCACCTTTCTCGGCCGACAACAGGACATAGATTGGGTTTATGCGGCAGGCGGTGCTTCCAGAGTATTTGCTGAAGCATGGCATGCTCTGGTCAAAGATTTACCGGCCACCGAACAAACCAAGCCATTAACTTATTATTATCAGCAATTAACTCAGACAGAAGAACAGCAACAACAAATTGCTGCCAACACTTTGCAAAATTGGGAAGGCACTATTGTCATGCTGCGGGATCAGCATTATCAACCCGATGCTGAGCAATCTGCGGGGCCTTTGGCGCATTCTCGAATTCAATTGCATTATGCATTGAATAGCTGTTTTCTTGGTGACACCCCAATACTCGACAGTATCAAACAAATTAATCATATCCCTGCCGTGATTATTCATGGGCGCTACGATATGGTGTGTCCGATGCAACAATCCTGGGAAGTTTACCAACGCTGGCCAAATGCTCAGTTTGAAGTATTACCACTTGCAGGACATGCAGCGAGTGAACCTGCCATCATTGATGCACTGGTTCGAACAACTGATCAATTAGCCTCACAACTCACATGATTGCATTGTTACAACGAGTGACTCAGGCAAATGTCACCATCGATAACCATCAGAACATCGCTCAAATCTGCCAAGGTTTGCTGGTATTGATTGGAGTAGAAAAAACAGACACGGCAGCCATAGCAGATCGACTGTTACAACGCGTTTTAAATTATCGCGTATTTAGTGATGCCGACGACAAAATGAATTTAAGTTTGCTGGATATAAAAGGTGACTTATTATTAGTGCCACAATTTACCTTGCCCGCGGATACTCGCAAAGGTAATCGCCCAAGTTTCACTCCCGCCGCTCCCCCTGAACAAGGCAAACAACTGTTTGATCATCTGCTAAATCAGGCGAAGCACCACAGCATAGCGGTTGAATCTGGCCAGTTTGGCGCGAACATGCAAGTTTCTCTTACCAACGATGGACCGGTCACTTTCTGGTTACAGGTTAATTAATTTCGGATTTTTTATGCGTATATTGCTCAAATTTTTACTTGGTACAGCTTTAGTTATTGTGGGTATTGCAGCGTTAATGTTTGTCCCTTCGCCTCAGCCAACAGCGCCTAAACCTTGGGAAATAACCATCATGCCTGATGAGCAAATTGAAGTGATGGGCGTTCATTTAGGCAGCACCTCCTACGCAGAAATTCAGCAATTATGGCGTGAGGCTGGAGAAGTGGCTTTGTTTATGACCGAAAACCAGAATATCTCGGCTGAAGTTTTTTTTGAATCGATCAATCTCGGCGGACTGTCTGCAAGAGTCGTGGTGAATTTGCTGGTCGATGAGGATGAGTTAAATAGTATGGCGTCTCGCGCCGCTTCAGCCAAATTACAGCCAAGTGGTGCACGACGTTATGATCCGGCTTTTGATGACAAACACCGTTTACTGACAGCTCCGGTAATCGCCATCACCTATATCCCAACGGTTCGTATTGATGCAGATATGTTATTGCATCGTTTTGGTGAGCCCGAGAATATCAGTGATGAAGCTGAAGAAAGTTCAGCACAAATTTGGCACTATCCGCAATTTGGGCTGACGATTCGGTTACACCCGGATGAACGGACTGTAATGACTTACATAGCCCGTTGAGATTGTTCAGCTTGTTTTATATATTCCATCAGCTCATTCAAGTTAATAGCTTTGCTGAAATAAAACCCTTGAGCACGTTTACACTGACTTTTTTGTAGAAAAGCGAGCTGCTCGGCAGTTTCAACCCCTTCAGCGACGACTTGTAAAGCGAGACTGTTTGACATTGCCAGGATGGCATTTACGATGGCAGCGTCATCACTGTCTTCGGTTACATCACGAACAAAGGTACGATCAATTTTCAACACATTGAGTGGAAACTGTTTTAAATATGAAAGTGATGAATAACCCGTACCAAAATCGTCGATTGCCAGCGTGATCCCCAATTGGCTTAACTCGCGTAAGGTTTCAACTGCTTGCTCAGTATTTTCCATTAACAGGCTTTCGGTGATCTCCAGTTCCAGGTTTTTGGCCGGCATTCCAGTTTTATCCAGCAAATCACGAATAAAATTGACCAGTAGATTGCCTTTAAACTGGCGTCCTGAAAGATTAACGGCCATTAAAAAATCATCTGGTAAATTGTGACGATTGGCCATGAAAGCTTCGCAGGTTTGTTTCAATACCCATTCACCCACCATATTGATCAAGCCAGTATCTTCAAGCACCGGTACAAATATCGCTGGTGAAATGTCCCCCCATTGTTCGGTATGCCAACGTAATAAAACTTCTGCCCCGGCTACACGGCCAGTTTCAAGCTCAATTTGAGGCTGAAATTGTAGATAAAACTCTTGCAGATCGACCGCACGACGTAAGCCGGTTTCCATTGCCAAACGCTGCGATGCCTGCGCATTCATATCGGAAGAGTAGAATTGAAAGTTATTACGGCCGGTACTTTTAGCGTAATACATGGCTGCATCGGCATTACGTACGAGCATATCCACATCACGGCCATCGGCAGGATATAAACTGATACCGATACTAGGACTGATATTTACTTCAATGTTATCCAGCATATACGGCAAAGCGTAGTACTGAGGATTTTTTCAGCGACTTTTCCGACGTACTGAGCCGAATGAATATCCTCCAACATAACTGTAAATTCATCACCGCCCAGTCTGGCAACCGTATCACTGTCTCTGACACAGGATCGGATACGACGCGCCACTTCACACAGCAAAATATCTCCGGCTTTATGCCCCAGTGAATCATTGATATGTTTAAAGTGATCCAGATCCAGAAAGAAAACGGCCAACCGGCCATTTTGTCGCTGCGCTTTATGAATAGCGTGTTCTAAACGATCTTTAAATACTCCACGGTTTGGCAAGCCGGTCAGGATGTCACTGCTGGCTAAACGTGTCAGTCGCTCTTCATTTTGCCGCTGATGGGTAACATCTTCATAAAGCCAGATGGATCCCTCAGTCGGGTTCTCCGGGTTTATTACCTGACCTGACACGGCACACCAGAACTTTTCGCCGTTGGCACGTACCATTTCGACTTGGGCTTCAAAATTTTCTGCTACTGACAAAGTGTTATAGCTTGTTCGCCAAAGCGTTCGAAGGCGTCTTCGCTGGGATGAATGCACAATGTACTTTGCCCTTCGATATCCTCACGAGCAAACAAAAACAATTGTTCAAATTTAGTGTTGACCCGAATAATCTGCCGGTTTTTGATAAAGGCAATACCCACCATGGCATTTTCAAGAATGGCGTTTAATTCATTACTGGTCTGAAGTAATGCTTGTTTGGTGAGTTTCCAGCTGCTTATATCAGAAATAACACAGACCCAGATATCATCATCGAATTCTGACAATGGATTAAGCGAAAACCACATAGAGAAGGTTTCACCAAACCAGTTCCGGCCTTCAAACTCATGGTTGGCTTGTTGCAGTTGAGCAAGATCGGCAAGCGAATGAATGTCTGATGATGGGGCGAAAAACTGCAGAATATTTTGTCCTGCCAATTGTTGTTCATTGGCCTGTAAGATTTTTTCTGCTGCAGGGTTACACGAACTGATGGAGCCATCCGCCTGAATGGCAAGAATCGCTTCTGGTACGCCATTAAGAATGGCTCGAAGCCGTGTTTCTCGAATCTCCAAAGAATGTTTGGTTTCATCCAACTTGGTAATTAAGGCTTGTGTTTGTGCGGCAAAAAGGTTGAAGTCCTTGGCGAGTAAATTAAACTCACTCTGACCATTGTTGGTTGGCATACGGGTATCAAACTTTTCTGCCGACAAGTCATGCATCGCCATACGTAACCGTTGCATAGGCTGATTAATACGCGATGTCATGGCTAACACAAACCACGTTAAACCAAAAGCAATCACCAAACAGCTGATAATCATCCACCATCTTGCTGTTTTGGCCAGTGAGGCTGACTGCTGGGTTCTGGACAAACCCTGCTCACCAACTCTGGCAGAAAGGGTATTCAGGTTTTGCATTAAAACTTCCAGGATATTCAACCCCTGCTGCTGCACCGCCTGAGATTTTTCAAAGGTCTCTAGTTGCCGAATTCGCAGTTGATATACGGAGTTATTATCATCAATTACCTGGCGGGTAAACGAATTAATTCCCTGTTGTAACTTATCAACCAAGGTTAATAATTCAGGATAATTTTGCAGATTCTGTTTGATGATCAAAATGTCACTACGCAGCATGGCCTCCTGTTCCCGGATATCATTTTCCCGGATACTGAGTAGCAAGTCTGGATTTTGTGCCTCACGAATCTGTTGGCTCAGCTGGCTAATCCGCAGTACATTCAACATCAAGGAATAACTGCTTCGTTCTACCGCGGTGTAATTTTCAATTAACGCTGTTTTGTCCGGCTGACTCAAAACCTCAGGGTTACTTAAGGACTGCATTTGACGAGTTAAGGTCAAATCAATTCTGCCGGTAATGGCTTCAGCCAACTGCTGAATCTCATCAGCCAACAGATTCACACTTTTTGTACGTTGATCAATTTGTTCGGCGAGTTGATGTTGGGACTGCATTTGTTGCAGCAATAAACTGTCCGTTTCTAAAAATTGCTGATAATAATCACTCAACACACTGGTCAGTTCGGGAGCTATATCCAACTGCTCAACACTTTGCAGTAAACGATTCCAGGATTGTTCAAAGTCTGCTTCCAGTGGCTCTCGTGCTGAAACGTTGGCAAGCTCATCGGCATTGCGCGCACTGATAATTTGTTTTTGTCTGGAAATAAACGCAGCTGCGCTGCTACTTATTTGTCTGGCATTGTCCACCAGTGGAAAAACCTGCTCGGTCAACAGAAGTTGATTTTTGGTGTAATGATGATGACTGAACATGGCAATTGCAGCCATCAGTAATACCATCAATACGGTAATGACAGCCCAAAAATGCAGCAGTGTTCGGATGCTCCAATTGTTAAACATGTATATCCATATCCATTTTTTTACATCCTGTTATGAGGCTATTGTGAAAAATTTGCGTTTACCCACTCAAATGAATGGAACGCTCCGTTTTCCAATTTACTCAGCCAAAGCATGTGGCTGCCTTGCTGCTGATCTTTAGCCAGATTAATGTTGCTGCCTAGACCAATATCCAAATCGACCAAGGCATGCAAGGAGTCGATCATTGTTTCCCGATTGATTGGTCCATCCATACTTAGCAATGCCTCAGCTAAGATCCTTGCAACTATATAGCCTTCCAGAGAAATTGTATTCGGTTGTAAATCACTATCATATTCTTTTAATGCTGCGCGAAACTCTCTAACAAGTGGCAAATCAGCATCAATTTCTGGAACAACTTGACTGACAACCACGTTGGCATTGATGCCATCTAACGACTTTTCCAGTACATGACTGCCGACAAAAGATACATTGACGAACCAAAGTTCCGGCCTATCTTCGTATAACAGTTTAATAAATTTGGCTGAAGGCGCGTAACTGCCGCCCATCAGGATCACTTTCGGAGGAATATTGGCTTTAAGAATAGTGGCGACGGCACTTTCAACATTTAAGGTGTTGCGGCTGTAATAGGCATGCGTAAGGTAATCGACCTGATAAAACCCTCGGGCTTGTAATGCCATTGCGGCAGCGTGATAAACAGCATTTCCGTAACTATCCTGTTGAGTGAAAAATGCGATTTCTTCAGGTCGGATGCCGGCATTCAACACGCCATCAATCAGCATCTCAACTTCTTGTTTATAACCAGGCCGATAATTGATGATATATCGACTGGGAGGATTGGGTCTTAAAACATCGCCCCCCGAAAAAGCACCCACCAAAGCCACCTGAAGCTGTTCTGCAATCGGTGCCGTGACCACCGCTGTAGGTGTTCCGACACTGCCCAGAACAGCAACCACTGCATGTTCATTAATAAGTTGACGCATATTGGCAGCGGCTTGATCTGGTTCGTAGAATCATCTATTGCCAGCAACTCAATCTGCTGACCTTTAATTCCACCATGCTTATTTAGTCTGGAAAAATAGGCATTTATACCCGTCTGCATAGACAGACCCATTTCCGATAACGGACCCGTCAAGGGACCACTCATGCCAACTTTTATGTCTGCCGCTAAAACATCTTTCGTGAGTAATACACCAACACAGCATAAAGCAAAAAGCCTAATCAGACTTCGGTTCATTTTTTTCTTCGTTATTCGTTGAATCTATTTCCGGTTCGCTTTCGGGCGGATGGTTATCATCGTCCATCAACACACGATTTGCGGCACCTTCCATATCATCATATTGACCACTGCGAACGGCCCAGAAAAAGACTATGACACCTACTAAACCCAGCAATAACATGCCGGGTAAAAGTCCGTATATGACCTCCATGACCTACCTCTTAAATATTCGGCTAATTCTGGCAGCATTGCCTATGACAAGTAGCGAACTTATTGGCATTGTGATTGCTGCCAGTAAGGGACTGACTAGCGCCATCATTGCTAATGGAACCATAATCACGTTATAGCTAATGGATAATACAATATTCTGTCGGATGGTGCGTAAGGTACGGGCGGCTAGTTTACGCGCTAAAGCCACCTGACTTAATTGATTATGCGATAGCACGATATCTGCACTTTCAATGGAAACATCCGTTCCTGAAGCCAGTGCAATACCAACATCGGCTTGAATCAAGGCCGGTGAATCATTAATACCGTCACCTACCATCGCCACACAATCACCTTGTTGTTGCAACTGTTGAATAACTTGGCGTTTATCTGCCGGCAGGACTTCTGCCAGGCGCTGGATATTACCTAAATCCGCTGTCACCGAATTCACCACCTGTTGACGGTCTCCGCTTAAGACGGTGACTTTCAGGCCGTTTGCCAACATATCGGCAATCATGGTTTTAGCATCGTCACGTAGTGTGTCAAACAATCCCAGGATACCTATCAGCTTTTGTTCGCTGGCAACAAATACACAACTGATACCCTGCTGCTCCAGCTGATCAACCTTTGATTGCCATTGACTATTAAGCGTCACATCGTGCGAAATCATCCAGTCTGCTGTACCTACGAAGATTTTATCTCCGTCGATTTGTGCTTCGACACCTCTTCCTGGTGACGCATAAAACGCAGAGATATTTAACAAAGTCAGGTTTTGCTGTTGGGCTGCTGAAACAATTGTTTTCGCAATTCCATGTTCAGATTGTTGTTCGGCCGAGGCCGCGATCTGCAATAGTGATTGTTCTGAAATACCTTCAGCAGGGAAACTTTCAACCAGTTGCAATCGCCCTTCCGTTAATGTCCCGGTTTTGTCAAAAACATAATGTGTCACCCGCGATAAAGATTCCAACGCTACGCCTTGCTTGATCAAAATACCGTTGGTCGCTCCAACCCCACTGGCAACAGCAATAGACATTGGCGTGGCCATACCAAAAGCACAGGGGCATGTCACCACTAAAACAGATGCTGAAGCCAGTAAGGCTATTTCAAAATCACTGCCCATCCAAAACAAAAAGGTTAATGTCGCTAAGGTAAGTGTGATCACAACAAACCACGGTACGATTTTATCTGCCAGCGTCTGAATCGGTGCTTTTGAAGTTTGAGCTTCATCCATCAGAGCAATGATTTTGGCTAAGGCCGTATGTCGCAATACTTGCTCGGCTCGCACAGTGAAGGCACCTTCACCATTGATACTACCGGCTACAACCGTATCATTAAGTTGTTTACGAACCGGCTGTGACTCACCCGTCAACATCGATTCATCTACTGCACTTTCACCATCTGTCACCACACCATCAACTGGAATATTTTCTCCTGGACGTACTAACACCAGATCTCCCACTTTAACGGAGCGAATCGGTAGTGTTTGCTGTATCCCTTCAGTGATGACGGTTGCCAGTTTTGGTTGCAATTCCAGCATCCGGCGAGTGGCTGAAAGCGCATTACGTTTAGAAAGTGCTTCTAAATAACGGCCAATTAAAATAACGAAAATAAAGTTTACGACCGTATCAAAAAATACCTCCCCCTCCAGCGAACCAGTAAAAGTGATATAGCTTGAATAGAGATAGGTAGCGGTGGCACCGATAGCAATCGGTAAATCCATCGTTAAATAGCGGCTACGCAAGCCACTGATTGAATTTCGAAAAAAGGGATAACCTGAATAAAGCAAGGTTGGTGTAGCAATAATAAAACCAACCCAATGAAATAGATCTCGGAACTCATCTTCTGCCGCACCCGAATACAGGGCGATAGAAACCCACATCAGGTTCATCATCGCAAAACCGGCAAAGGCCATGCGGTAGACTAAACCGCGATGTCGTTTCGCTAAAGCGCCTTCTGCTGTATCCGGGTCAAATGGCACCGCGGCATAACCTAATTTGGCGAGATGCTGCATTAAAACCGATAACGAAGTTTCGCGATTATCCCAGCGGATTCGACAGCGTTTAGCGGTTAGATTGACATCGGCAGCTAAAACGCCAGGTAATTTGTAAAGTGCATGTTCGATTAACCAGACACAGGCTGCACAATGAATCCCTTCGATTAACAGATGTATCGTGCGTTTTTCATCAAGTGAATCAACATAATCTGCTTGGATTTCATCGATATCGTAGGCGTGAAAATCATTAGCTGTATCAGGTGGTGGAGCGAGCGATTCGCCCTCTGGAGTTTTATTGTAGAAACTTTGCAAGCCGGCAGCGTAGATAGTTTGACAGGCCATCTTGCAACCATGGCAGCAAAACTGATGCGAAGTTGACTGGATAAGAGCAACAAATTCACCTTGGTGCTTTATTGGAAGACCACAGTGAAAACAATCGCTGGTATTAACTTGCGTAGTGGCTTCAGACAAAGAAATTCAACTTACTTATTACAAACGATATTTTATGGATCGATAAAAATTCGTCGGGTGATTAAAAACTCATCGTCACCACGTTTTGCCTCAACGATAATGTCCCAGTTACCCGGCAAGCCAAACTCAATATCAACCGCATAACGGCCGAGGCTCATAGGATTCATTTCCACCGAAAAATCTTCACGCATATCAGATGGGCGATAAGCAAAGAAGGTGACGGAATCTAATTGAACCGCAGCAGAATTCTTACCATGAATGAAGACTTCATAAGGCTGACGTTGATTTACCCTGCTTTTCGGCGGAGCCATAATCACGCCATTCCAGCCTAATTGTTTTTCCTGTTCCATTTGCAATTCTTGCTGGGCGTACTTCTTACCACGCTCATAATAGTTATCAACCACTAGATTGGGCGGTGAACTGAATGCAAGATAAATGAAAATAATATTGACGGTTACAAAGGTGCATAAAAACGCCAAAAAGCCTAACACCCACGGGTTTTTTAACGCTTGATTATTCTCTTGTGAAATAGCCATCATTTCGGTCCCATAAAGATACTTTCATATTGCACAGAGATATCTGGATTAGAAATGACATTGGCAGTAAATGTCAGATGTTCCAGTTCTGTCTGGAGTTTACCGTCCGGTATTCGAACCAAAGCCTGTAATGGGCTAACCTTTCCTGGTTCAATGATAACGCTCTCATCTATGCCATGCAAAGTTGCTCCGTCTAAACCGCTGATGGTGTAACTAACTTCAATATTCTCATTGGTTTTATTAAGCATTTTCAATGTATAGCGGTTTTGGATAGAGCCGTCACTCAGTTGAACAAATACCGGTTGCCTGTTGTGAATTACCTGGAATTCTGTGGTGGATAATGTTGCAAAGCCATAGCCAACGCCAGAAAATGCAACCATTAAAATAAATGAATAGATGAGAACTCTGGGGCGTTTATACAAAGCGGCTGGTGGAGCATTGTGATGTAAATCTTTGTATGAAGCATAGCGGATCAAGCCACGTGGCTGGTTAGTTTTATCCATGATACTGTCACAGGCATCAATACACATACCACAGGTGATGCAACCTTCCTGCTGGCCTTTACGAATATCAATACCGGTAGGGCATACAGCAACACAGACTTTGCAATCAATACAACTGCCTTTAGTGGAGTCAACTGCACCTTTTTTAAGTTTGCCACGAGGTTCGCCCCGTTCTGCATCATAAGCAGGCAAGACGGTATCTTGATCATACATAACCCCTTGCAGACGGGCATATGGACATAACCAAAAACAAACCTGTTCTCGCATAAATCCAGCAAAAACATAGGTCCCTACGGTAAACATACCTAATACGATCCAAGCCACCAATGAGGCTTGAAGCGTGAAAAAATCATGCCAAAGCTGGAATACATCAGTGAACCAGGCGGCAAACGTTAGACCGGTTAATAGTGCAATTGCCAGCCACAAACTATGTTTAAGTGTAATACGTGAAATTTTACTGAATGAGGCCGGAGCACTTTTAAACTTCATTGCCTTCTGCGGTGTATCACCTTCAATACGGGTTTCAATAAAAGTAAAAACGTCAGTCCATACTGTCTGAAAACAGAAATAGCCACAAAACACCCGACCGGCGATACTGGTCACTGCAGCCAGTAAGATGGCAAAGAACAATAATGTGAGAGATAACATCCAGATATCTTGCGGGAAGATAGTGATATCAAAGAAGTGGAATTGACGATTGGGGATGTCGAAAAGGACGGCTTGTTTGCCGTTCCAACGCAAATAAGGACCAATGAAGAAAATCAACCAGACTGACATGCCAAACCATTTCAGTCGTCTGAACCGACCTGACATGCGTTTTGCTACAACTTTAGTTCCGCCGGCGTTAACATGCCAGTCTGAGACCTCATCATAGATGTCGTTAATATTGAGCTCAGCTGACTTCAGATTTTCCGACACAGTTTCGACCTCGTATAGAGCTTAACCGATGGAATTATAACACGATTATGCTCATTAGCTTTTACTAATTTAGCTTCTCACAAATAAAAAAAGCCGATTGGATCGGCTTTTTTTAATCAACTATTGACTTAATTATCGTTGGAGCTATCTTCCATATTTCTAACGACTTTATAAGCAATTACTGCAATTACAACAATTGTCAGAACAACACTTACAATGGCCCCAATCACAACTG
>NZ_MCRI01000019.1 GCF_001720165.1 Methylophaga muralis
TTTAAGTAGGTTAACTAAGTACTTTTATTTATGCTGGGATTAACGCCAAGAAAATTTTAACGGCTACTTGCCTGTTATAAATCAAAATCATCAGACACAAAAAAGGCCCGGTTAAGGGCCTTTTCCGTAACAACTTAAAAGATGCTGTTATTTTGTGTTAACAATAAAGTCAACGCGACGGTTTAATGCACGACCGGCGTCAGTATCATTGTTAGCAATTGGTGAGGTTTCACCCATACCAACTGGAATCAAGTTATTACCGTTAACACCTTTAGAAACAAGGTATTCAACAACTGATTCTGAACGACGTTGTGAAAGCTTTTGGTTGTACTCTTCAGAACCAATGCTATCAGTGTGACCTTCAACACGTACTTCAACCACTTCATCAGTGTTCAGTAACGCTGTAACAGCATCATCCAAGATAGTACGAGCTTCTGATGTCAGGTCAGCTTTATCAAACTCAAAGTTTACGCCTGTTAATGACAGAATAGTTTGACCAGCAATTGGGCAACCATCTTCATCAACAATCACACCTTGTGGAGTGTTAGGGCAAAGATCTCTGTAATCTGGCACGCCATCTTTGTCAGAATCAATCGGGCAACCGACTTCATCAACAGTTACACCAGCTGGAGTGTTTGCACACATATCGATGCCATCAACAACGCCATCGCCATCTGAGTCCATTGCACAACCACGAGCGTCAAGTAACGCACCTGGAACAGGTTCATGTTCACATACTGCTTTC
The DNA here is from genome assembly GCF_001720165.1 of Methylophaga muralis. GTDB lineage: Bacteria > Pseudomonadota > Gammaproteobacteria > Nitrosococcales > Methylophagaceae > Methylophaga > Methylophaga muralis. The sequence continues at coordinate 746 of NZ_MCRI01000019.1, forward strand.
TCTGCGGCTACTACTGTTTCTGCTTTAGCTTCATCAGTTGAGCAAAGTAATAATGCCAACGCTGCACCGACTGCTGCACCACCAACTGCACCTGAACCACCACTTGAAACGGCACCAACTGCGGCACCAGCTACAGCACCACCAAGAGCGGAACATAAAGTGTAGTTATCGTACGCACGCTGATTTGGGCCTGCACAACCAGCCAGCAAACCAATCGTCAGCAGTGCTGCGGTTAATTTTACTGAAATATTCATAGTTTTTATTCCTTTAGATTTATTGCTTAGTATTGTTAATCGCTTGCCGATGTCTAGGCTGACACCTTGAACACATTAGGGTTTCTGTACTTAGGAATCATAATATTACGATTTACAATTCAAGTGTAACATATTAAAAAAAGACATATTTACCTTTTTTTAAAATCCCTGAAAAACTAAAAACGCGTACCCATAGTTTCGGTTTCTGTTTCGAGGGATAAAGCTTGGGCACCGGCTTCTGCTGGGAGTTCACCACTATCGGAACCTAATTTTATCATTAGCCTGACTTCATTACTTGAGTCTGCATTTCGCAGCGCATCTTCGTAGGAAATTTCACCCGCTTTATATAAATCATACAATGATTGGTCAAAAGTCTGCATTCCCAACTCACGAGAACGCTTCATAACGTCCTTGATTTCAGCGACCTTGCCTTTTTCAATGAGATCCCCGACCAGCGGCGTGTTTAATAAAACCTCTACAGCCACCGCACGCCCTGATCCGTCTTTTTTGGGAATCAAGCGTTGTGCGACAACCGCTTTTAGATTGAGAGACAAATCCAAAAACAATTGCTGGTGCCGATCTTCTGGGAAAAAGTTAATTACCCGCTCCATAGCCTGATTGGCATTGTTAGCATGCAACGTGGAAAGACATAAATGACCTGTTTCAGCAAAGGAAATACCGTAATCCATCGTATCTCGGCTACGGATTTCACCGATCATAATGACATCAGGCGCTTGTCGTAATGAGTTCTTTAACGCAATTTCGTAGGAGTCAGTATCTACACCAACTTCACGTTGCGTAACTACACACCCGGCATGCTTGTGATCAAACTCTATCGGGTCTTCGATAGTTAAAATATGTCCGGTACTATTTTGATTACGATAGCCAATCATTGCAGCCAGCGTTGTTGATTTACCACTTCCCGTTGCACCGACAAACATCACTAGTCCGCGTTTTGTCATGGCAAGCTCTTTGATGATCTCAGGAACATGCAGTTCTTCAATAGTAGGTATCTCACCTTTAACCAGTCGCAGCACCATGGCAATCCGACTACGCTGATAAAGTGCGCTTACCCGGAAACGTCCGGCTCCTTTAGTATCTATCGCGTAATTGCATTCTTTATCACGTTCAAAAGTGCGTTTTTGTTCATCGTTCATGGTGCTTAACACCAGTTCACGCGCTTCTTCTTCAGTTAAAGGTTCCTGAGAAAGTGTAGCCATTCGGCCATTTACTTTTAATGTAGCTGGTCGGCCTGAGGTGATAAAGATATCAGAGGCCTCGTGTTTCACTGCCGCTTTAAGAATTGTGACAATTTCCATCATGTTCTCCTAACGGAACAAATCCTTATTCACGGCACGTGGTAAGGCTTCATGCTTGGTGATTTGTTGCCGGCGTATCAAATCCTGTAAACATTGATCCAAAGTCTGCATACCTAAAGCCCCTCCGGTTTGAATCGAAGAATACATCTGTGGAACCTTGTCTTCTCGAATTAAATTACGGATTGCCGGAGTGCCGATCATGATTTCATGCGCAGCGATTCGGCCACCACCTACTTTTTTTAATAGGGTTTGAGAGATAACAGCGCGTAACGATTCTGACAGCATCGAACGTACCATGTCTTTTTCAGCGGCCGGGAACACGTCGATAATGCGGTCAATGGTTTTTGCCGCCGAAGAAGTATGGAGAGTGCCAAACACCAAGTGACCAGTTTCTGCGGCGGTGAGCGCCAAGCGGATGGTTTCCAAATCACGTAACTCACCCACCAGGATGATATCGGGATCCTCCCGCAAAGCACTTCGTAACGCTTCACTGAAACCATGGGTATCGCGATGAACTTCACGCTGATTAATCAGACATTTTTTACTGCGATGAACGAATTCAATTGGATCTTCAATGGTCAGGATATGTTCGTTATCTTTTTCATTTCGATAATTAATCATCGCCGCTAACGTTGTTGACTTACCGGAACCGGTAGGACCGGTCACCAGCACAATGCCTCGATTATTATCCGAAATCTGTTTGAAAATCTCCGGTGCACCTAATTCTTCCAGCGTCAAAACAGTCGAGGGAATGGTCCGGAAAACCGCAGCAGCACCACGATTCTGGTTGAATACATTAACCCGGAAACGCGCCAGATTAGGGATCTCAAACGAAAAGTCAGCCTCGAGAAACTCTTCAAAATCCTTACGCTGACGATCATTCATGATGTCATATACCATGGCGTGGACTTCTTTATGGTCCATCGCTGGCAAATTGATGCGTTTAATATCACCATCAACACGAATCATCGGCGGTTCACCAGCGGAAATGTGCAAATCCGACGCATTGTTTTTTGCACTAAAGGTCAGCAATTCAGTAATATCCATGCACATTCCTTATTCAATAACGACAGCTACCTGTCCCTGACAACATAGCGAATACCGCTAAAGGTAGCGCGCTCCTGACTGGCTTGCAACATGACAAATTCAAAAACACGCCTGCAATCTGTGATGAACTTCATCAAATCGGCAGAACAACGTGCGAACCGTCCCGAAGGTTCCGTTAAATTACTGGCGGTCAGTAAAACCTGGCCAGCTTCTCGACTTCGTGAATTAGCTGAAGCAGGTCAATCACGCTTTGGTGAAAATTATTTGCAGGAAGCCTTGGAAAAAATCGCTGCGTTAGACGATTTAATTCTGGAGTGGCATTTTATTGGACCAGTACAATCTAACAAAACACGGGAAATCGCCGCACATTTTGATTGGGTGGAAAGTGTTGATCGATTGAAAATTGCCCAGAGGTTGTCTTCCCAGCGACCAGCGCAAAAGCCGGCACTGAATATTTGTCTGCAAGTGAATATTGATAACGAATCCAGCAAAGCAGGTGTAACTCCCGATAACTTAATGGAGCTCGCCGCAGCCGTGAGTCAGTTGGATAATCTTTGTCTGCGAGGTTTAATGGTTATTCCTGCTATTGCAGAAACAGAAGAGCAACAACTGGATGCTTTTGGTCGAGCGCAGCAACTGTTCTACCAATTGAAATCAGCCCATCCAGAAGTTGATACTTTGTCGATGGGTATGTCCGCAGATATGCAGGCAGCCATTATTCAAGGCAGTACCATGGTCAGGATTGGCACCGCCTTGTTTGGCGACAGACATACACCCAATAAATAATAACCAGTACACTACACCGCTAACAGCATATGCCAATGGAGAAAGCCTAAATGATACCTTGTAAGCTCGCCTTTATCGGCGGTGGAAATATGGCGCGGAGTTTAATTGGCGGCTTAATTGCCAATGGAATGTCTGCTGAAAACATCCATGTTGCTGATATGCAAACCGCAACACTTGAAACTCTGACGAATCGTTATCCGGTAACAACTTTTACTAGCAATCAACAAGCGATTGAAGGTGTTGATGTAGTTATTCTCGCTGTAAAACCGCAACAACTGCAGGATGTGGTACGAGAATTAAGCGCTGATTGGCAGCCAGACCAATTGATGATTTCAATTGCTGCCGGGATTCGTATCGAAGACATCAATCGCTGGTTGGGTAAGAGTCAATCGTCTATTGTCCGTGCCATGCCAAATACTCCCGCGTTGGTAGAAGCGGGGGCAACGGCTTTATTTGCCAATGAACATGTCACGCATCAGCAACATGAATTGGCTGAATCCATTCTACGTGCCTGTGGTTTGGCCATCTGGTTGCAGGATGAAAAACATATGGATGCGGTAACGGCCTTATCAGGTAGTGGTCCGGCCTATTTCTTTCTGGTAATGGAAGCCATGGAAAAAGCCGCCATCGAACTTGGATTGCCACAAGAAACTGCGCGATTATTATGTTTGGAAACAGCATTTGGAGCCGCTAAAATGGCTCTGGAAAGCGGTGAACCTGCAAGCACCTTGAGAAAACAGGTCACCTCTCCAGGCGGCACCACCGAAAGAGCCATTCATGAACTGGAAGATGGTGGTTTACACGGCTTATTTGAAAATGCATTAGTTGCGGCAGCATTACGGGCACGTGAGCTGGCCAATGAATTGGGACAAGATCATCATGCCTAACAGTTATTTTTCCAATCCATTGATGTTTCTGATAGAAACGCTATTTCAACTTTATATGTATATTGTTGCAGTACGTTTGCTGCTGCCACTTATCAGAACGCCGTTCACTCATCCTTTAATACAAACCATTATTCGTATTACCGAACCGTTATGTGCGCCATTGCGAAGCTTCATGCCACGCTCACGAAAATTTGATTCCGCTGTGTTTTTATTGTTGGTTCTGGTCACCCTGGTCAAACTGACTTTACTGTTAAGTCTGGCAGGTGCCTGGCCTGCAATAAGTGGATTGGTATTACTGACTGCTGCTGAATTATTTTCCTTGTTTATCAGCTTGTTTACCGTGACCATTATTATTGAAGTTCTACTCAGCTGGCTGGCACCACAAGGTTATAATCCGGTGGCCAGTTTGATTCAGGCAATCAATGCCCCTTTACTTGAACCAGTACGCCGCAGAATGCCATTACTGGGCGGTATTGATTTATCGCCGCTAGTAGTCATATTAGGTCTTCAGGTTTTGTCGATGCTGGTGATGCCGTTGCTGCTCGGCCCCGTATATCCACAATATTAATTTTGTTATAGGACACAGCACATTATGTCGGACTCCCTACCAGCTGACTCGGTCGGATTGGTAACCCCTTCTCATTTGCATGTTGAGACGCCATTAGATCTGGAATGCGGTCGAACGCTGCCACAGTTTGATTTAATTTATGAAACCTATGGCCAGTTAAATACTGATAAAAGCAATGCCGTATTGATTTGCCATGCGTTGTCGGGGGATCATCATGCTGCCGGGTTTAATTCTCTGGAAGAACGCAAACCAGGTTGGTGGGACAGTGCGATTGGTCCTGGTAAAGCTATCGATACCAATCATTTTTTTGTAGTTTGTCCCAATAATCTGGGTGGCTGTAAAGGCTCATCTGGCCCGAATACCATTAATCCGGAAACAGGCAAATTATACGGACCTGATTTTCCGATTGTGACAGTAACTGACTGGGTTAAAAGCCAGGCGATCCTCGCGGATTCATTAGCTATTCAGAAATGGGCTGCCGTTGTTGGCGGTAGTCTGGGTGGGATGCAGGCTTTGCATTGGGCTATATCGTTACCAGATCGGGTTGCCCATGTTCTGGTTATTGCTGCAGCACCCAAATTATCAGCACAGAATATTGCCTTTAATGAAGTCGCCCGCACCGCCATTAAATCTGATCCGGAATTTCACCAAGGTCGTTATCAGGAATTTAATACCGTGCCTCGGCAAGGATTAGGCCTCGCCCGAATGTTGGGACATATCACCTATCTTTCTGATGAAGCGATGGGAGAAAAATTTGGCCGCGAATTGCGTAGTGGCAAAATTCAATATGGTTATGATGTTGAATTCCAAATCGAAAGTTATTTGCGTTATCAAAGCATCAGCTTTGTCGAGCGCTTTGATGCCAATACCTATTTATTGATGACCAAGGCCTTGGATTATTTTGATCCGGCCAAGGAATTTAATGACGATCTGACCCAAGCCGTCAAAGCGATTCAGGCTAAATCGTTAATCATTTCATTTACCAGTGACTGGCGTTTTTCACCGTTACGCTCTTTGGAAATCGTCAATGCCCTGCTCAGTGCTGGCAAGTCTGTCAGTTATGCCGAGATTGAGGCGACTCAAGGCCATGATGCTTTTCTAATGCCGATCCCCCGTTATATGGAAATCTTTGCCAGCTATATGCAGCAAGTCGCGAAAGAGGTGAATGGCTGATGACCTTACGTGTTGATTTACAAATAATCAGTGATTGGATCCCCGATAACGCCCATGTTCTGGATCTGGGCTGTGGAAATGGTGCTTTGTTAAAGCATCTTCAGCAACGTAACGTTACCGGCTACGGGCTGGAAATTGATAACAGCAAATTTACCGAATGTATCCATAGCGGCGTCAATGTAATTCAGGCCGATTTGGATGTTGGCCTCGGGCAATTTGCCGATCAAAGTTTTGATTTTGTCATCTTGTCACAAACCCTGCAGGCGGTGAAAAGACCGGATTTTCTGCTGCGTGAAATCATGCGGGTTGGCAAGCAAGGCATTATCGGTTTTCCAAATTTCGGTCATTGGCAATGCCGTGTTCAACTCGGACTGGGTGGCAAAATGCCGGTATCTAAGAACTTGCCCAATGCCTGGTTTGATACACCAAACATCCATCTTTGTACTTTGAAAGATTTTGAGAAAATTTGTGACCAATACGGTTTTAGTGTGGTCAACCGCAGCGTGGTCAATCATGAACACAAAGATACTCTGGGTATACGTTTATTGCCCAACCTGTTCGGTCAGATTGCGGTGTATTTAATTCATAACGGAAAATCATGAAAGATTATCAACACGACTTTATTGAATTCGCACTGCAAACCGGTGTTTTGCGTTTTGGCGAGTTCACCCTCAAATCCGGACGGATCAGCCCGTATTTTTTTAATAGCGGTTTGTTTAACAGTGGTGCATCACTGGCACGCCTAGGCCGTTTTTATGCTCAGGCGATTAGTGAGTCCAGTCTCGACTATAACGTATTGTTTGGCCCGGCATACAAGGGCATTCCGCTGGCATCCACAACCGTTGTTGCTCTCGCTGATCAATATGATCGGGATGTACCCTATGTGTTTAACCGCAAAGAGAAAAAAGATCATGGTGAGGGCGGACAATTAGTTGGGGCCGAGCTGCAAGGTAAAGTACTGATTATTGATGATGTCATTTCCGCCGGCACTTCAGTAGGAGAGTCGGTTGAAATTATCCGCGCAGCGGGTGCTGAACCTGCCGGTGTCATCATTGCACTGGATCGTCAGGAACGCGGCCAAGGCGAGTTATCGGCGATTCAACAGGTCGAACAAACACATCATATTCCTGTGGTGAGCATTATCTGTTTGAATGACTTGCTCAGCTATCTGCAGGATAACCCTGAGTTGCAGCAACACTTGCCGGCTGTAAAAGCTTACCGGGAAAAATATGGGGTCTGAGATTTAGAATGGCCCCCAAATCAATCTGACTGCAATTAACAAAGTGACGATTTCAAAACTGCGTTTGATCCAGCGGTTGCCCCAGCGCAGTGCTAAATGCGATCCGAGATAACCACCTAAAAAAGATCCGAGTATTAAAGCTGGTAACCAATCCCAGCGGATCTCACCCAAAATACCCAAGGTAATTGCTCCGGCACCATTCCAGAAGACTCCAACCAGAATCAGTGTGTAGGCGACTGCACGCTGATAATCCATGCCAAACCATAATATCAACCACAGGGTGACAAACAATCCGGTTCCGGAAGTCAGCGAACCATTAAGAATGCCCAAAAAGAATAGAACTACCGCCCCCCATAGATAACCATGCCGTTCACGGTGCAGCGGTAAATAAATTTGTCCTAATGCCGGTTTAAACAACGAATAAATTCCCAATGAACCGGTTAATATGCCTAAGGCAATCTCTGCGATTCTGTCTGGCACCATTAAGATCACACTGCCGCCAATCACCACTCCCGGCAGCCCAGCCACTAACAGTAAAACGACAAAATGACGTTCCAGCCGACTGGTTGAGATATAACGTAAAGCTGCGCCTAATCCCAGAGCGACACTGGCCACTTTATGCGTTGCCAAGGCTACAGAGAAGGTTAGGCCTAGGAAAATCAGTACCGGAAACTGGATTAAACCTGCACCGCCGCCACTCAATGCCGAAAAAGTATTTGCCAGCAAAGAAATAACAAACAGAATAAAATGTTCAACAAAGCTCAAATTAACAAGGCTCTCTGGGAAATAATGATGATTTCAATACGCTTTGTACTGGCGTCGATGCTAAGCGCGACATTGTTTATTGCAACTACTGTATCCGCGGCACAACTTTACCGTTTTACTGATGAAAGTGGTATTCCAACTATAAGTAAAACCTTGCCGCCTGAAGTTGCCCAGCAAGGTTACGATATTCTGGATGAGAAATCGATGCGAGTTATTCAGCGGGTGCCGCCGGCCCTCACTGAGGCACAAATCATTGAGCGAGATAAGCAAAGAAAATTGGATTTAGAGGCGCAGAAACAAGCCGAGCAAGCCGCCAAAATGGCGGCGGAAGAACGTCGTAAACGTGCCATTTACGATCATAATCTATTGTCGGCCTATCAATCAGAACAGGATCTGCTGAATGAACGCGATAAAGATCTGCTATACCGTGAAAAACGTTTGGAAGTATTGAACGGCAAACGCAAAGGTTTACAACAGCGCTTACAGCAAGCACAACGACAAGCTGCGGATAATGAATTGAGCGGCGTTGGGCTTAGCGATAACCTGAAAAGTCGCCTGCAGGCAGCGCAGCAAGAACTGGACAACAATCAATCAACTATAGATCAATTACAAACAGAAATTACCACCCTTAAACAGCAATATGAATTGGATTTACAACGGCTGCGTGAACTATTAGGTTCATCGCCTGCTAGCGATTAAATCAGCAAATCCAGTTGACTCATTAACAACTGATTTTCAGTGTGGTTACCAATACTGATCCGTAAAAACTGATCAATTCTCGGCTTTTTAAAGTGCCGAACAATCACACCTTTATCGCGTAATCCGGCAGCCAAGGTAGCGGCATCATGCTGAGGATGACGGGTAAAGACAAAATTTGCTGCTGAGGGTAACACCTCAAAACCCAATTCCTGTAACGATTGCGTCAACCATTCGCGTTCAGTAATCACTTGCTGCTGGCATTGTTTAAAGTAAGCTTCATCCTGATACGCTGCAACGCCGGCAGCAATCGCCAGACTATCGAGTGGATAAGAATTAAAGCTGTCCTTAACTCTCACCAAGGCCTCAATCAACTCTGGATGTCCTATGGCAAAGCCGATACGCATTCCAGCCAGGGAGCGTGATTTAGACAATGTTTGAGTGACCAGCAGATTGGGGAATCGCTGGGTTAACGGGATTGCTGTTTCACCCCCAAAATCGATATAAGCTTCATCAATGACCACCACCGAATCTCGGTTCATTTCGACCATTCGCCGGATATCATCCAGTGATAACAAACAACCGGTTGGGGCATTGGGGTTAGGCAGAATAATGCCGCCGTTATCGCGTTGATAATCGGTGATATCGATTTCAAAATCAGCATTCAACGGCACGAGAACCGATTCTATCTCGTATAGCTGACAATACACTGGATAAAAGCTGTAGGTGACATCCGGAAACAACACCGGTTTGTCGTGTTTGAACAGGGCATTAAATACATGTGCCAGCACTTCATCTGAACCGTTACCGACAAACACGCTTTCCGCTGGCACATTATGATAATCGGCAATCGCCTGTTTGAGCGGGCCGCCATCAGGCACCGGATACAAGCGTAAACGTTCAGTAGTTGCCATGCGAATGGCTTCCAGCACTTTGGGTGACGGTCCAAACGGATTTTCGTTGGTATTGAGCTTCACCAGATTATGGCCGCGTGGTTGTTCACCCGGCACATAAGGTTCTAACGAATGAACAAAATCACTCCAGAAGCGGCTCATTATTTTTCCTGTAAACGATACTCAGCGCTGCGTGCATGCGCGGTCAGACTCTCACCGCGAGCCAACACTGATGCAATCTTACCCAGACTTTGTGCCCCTTGTGATGACACCTGAATCAAGCTGGAACGTTTTTGAAAATCATATACACCTAAAGGCGAACTGAAACGTGCGGTGCGTGACGTCGGCAAGACGTGATTTGGTCCGGCACAATAATCACCCAAAGCTTCAGGTGTATATCGGCCCATAAAAATCGCACCCGCATGGCGAATTTGTTTAGCCATTTCCATCGGTTCATCAACTGACAATTCCAAATGCTCTGGCGCAATGTAATTACAGACTTCAACCGCCTGCTGCATATCATCAACCAGAATCATTGCGCCACGATTTTTCAGCGAAGTTTCGATAATTGCTTTGCGTTCCATGGTGGGTAGCAAACGGGCAACCGATTCTTTCACTTTCTGCAAAAAATCTGCATCCGGTGAAATCAGAATCGACTGGGCATCTTCATCATGTTCAGCTTGAGAGAAAAGGTCCATGGCGATCCAGTCCGGATCGGTCTTGCCATCACAAATCACCAGAATTTCTGATGGTCCGGCGATCATATCAATGCCAACCGTACCAAAGACCATGCCTTTAGCAGTTGCAACAAAGATATTCCCCGGCCCTACAATTTTATCGACCTGTGGAATGGTTTCCGTACCATAAGCCAATGCTGCGACGGCCTGAGCGCCGCCAATGGCAAAAATACGATCTACACCAGCAATTGCAGCAGCCGCTAATACCAGATCATTCACTTCATCATCCGGGGTTGGTACTACCATGATCAATTCCTGCACCCCAGCAACTTTGGCTGGAATAGCATTCATCAATACCGATGAAGGATAAGCGGCTTTACCACCCGGTACGTATAAGCCGGCGCGATCCAATGGTGTGACTTGTTGTCCCAACAAGGTTCCATCAGCTTCTGTGTAATGCCAGGATTCCTGCTTTTGGTGTTCATGGTAGCGGCGCACTCGTTCTGCAGCCTGCTCCAGAGCCTGACGTTGTTCAGCTGGAATAGATTCCAATGCTGCTGCTGCGCGGGTTAATGGAATTTCCAGTTCAGCCATAGCGGTTGCTTTAACCCGATCAAAACGTTGACTGTATTCAACCACCGCTTGATCGCCACGCTGTTTCACATCTGCCAGGATATTTCTAACGGTCTCGGTAATTGCTGCATCAGACACACCTTCCCAGGCCAATAGCTCAGAGAGCTTGGACCAGAAATCGGCTTGCTGAAAATTCAATTCACTCATTTGGTTCATTTTTGCTGCTCTTTTACTGCGTTGCGAATCTGCTCAATAAATTGCTGGATCCGCGCATGCTTGGTTTTCATCGATGCCTTATTGACCACCAAACGCGAACTTATATCCGCAATATGTTCCATGGGAATTAACCCATTGGCTCGCAGGGTATTGCCAGTGTCAACCACATCGACAATCCGATCGGCCATACCGACTAACGGCGCGAGTTCCATTGAGCCATACAACTTAATGATCTCGACCTGTTGGCCCTGTTCCGCATAAAAACGTTTAGTGCTTTCGACAAACTTGGTGGCCACTTTCAAACGACCTTGAGGAGGCTCTGCATTTTGTTTACCGGCTGTCATCAATTTGCAGCAAGCAATCTTCAAATCAACCGGCTCATACAGCTCAGCAGTAGGATGCTCCATTAATACATCTTTGCCAGCCACACCCATATCCGCGCCACCATATTCAACATAGGTCGGTACATCGGACGCGCGCACAATAATCAATCGAACATCAGGCAGATTGGTTTCTAATATTAATTTGCGGCTTTTTTCCGGGTCATCAAGCGGTTCAATACCAGCCGCCTTTAATAGCGGTAAGGTTTCCTCAAAGATTCGTCCTTTAGAAAGCGCCAGCGTTAACATTTCAGCCATTGGACGCCGTCCTTGCCTGCGTCGGTATACGGCGAATCCGCGCTCCCAGTTGCTGCAGTTTTTCTTCAATACATTCGTAACCACGGTCAATATGGTAGATACGTTCTACCTGAGTTTCCCCTTCGGCAACCAAAGCCGCCAAAACCAGACAGGCTGATGCACGTAGATCTGTAGCCATTACTGGCGCTGCAGTCAGTTTATCCTGGCCTTTACAAACCACCGTATTACCTTCGATTTGAAGATTAGCGCCCATCCGTTGCATTTCCTGCACATGCATAAAGCGGTTTTCAAATACCGTTTCAACGATAGTTGCCTGACCTTCGGCAATACTGTTCAGCGCAGTAAACTGGGCCTGCATATCGGTCGGGAATGCAGGATATGGCGCTGTACGGATATTAACCGCCTTAGGCCTTCTGCCTTCCATATCCAAAGTAATCCAATCCTCTCCTACTTCGATTTTAGCACCGGCTTCTTCCAGCTTGAGCAGTACTGCTTCTAACTGATTGGCATCGGTGTCTTTGAGTTTGACTCGACCACGGGTTATCGCTGCAGCGACCAGATAGGTACCGGTTTCAATACGATCTGGCAAAATCGCATAATGCGTGCCATTAAGCTTTTCAACGCCTTCAATATGAATCGTTGTCGAGCCGGCGCCGGTAATTTTTGCGCCCATTTGATTTAGATATTTAGCTAAATCCACCACCTCGGGCTCACGGGCAGCATTTTCAATAATGGTGGTACCTGAAGCCAGTGTCGCAGCCATCATCAGGTTTTCTGTTCCGGTTACGGTGACTTGGTCCATAAAGATGTGAGCACCTTTAAGACCTTCACCACTGGTTGCGCGGATATAACCATTTTCAACTTTGATTTCAGCGCCCATCTGCTCCAGACCACGCAAATGTAAATCCACAGGACGTGAGCCGATGGCACAACCACCAGGTAATGAGACATCGGCTTTGCCAAATTTGGCTAACAGAGGCCCTAGCACCAAAATGGAGGCCCGCATGGTTTTCACCAAATCATAAGCGGCTTCAGTGATGGTTAATGTTGATGGATCAATTAACACACCGGAACGTTCATCAACCGTAAGGGTGACTCCCATCCGGCCTAACAGCTCCAAAGTGGTGGTTATGTCATGCAAGTGCGGGACATTGCCAATACGCACTGGCGAATCGGCTAATAAAGCCCCCATCAGTATTGGCAGGGCCGCATTCTTGGCACCTGAAATCCGGATCTCGCCATCAAGCGCGACACCACCTCTAATAATTAATTTGTCCATGAGTTTGCTCTGGAAGAAAAAGGATTGGTTTAGCGAGAGACACCGGTTTTCAGTGACAATGCATGTACAGCGCCACTGGTAAAACTGTCACCTAATGTGGCTTTGACAGCGCGATGTTGTTCTATCAAGCTTTTTCCAGAGAATGACGGACTAAAAACCCGTGCATCAAAATGCTGGCCATCTTCACCAAACACTTCGACATCAGCATCAGGTAAGCCTGCTTCAATCATTGCTTTGATATCTGCTGCTTTCATGTATCACCACTTTTAGTAAATTTATTGCAGGGGAAGAAGTTCTTCCAAGCCGCTTGCTTCAGCCATCGCTAGCATCTGTGCAGGCATATTAAAAAAACGAATCGGTTTATTGAGTTGCTGTGCCTGACGCATCCATTCAATCAGTAAAGCCAGGCCAGCACTATCGCTATGAGTAACCTCACCGAGGTCTACATCAAGAAGAGCTGTTTCCGCAAACAGCTCTTTTGTCATATCAATGCCGCTAACCGCTGTATCAAAAGACAGCTCACCGGCAACCAGAATGCGTTTTGACGTTTCATCAAAGATCAGCTTCATTATCTGGCTCGATCATTACGTTTTGATAGGTTTTCAATCAGTGCATCCATGCCGCTGGTGCGAATATCACGATTAAATGATGAACGGTAGTTGGTGACCAGACTGATACCTTCAATTCTAACGTCGTAAACTTTCCACTCATCCTTGTTGTTTTTATACAGCGACAACGCCATCGGAATTGAGGGGCCATTTGGCTGAACAACTTCCATCGGCACATTTACCCGGCCTTTTTCAACATCATCACGGAATGGTAAAAAGCGGATTTCTTCATTGGTGTATTCCAGCATAGCCGTAGCATAGGTTCTAACCAGCAACAGGCGGAACTCCTCAACAAACTTTGTCTGTTGTTCCGCTGAAGCATCACGCCAGCTGCGACCCAGAGCCAATCTTGCCATACGTTCAAAGTCAAAATGTGGAATTAGAATTTCCTGAACCAGCGAAAAAATCTTCTGAGGATCCTGGTCCAGTTCAGCTTCGTGATCCTTAAGTGCTTTCAGCATATTGTCTGATGCTTCTTTCACTAAAGCTTGTGGCTCTGGCATAGCTTGGGCTGAAGCGCTGAAAGCCATTAACGCCAAAAAGCCTGCCGCCACCAACTGTATTGAAAATTGTTTGATATTAATCATCTTAATCACCTTCTGCGGTGCTGTATAAGAATTGGCCAATCACCTGTTCCAATACAACTGCGGGTTGAGTCAAATCAATGACGTCGCCATCTTCCAGGTAAAAATCATCCGCACCTGGAGACAAACTTATGTATTGCTCACCTAATAAGCCAGCCGTAAAAATACTGGCTGAGGTGTCTACCGGAATATTGTCATATTGACGGTAAATATTAATCGTGACCTTGGCATCGTAAGTGTCTGGATCAAGAGAGATAGAGGTAACCCGTCCAACTCTGACTCCGGCCATTGTTACTGGCGAACGCGGTTTTAGACCACCAATATTCTGAAAGTTTGCGACAACCTCATAGCCTTTATCATCGGTAAAATCACCTAAGTTGCTTACCTTCATTGCCAGGACGAATAAGGCAGCAATACCGGCAGCAACAAACAAGCCAACCAGGATTTCGGTACTTCTTTTTGAATTCATTTAAATATCTCCAAACATCAACGCAGTCAGAACAAAGTCCAGGCCGAGAATTGCAAAAGCGGAATGGACAACTGTCCGCGTTGTGGCACGCCCCACACCTTCCGAAGTAGGTGTTGCGTCATAACCTTCAAATAAAGCGATCCAGGTCACTACAAAACCAAACACAATACTTTTAATCACACCGTTCAGTATGTCTTCGTACCAATCCGTTTTTGCCTGCATTTGAGACCAGAAAGCGCCATCATCAACACCTAACAAGCCATGACCTATAAGAAAAGCACCGAAAATGCCAACAGCACTGAAAATGGCTGCCAACAAAGGCATGGAAATCAGGCCTGCCAAAAATCTTGGAGCAATGATACGTTTCATCGGATCAACAGCCATCATTTCCATACCTGACAACTGTTCCGTGCTTTTCATCAAACCAATTTCAGCAGTTAAGGCAGAACCAGCCCGCCCGGCGAATAATAAGGCGGTGACAACAGGACCCAGCTCTCTTACCAGCGATAATGAGACCAGTACACCAAGTGATTCTTCGGCCCCAAAGTCAACCAGCGTATTATAACCTTGAAGTCCTAAGACCATGCCGACAAACAGACCGGATATGAGTATTATCAGAACCGATAAAACACCAACATAAAACAGTTGCTGAATGACCAGCGAGAAACGAAATGTCAGGCTGGGCATGCCTGCCATCATCTGCACCAGGAACATATGGCCCCGACCAAGTCGCTGAAAGGTATTCAACCCCCAACGGCCAAGGCTGCGTAAAAACTCAATCATCGTTGTTCCTCTGCATTCAACAGGTCTTTACTAAAGTCATTACCGGGATAATGAAATGGAACCGGTCCATCTGGTAAACCTTGTAAAAACTGTTTCACCCACTCTGAACCAGAGGTTTTAAGGGTTTCTGGTGTTCCTTTTTCGATTACTTTGCCGCCCGATAACAGATATATTTCATCTGCAATCTGCGTCGTCTCAGCCACATCATGTGAAACGATAATACTGGTCAGGCCCATCGCATCATTTAGACGTCGAATCAGATTGACTAGCGTACCCATTGAAATCGGATCCTGACCAGTGAATGGCTCATCATACATAATCATCATCGGGTCCAGCGTCACCGCCCGCGCCAACGCTACCCGTCGAGCCATACCACCTGACAATTCTGCGGGCATCATATCCCGCGCATTTCGCAGTCCAACGGCTTGTAATTTCATCAACACCAAATCACGGATCATCGACTCCGGAAATTTTGTGTGTTCTCGCAGAGGAAAAGCGACATTTTCAAAAACATTTATATCGGTCAGCAAAGCACCACTTTGAAACAGCATTCCCATTCGCTTGCGCAACTCATAAAGTTTTGAGTGCGACAGTTTATGAACATTCTGCCCATCAACTTCAACAGTGCCACTATCCGGTTTCAGCTGACCGCCGATCAGTTTCAACAAAGTCGTTTTGCCGGTGCCGCTCGGCCCCATGATTGCGGTTACCTTACCTTGATAGATATCAATATCTATGCCATTAAAGATAACTTTGTCGCCACGGTTAAAATGCAAATCCCTGATTTTGATCAGTGGTGCCATTATTTTTTGCCGATATCAAATATAAAGACCGCTAATTTTCTTGAATCGCTGATGTTAAGTCAAATCGCTGTGTGGAAAAACCAGTGTTTATCGGCTAAAGTGTTGTCGCCATTTCAAGTATCGGGAACTTGTTCTGTTAATGCTGACTCAAAGTTCCTGCAGATATTGTGGTAAAACTACCGATACAAACGGAGAATCTTAATGAAGAAATTTTTACAAATAGTTGCTGCATCAGTTATTGCTCTACCCTTAGTGGCAACCGCACATGGCCCTACTCGCCAACAAGTTGAAGAAAAGGTTGTTATCAATGCTGCCCCAGAAAAAGTCTGGGAAATGTTGAAAGACTTTAGTGCTATTGATCAATGGCATCCTGCTGTTGAAAGCGTGGAAATGGAAGCTGACAATGTTCGCGTTCTGACGCTTAAAAGTGAAGGCAACCCAACTATCACTGAAGAACTTGAAAAAGTTGATGATGAGAGAATGTCTCTTATCTATAAAATCACTGGTATGAGTGTTGTTAAAACCATCACTTTCAACAGTAAAGACACACCTTATTACACACTTCCAGTTTCAACTTATAAATCATGGATGTTTGTAAAAGAAGTTGATGGCGGTACAGAAGTTATGTGGCGTGCAAAATTCTACCGTTCATTCATGGACAATCCTCCTGTACCAGAAGGTCAGGCTGATGCGGATGCAGTTGCGGCTGTGACCGAAGTTTATAAAGCCGGTCTGGAAAATCTGAAAAACATCATGGAGAAATAATGCTTTTTTCTATTAACGAAAATGCATTTTTTAAAGCGACCCTTAACCGGGTCGCTTTTTTTGTGTTTGCAAGTTTTAGCCTGTCAGCATGTGCAGAGCCTGCCAACTATGCGTTTATCAGCAATCAGCTGAGTAATGACATCAGTGTGATTGATATTGATAAAAAAACGGTCGTCAGTACTATCACCGTGGGAACAGCTCCCGCTGGTGTGGCATTAAGTCCGAATGGTCAACGTGTTTTAATTAGCAATCCGGACAGCCAGAATATTTCGGTATTAGATGCTCGCCAATTAACTGAAATCAGTCAGATCCCCGTTGGTCAAGGACCGGTCGGTATTGCCACCAACCATGATGGCAGTCTGGCCTATGTGGCAGACTGGTATGAGCATAAAATCAGCGTTGTTGAAGTGGATAAACAACTTATCCGTAAACGTATTGATGTGGGTAATTCCCCCGCTGGCGTGATCCTTAACGAATCACAAAACCGTTTATATGTCGCCAATCGTGATGATAATTCGGTGAGCATTATTGATACGGTCACAGAGCAAGTTGTTGATACTGTCGAAGTGGGTCAAGCCCCGTTTGGCCTGGCATTAACGGCTGACGGCAAACGACTTTTCAGCGTCAATGTGCAGGATAATAGCGTCAGCATGATCGACACCGATAGTCTTACGGTAATCGCGACTATTGAAGTTGGAGAATGGCCTTACTGCGCAGTAAGCAGCCTGATGGCAAATTTCTTTATGTAACCAATCAGGATGAAAACACCGTTTCTGTAATTGATATTGCAGCTGCAGAGACCATTAACACCATTGAGGTGGATGACAGTCCTGAAGGTATTGATATTACGGCCAATGGCAAACATCTTTATGTTTCAAACTGGGGAAGCGGCAGTGTTTCCATCATTGATACTGAAACCGGTAAACGCATTGAAGATATTAAAACCGGAGATGGCAGCCGCGCCTTTGGCGATTTTATTATCAGTCAATAATATTCTGTGACCGTGCAGATCCTTTCTTTGGCAGTAACTGACGCAGGGCTTGATGATAAAGCGGTCCTGCTTGCTAATGCTTTAGGTTTGCCAGTCACCCCGCTCGATAGTCAGAGCGCTCAGTTGGTGCTTTCGCCTTTACGACTTGAACTTCGCGTCCCGGAAATTGGCGGCCCGATTTTTATTGATTTCACCGCAGGTAAATACCAACATCGCCGACAGTTCGGTGGTGGGCGTGGCCAACCACTGGCCAAAGCTGTTGGGCTTAAAAAAGGGGCTACCCCTTATATTATTGATGCAACAGCCGGTTTTGGCAGAGATGCTTTTGTATTTGCCAGTTTAGGCTGTCGGGTCACATTGATTGAGCAGAATCCTGTCATGGCGGCCTTACTGGCTGATGCGCTACAACGAGCTGTTGATGATAATGCAGTCACAGAAATCATTTCACGGATGCAATTACATCAAGGAAATGCCGTCGACTACCTAGCAGGCCTTCCCGAAACCGACAGACCAGATGTGGTTTATCTGGATCCGATGTATCCCTCAAGAGATAAATCCGCTTTGGTGAAAAAAGAAATGCAGCTTTTGCATAAGCTGGTGGGGCCTGACAACAATAGCTCTGATTTACTTAATGTGTCGCGAGAAGTTGCTTTGAAACGCGTTGCTGTCAAACGACCGAAAGGTGCTGAGCTTTTTGCCAATCAACCACCGCATGTCAGTATCGAAAGCAAAAATACCCGTTACGATATTTACACCCGATAAATTCGCTAACGGCGTTGTTTATCGAGCTCTCTAAGGTGTGCCAGCTTTTCGGCAATCTTGATTTCCAGACCACGATTAACCGGCTGATAATATTGCCGCTGCGGCATGCTTTCCGGGAAATAATTTTCCCCCGCCGCATAGGCATCTGGCTCATCATGGGCGTAACGGTATTCCTTACCGTAATCGAGATCTTTCATTAATTTGGTCGGTGCATTACGTAAATGTAATGGTACCTCGGCTGAACCAAAGTTTTTAGCATCCTGCATCGCCGCTTTAAAGGCGGTATAAACAGCGTTACTTTTCGGTGCGCTGGCCAGATAAACCACCGCTTGAGCAATCGCCAGCTCACCTTCTGGGCGGCCCAACTTATCAAAGCTCTCCCAAGCATCTAAAGCGATACGTAAGCCACGGGGATCAGCATTACCAATATCTTCAACCGCCATTCTGACGATACGACGCATCAGATACACCGGATCACAGCCACCATCCAGCATTCGGCAAAGCCAATATAAGGCTCCGTCAGGTGAAGAACCGCGAACTGATTTATGTAATGCCGATATCTGATCGTAAAACGCTTCACCGCCCTTATCAAAGCGTCGTAAGGTGCCAGATAACACTTCGGCCAGATCGATTTCATCTACTTCGGTTTGCTGTTTGCTATCAGCCAGATCAATGGCGATTTCCAGCAGATTCAGTACTCGCCTTCCATCACCATCAGCAGCTTGTGCCAGTTGTTCACGTAACCGGTCATCCAGTTTGATATCACGGCCAGCCAAACCTCGAATGCCATCCTGCATTGCACGATCAATGATCAGCTTTAAATCATTCACTTCCAGGGATTTGAGCACATACACCCGCGCCCGTGATAACAACGCGTTGTTTAATTCAAATGAGGGGTTTTCGGTGGTAGCGCCAATAAAAGTAAAGGTGCCGTCTTCAACGTAAGGCAAAAAAGCATCTTGCTGAGACTTGTTAAAACGATGCACTTCATCAACAAATAACATAGTACGTCGACCACGTTCCTGTTGCAGTTGCTTGGCTCGGGTAACAGCCTCACGAACTTCTTTAACACCCGCTAATACGGCAGAAATACTGATAAATTCTGCATCACAATATCCGGCAATTAGTCTCGCTAAGGTAGTTTTTCCGGTACCAGGCGGTCCCCAGAAGATCATTGAGTGTGGCTGGCCGGTGGCTATCGCCTGTCTTAATGGTTTACCTTCAGCTAATAGATGTTGCTGACCGATATAGTCATCCAATGTCTGCGGCCGCATCCGGTCAGCCAATGGACGGCCAACCTGTGGATGCAGATTATCAAACAGGCTCATCAGGGAATATCGCCCACCACATCAACACCTTCAGGTGCAGTAAATTGAAATCTTGAATCAGGTAAATTGTGATTGATTTGGACATTGCTGAATACCAGTCGTGTACGCTGATCAAAACTATCTACCATCAACATTTCCCGGATACCATTCACATCGAATGCCAAGGCAACGGTTTGATAGGTATTGTCATTTTCTTTTGGCATCAACCGAACCCATTGCAGTTCATCTTCTGATTCCAGTTCAACAATAGTGTATTCCGCCTCCGGCAAGGTATTTCCCGATAGCAATCCAGCAGGGGTTTCAGCTAAGGCTTCATCTTGCAGTTTGACGGTAATTTGTTCTAAATCGACATCGTAAAACCAGATCCGCTCACCATCAGCAACGATTTGTTGTGGAAAAGGCGTGTCGTAATCCCAGCGAAATTTACCGGGTCTGGATAATAAAAACTGTCCAGTGGCTTCTTCTACCACCTGTCCATCGGTATCAATGACCGTTTGCTGGAAGTCGGCTTCAAGCTGTGAAACTTGCTTTACAAAACTATTGAGCCTGTCTATAGCTGATTCGGCAAAAGCCAATGAAGGCAGGATCAAGCTACCTAACAGCAACCACTGTGTTGCACAGCGTTTTATCATTATTTCTACTCCAAATCGTTTCAGAACAACTAAGACAGCAATTACAGTCAACTAATTGCATTAGTTGCGTGGCGGTGGAGCCAATACTTCGCGACTACCATTAGTTTGCATCGCGGATACCACACCAGCAGCCTCCATTGCTTCAACAATTCGAGCTGCACGGTTATAACCGATTTTCAACCGGCGCTGCACTCCGGAAACAGATGCACGGCGGCTTTCAGTGACAATTTGCACCGCTTGATCGTAAAGCGGATCGGTCTCACCATCACTGGCATCACCAACTCCGGCGCTTTCACCATCATCATCGTTATTATCCTGGGTAATTTCTTCCAGATAATTGGGCCCGCCTTGCGATTTCAGGAAGTTCACTACTGCATGCACTTCATGGTCATCCACAAAGGCACCATGCACACGTTCAGGCAAGCCGCTGCCGGGAGGTAGATACAACATATCGCCCTGCCCTAATAATTGCTCGGCGCCCATCTGATCCAGAATAGTCCTCGAATCGATTCTTGAAGAGACCTGAAACGCCATACGGGTCGGGATATTCGCTTTAATCAAGCCAGTAATAACATCCACCGAAGGTCTTTGGGTTGCCAGAATTAAATGAATACCGGCAGCACGAGCCTTTTGTGCCAAACGAGCAATCAGCTCTTCAACTTGCTTGCCAACGACCATCATCATATCGGCTAATTCGTCGATGATGACCACGATAAACGGTAAGGTGTCCAAAGTCGGGATCGGCTCACCGGGCAACACTTCTGCCATGGGGTCTGGAATCGGCTCACCACTATCGATAGCATCTTGCACTTTCTTGTTATAACCAGCGATATTGCGCACGCCCAATGCGGCCATTAATGGATAACGTCTTTCCATTTCTGCAACACACCAACGCAAGGCATTGGCAGCCTCTTTCATATCGGTCACCACAGGGGTCAGCAAATGCGGAATATCTTCGTAAATCGATAATTCCAACATTTTCGGATCAACCATGATCAGGCGAACGTCTTTAGGTGTAGCTTTGTATAACAGGCTCAAGATCATTGCGTTAACGGCAACGGATTTCCCAGAACCGGTAGTACCCGCCACTAATAAATGCGGCATTTTTTCGAGGTTAGCAACCACAGGTCTGCCAGCAATATCTTTACCCAAAGCCATAACCAAAGGTGATTTGCTGTTTTCGTAATCACTGCAAGCGAGAATTTCGCGTAATCGAACCACTTCCCGAATTTCATTGGGGATTTCCAGGCCCACAAACGGCTTGCCCGGAATAATTTCAACAATACGTACACTGGTAATTGATAAGGCTCGGGCCAAATCTTTGGCCAGACCACTGATGCGACTGACTTTAATGCCCGCTGCTGGTTGTAATTCAAAACGGGTGACGACTGGACCGGGCTGAACCTCAACTACCTGAACTTCCACACCGAAATCTTTTAGTTTTAATTCCACAAGACGCGATAATGCTTCTAACACTTCTTCGCTATATCCCGTGGTGACTGCTTTTGGCATGTCCAATAAAGACAAGGTTGGCATTCCTGGTGCATCAGGTGTTTCAAACAAGGGTTGCTGGCGTTCTTTTTCTTCACGCTTGCTAGGTTCTTTCACCACTATCTGGGGTTCAACGCGGACTTTAGGCTTACTTTGCATTTTTTCTTTCTGTGCGATAAAGCTTTCTTCGCGTTGCTGACGGGTGCGTCTAATTTGCAAATTACCCTGCAATTCACGGCTCCAGCGGGAAACATGGATTAACACCACCATCGCCATAGCACCCAACCGGTCAATCACCATTAACCAGGATAAACCGGTAAATAATGTTACCCCGGTCAGCAATAACGCTAACAACAACAAACTGGTGCCTGAAGCACCAAAGACTGATTCAAATCCCTGACCAACTGATTGCCCAAGAACACCACCAGCACCTTCAGGTAAATATTTTGCATATTCAACTAAACTGAGGGATGACAAGCCACTGGCAGCAGCCAAAGCCATAATCAGCCCGACAGATTTTAATACCCAGAAATGCAACTCATCATCGCCATCGGCCCGCTTGCCCCAGCTGAATAACAGCCAGCCACTGAATCCCAACATGAGTGGTGCCAGATAAGCAGGTAAACCAAAAGCAAACAGCAAAGTATCTGCAAGCCATGCGCCGACAATACCACCCCGGTTAGCGATGAGATCATCCGTTCCGGTGGTTGACCAGCCAGGATCAGTAGGTTCGTAAGTGATTAAAGACAACAATAGATATGCCGCTAATGCCAGCGCCAGGATCAGTGCTGCTTCACGAAGTCTGAACCCGACTGCGCCAGCGGAGACATCTGGTTTATTTTTGTCGTTTGCCCGTGTCGCTTGTGCCAATGTGATATTTCCAATGAAGCCAATTGATTAAACGCAGATTCTAACACAGGTTTTAGCAGCTGATGCTTGTCCAAAGGCAAAGCAATGGGTACTCTAATCTATTAGATTTTTATTCGATACTGGGAGACACACTTATGGCGGACAGCAAACACTGCCGACTACTGATTTTGGGTTCAGGCCCTGCGGGTTATACCGCCGCGGTTTATGCTGCTCGAGCTGCTTTGGAGCCTGTGTTAATAACCGGTATTGAACAAGGTGGCCAATTGACTACCACCACCGATGTCGATAACTGGCCGGGTGATGCCGAGGGTGTGCAAGGTCCTGAATTAATGCAACGTATGCAAAAACATGCAGAGCGTTTCGGAACTGACATCATCTTTGATCATATTCACACTGCTGATTTAAGCCAGCGTCCATTTAGATTAATCGGTGATGCCGGTGAATACACAGCTGATGCATTAATCATTGCCACTGGCGCGTCAGCTAAATATTTGGGTATGGACTCTGAAGAAGCCTTTAAAGGCCGTGGCGTATCTGCCTGTGCGACCTGCGATGGATTTTTCTATAAAAATCAGCCTGTTGCCGTTATTGGTGGCGGCAACACAGCGGTTGAAGAAGCATTATATTTATCTAATATAGCTTCGAAAGTCACAGTGATTCACCGTCGTGATAGCTTCCGCAGTGAAAAAATTCTCAGCAATCATTTATTGAAAAAGGCCGAAACCGGCAATGTTGAAATTTTGTGGAATCACACGCTAGACGAAGTTTTGGGTGATAACGCTGGTGTGACGGGTATTCGAGTTAAAAACACCGAAACAGGTGATACCCAGGAAGTCCCTGTACAAGGCGTGTTTATTGCCATCGGTCATCAGCCAAACACATCTATGTTTAAGGGCCAGCTGGAAATGCAACACGATTACATCATTCTGAAAAAAGGCACACAAACCAGTATTCCTGGCGTGTTTGCAGCAGGTGATGTGTCCGATCCTATTTATCGTCAGGCAATCACTTCAGCTGGAGCTGGCTGTATGGCAGCACTGGATGCTGAACGTTTTCTGGAAAGTGAAAAATAATAACTCATAAGGCAGGGGCTCCCCTGCCTTATTTATTCCAAGGAGAGACTTTAATGGCCCTTTATCAACATATTCTGATTGCAGCGGATTTTTCCAACCATACGGATATGGTGATTCATCGTGCCAAAGCGTTGGCAGCCGCCAACAACAATACAAGGCTGAGCTTGTGTCATATCGTAGAGGATTTCCCACTGACTGATTTTGCCTATGAACCGATGATCAGTGTTGATGCCGATATGCGTGATGCGCTACTCAATGCCGGTGAAAAACAACTATCTCTATTGGGAGAAAAATTCGGTATCGATACAGATAGCCAATGGATAGAGTTTGGTAGCCCGGGCCGTGATATCGTACGCATCGCCGAAGAAAATAATGTTGATCTAATCGTCGTTGGTTCGCATGGTCGCAAGGGCATCAAAATGTTACTTGGTTCAACAGCTAATGCCATATTGCATCATGCCAGTTGTGATGTATTAGCCGTCAGGTTAAAGGACGAAAGTTAAGCTGCAGATGGTATCTAATTGTTGTGGTTATAGTAGCCAGGATTATTGATTCATTTCATATCTGCCATATCTGAATAGATATATTTCATAAACTAAGGATATTTTGTGTCAACGTCCTCTTCATTTCCTCCCGTCTATACTGAAGCATTTCATCAGGCATCGGAAAACCTGCGTCGCACATTACCGTTTATCAATCAGCACCAAACTCCTGTCAACCCGGTCAATTATGCCGTTTGGTATGAATATGTGGCGGGCAATAATCAACAATTAAAAAAAGCCATTGACACTCGTCTGCAAAAACAGCAGAAAATCACACCTGAACTGACCCAAAAGCTGTATGAAAAATATGTATTAATGGGCTTACCAGAAAAGCTTGAAGCCACTAATAACGGGCTTAGACTGGTGGTCGACAACACGATGAATCAGATCAATAAGGTTGAATTGGCCGCTGGTGATTTTTCTGACGATCTGGCCATTCAGCAAACCAAACTGGAACAAACCGAAGACATCACAGAAATTAAAAGCGTTTTGTCAGAAATTCTGCAAAACACTCGTAAACTAGGTCAATCCAGCAGTGATTTGAAGCAGGAATTAGCAGTAACCACTCAAGAAATACTTCGATTGAGAGCTGAATTAGAGATCGTTAAACAACAGGCAAAAACCGACGGTTTAACCGGGTTATTAAATCGTAGCTGCCTGAATAAAAAATTAACTGAGCTTTGTCATGAGGGCGAAAAGACTTTCACGCTAGGCTTATTTGATATTGATCATTTTAAGCAGGTCAACGATAAATTCGGTCATTTGCTTGGTGATCGAGTCTTGCAATATTTTGCCAGTCTGTTGAAAAAACACTGTCACAACCAATCGCATATAGCAGCGCGTTTTGGTGGCGAGGAGATGGCAGTCATCTTTATCGACACCCCAGCCCACCAAGCATTAGAAATTGCAGACATAATTCGCCAACAGCTTGCCAGCAGTAATCTAAAGAAAAAAGACAGTGATGAAACAATAGGTACAGTTACGGTTTCTGTTGGTCTAAGCCAATACCAGCCTGGTGACACCACATTGAATATTATTGAACGTGCCGATGTTGCTTTGTATGAATCAAAAGCTGCAGGCAGAAATTGCATTACGCTACGTTAATCAGAACTTATAAAACTGACTGTTAAGATAATCTACTACTTGTTTTTGCTGTGCCGGTGTCCAATTGACATCAGCAGCAATCGCACAATTCGCCACGCGTTTTTCCAAGCCATCCAACGTTTTTACCCCCCGATCTGCACGAGAATAAATCGAATTCGGCTGACCACCGGTTAAAGAAGCGTGACATTGCATACAATTGGCATCATGCAATTGTTTTCCCTGTGCCAGCGACGTAGCGCTGACACTAAGGAAAAGCATGGCCAATAAATAACGCATCAATCAGACAACCGCTCGTGTTTGCAGTGCAGCAATTCGTAGCGATGCCGGTGGATGTGAGTCATAAATAGCTGAAACCAGTGGATCCGGTGTCAGCGTGCTGGCATTTTCTTTGTATAAAGCGACCAGCGCAGTAATCAAATCATCCGCATTGGAAACCGACGCCGCATACGCATCTGCTTCAAATTCATATTTGCGTGACATGGAAGTCATCAATGGATGCAGAAAGAAACTGAATACCGGAATAACCAGCATAAACAGAATCAGTGCAATCGCATTGTTTTGTGTGTCCACCCCAAGGCCAGTGTAGAACCAGGTTTGTGTTGATGCCCAACCAAGCAGTGCCAGCCCAATCAAACTCAATACCGCCATCATCATCATATTTTTAATAACATGTTTACGACGAAAATGTCCCAGTTCATGGGCCAATACCGCTTCAATCTGATCTTCATTCAAGGTATTGAGCAAAGTATCAAAAAATACGATGCGTTTGTTATTTCCTAAACCGGTGAAATAAGCATTTCCGTGTCCACTGCGACGTGATCCATCCATCACATAAATGCCCTGGCTTTTGAAACCACAACGTTGCAACAGGTTTTCCACTTTTTGTTTCAGATCGGCATCATCTAATGGGGTGAATTTGTTAAACAGTGGCGCAATAAAGGCCGGATATGCCCACATCATAACGACGGCAAAGCCCATCCAGGCTGCCCAAAGGTATAACCACCAGAATTCTCCAGTACTATTCATCAGCCATAAGGTTACCCAAGCAATCGGCGCGCCCAACACCAGCATCAACAGTAACTGCTTGGCAAAATCGCCCATAAACAAAACTGGTGTATTACGGTTAAAACCGAATTTTTCTTCCATCACAAAGGTGCGATACCAGGACAATGGCAATTCGAGTAAAGAACCAATCACCAGAAAACTCAGAATCAAAACCACTCCGGTTGTCATGGCTGACCAGCCCAGACTTTCCCATGCACCAGACAAAAGCGCCAAACCACCGCCCAACGTCCAAAGGATTAAGACAATTGCACCAAACCAGCTTTCGCGACGCATTTGAACGCCTTTGGCCACCGTATAATCAGCAGCCTTTTGGTGTGCGGCTAAACCAATCTGCTCACGAAATGCGGCAGGCACTTCATCGCGATTCGCCAGTACATGGCGACGTTGACGCAATGACAACCAGATCTCAATCCCCGTCATCAGGGCCAACGCAATTAAAAATATCCAGCTAAATTCGTTCATAATTTTTTAAACCAGTTAGAATCGTATAAGGTGTCGTGTACATTAGCCTTTGATACAATCAATGGCAACATAGTTCACCTAAATCTGTAGTAATAAAAAGACGGAGCCCATGGCCAAAAGCAAACATAACCTGATCTGGATTGACCTGGAAATGACCGGTCTCGATACCAACAACGACTATATTATCGAAATCGCCACCATTGTCACTGACAGCGAACTGAACATTTTGGCAGAAGGCCCAATTATCGCAATTCATCAACCTGACAGCATTCTGGCCGGTATGGATGAATGGAATACCAAACAACACGGTGGCTCTGGACTAGCTGAGCGGGTTCGCAACAGTTTAGTTACAGTTGAACAGGCTGAACAAGAAACGTTGGAATTTCTAAAAAAATACGTACCTGCCGGCATATCCCCCATGTGTGGCAACAGTATTTGTCAGGATCGCCGCTTTATGGCGCGGTTGATGCCGGAACTGGAAGCCTATTTCCATTACCGTAATCTTGACGTCAGCAGCTTCAAGGAAATCGCGCGGCGCTGGGCACCCAAAGTCGAAAAATCCTTCAAGAAAAAATCGTCACATCTGGCGATGGATGATATCAAAGACTCTATTCGCGAACTGCAGCACTATCGCGAGCATATGATTAAAGTGCCTGAGTAAAGTCACGATTTATAACAAATTCAATTCACGGTAATTTCACGACAACCGCAGGATGATCATTACACTCAATTAAATTGTGATTGTAATGGCGCATCTCAAACCACACTTACCGTCAAAGCAGTGCCTTATCTGCAACCGTCCGTTTAGCTGGCGAAAAAAATGGCGTGAGTGTTGGGAGCAGGTTTTATATTGTTCCGAGAGATGCCGTCGTCAGCGTAAGCAGGTCAATCGCATATGAAACCCTTATCTGGGTTCCCGGAAAAAATGATATTGCTCGATTGTGAGACCACGGGTGGTAATGCCATTCGTGATCGTCTCACCGAAATTGCTCTGATCGAAATCACTGATGGGGTTGAAACTGACCGCTGGCAGACATTGATTAATCCGGGCATCAGTATTCCACCATGGATCAGCAAATTAACCGGTATTACCGATTCAATGGTGGCAAACCAACCGTCGTTTGCCGATATTGCTGAAGAATTGCAGCAACGTCTAGCTGACAAAGTCTTTGTTGCCCATCATGTGCGCTTTGATTATGGTTTTATCCGCGAATCGTTTCGTCGCATTGGCATTACCTTTTCTGCCAAAACACTATGTTCAGTCAAAATCAGTCGGTTGTTATACCCTGAGCAACGTCGTCACGGTATTGATGCGATTGTTGCCCGGCTGGGCCTGACCGTTAATCAACGGCATCGGGCAATGGATGATGCTCAGGTTATTCTTGAATTATTCCAACAGACCCAACACGATTTTGATGAATCCACTATCCAGCAAGCCTGTAAGCAATTATCACAACAAACCCGAGTGCCCAGTCATCTGGATATTGCTGAAATCAACAAATTGCCCGAACGTCCCGGCATCTATCAGTTTTTTGATGAACATGGCGCGCTGTTATATATCGGTAAATCCGTCAATATCAAACAACGTGTGCTCAGTCATTTTGTACAGAATGGCAAACTACGTAACACCGAAATGCAGCAACAGCTGCAGCATATTGATTTTATCGAAACCCCTTCCGATTTTGGTGCCCAACTACTGGAAAACCAGTTAATCAAAAGCAAAACGCCACGCTATAACCGGCGTCAGACCAAAACCAAGCGACTGTATCAAATCGCTTTAACGGTCAATGATAAGGGTTACCACCGCACCACGATTGAAATGGCCGATTTAAATCAGCCACCCGATATCAGTCAGCGTTATGGATTGTTTCGTAGTCAGAAACAGGCGGAAAAAAAACTGCTCGATCTAATTAATGAACATCAGCTGTGTCAGAAACTTTGTGGCCTGGAAAAAACTAAAAACGGCTGTTTTGGTTTTCAGTTAAAAAAATGTCTGGGTGCCTGCTGCGGTGAAGAACCGGCAATACGGTACAACCTGCGATTGCAAACTGCGTTATCGGGTATTAAAAATCAGGCCTGGCCATGGCCAGGCCCGATAGTCATTACTGAACTACCGGCAGATGGCGATTATGAGGCAGCGCATTTTCATCTGGTCGATCAATGGCTTTATCTCGGCATCGTAAAAAACCAACACGATGCCTTTGAACGATTACAGCAGCAATATGCTGAACCACAATATTTTGATCTGGATGCCTACAAAATCCAGCTACGCTTTTTGTTAAAACTTCGCCCTAAACAGTTATTGATTGAAAGCTTACGTTTACCTGCAGAGGAGGCTTCATGATCTCCAATAGTCACCGAGTTTTAGGTTATGCCGGACTGCTGCCTTTTTTAGGATTAGCGATTATGAGCTGGCTGGGTTATTTGTATGCTATCGACTGGTTGCTCAGTTATGCGGCATTAATTTTCAGCTTTCTGGGTGGTCTGCTCTGGTATGTAAGTAGCGTTGAAAAGCTTCCACGACATGTAGTGATTGTCAGTGTCTCCACCATGTTATGGGCCTGGTGCTGGTTATTATCCCCGACACATTACTGGCTATGGCTGGCTGCTTTATCATTTATTGGCTTGCACTTATATGAACGGCAGCAACTCAGCGAAATCTACTCTGCCGAGTTGATGCGCTTGCGGGGTCATCTATCTTATGGCGCTGCCTTTTTATTGTGGCTGGCGGCACTTTCGACATTAAATGCCTAAGCTGCGTTATCTCAATCTGATCCTCGGTGATCAACTTGATGCTGAGAGTCTATTGTTCGATGACTTTGATCCTCAGCATGATCGACTGTGGATGGCTGAAGTGTCGGCTGAGTCCACAGAGTATTTATCAAGTAAACAGCGTACTGTTTTATTTTTATCGGCGATGCGGCACTTTGCTGAACAACTCAAAACCGATAGCTATCCGCTGAATTACTGGACGTTAAAAGATAAAAAATCCAGTTTTTATAACGCTTTATCTGCCACGTTAAAACACGATTCGTTTGAAAAAATCCGCTGCGTCTTGCCTGGTGATGTCAGAGTCATGAACGAAATACAGCAATGCGCCAATGATGTTGATATCGAGATTGAGTGGCTGGCTGATCAGCATTTCATCAGCCATAAAGGCGAATTTAAAGCCTGGCTTGCCGACCGCAAACAACCGCGAATGGAATTCTGGTATCGCCAATTACGTAAAAGCCGGCAAATCCTGATGGAAGATGACCAGCCGCTTGGTGGTCAATGGAATTTTGATAAGGACAACCGCAAAAGCTTTGGCAAAAAAGGTCCATCCAAATTGTCTGAGCCTCTATTGTTTGAAGCGGATGACATCACCAAACAAGTCATAACGGATGTTGAAAACTTTCTGCCGGATCTCTACGGCGATATTGAAACCTTTAACTGGCCGGTCAGCCGTGAACAAGCATTGGCAGCATTAAAGGATTTTATTCAGCACCGCCTGAAACATTTCGGCGATTATCAGGATGCGATGTGGACCGATGAACCATGGCTTTATCATTCACGCTTATCGACCTGTCTGAATCTCAAACTACTTTCCCCCGCAGAAGTTATTGAAGCGGCTGAAAAAGCCTATATCGATAATGACGCGCCGTTAAATGCAGTGGAGGGTTTTATCCGGCAAATCCTCGGCTGGCGTGAATATGTGCGTGGTTTGTATTGGAGCTATCGCGAAGACTGGCTGCAGATGAATGCACTCAATGCCAGTCGCAATCTGCCAGCATTATATTGGAATGCTGAAACCGAAATGACCTGCCTGCATCACAGCGTCAAACAGGTGTTGAATCATGGATACGGGCATCATATTCAACGGCTGATGGTCACAGGTTTGTTTGCTTTGTTATGGGGGGTTAAACCCAAGGCCATTCATGAGTGGTATCTGGCAATGTACGTCGATGCCGTTGCCTGGGTGGAGATCCCGAATACATTGGGTATGAGCCAATACGCCGATGGCGGCATCGTCGGTTCCAAACCCTATATTGCCAGCGGTGCTTATATCGATCGCATGTCCAATTATTGCAAGTCTTGCCCATTTAATCCCAATCAAGCCAGTGGCGATAACGCCTGTCCATTTACCACGTTGTACTGGCATTTTGTCGACCGACATCAGGACTTTCTGAGTAAAAACCCTCGTCTTGGTATGCAGGTCAAAAACTGGCACAACAAATCTCAAGATGAACAACAGGCCATCAGCCAGCGTGCTGAATACCTGTTCAGAAATTTACCGTAAGGAAACACTATGCAAGCAACGCAACTGGTCTGGTTACGCAATGATTTACGCCTCGATGATCATCCAGGATTGGCACTCGCAGCCGAACAAGGTCCCATTCAAGTAGTGTTCTGCGCCACGCCTGAACAATGGAAACAACATGATGAATCCCCGGCAAGATTAGGCTTCGCGCTGCAGCTTTGCAGGATATCGCTGATCGACTTGCCCAGCTTGGCATACCGTTTCATTTATTAGAAGTTGATTTTTTTGCTGATGTGCCCGATGAATTATTGAAATTTTGCCAGCAGCAAAATATCAGTGATATCTGGTTTCAGGCTGAAACACCGCTTGATGAACAATGTCGAGATCAGGCGGTTAATGAGGCATTAACTAAAGCCAATATAAAAGTACATTTGCTCGCCGAAGATTTACTGGTCGCCTTACCGGTAAAAACCCAGCAGGATGATCCTTTTAAAGTATTCACGCCCTATTACCGTCGCTGGCTGCAAATCCTCGAAGATATTCAACAAGCCCCATATACCGAGCCAAAATCACAGGGTAAAGCATTAAAACCGGAGCTATTGAGATGTGATTGGGCCGGAGAATTTCGAGATGATTTATGGCCCGGCAACGAACAAAAAGCGTTGGAACGGCTTTCGGCATTTTGTGAAATCAAACTCGATGATTACAAAAGCCAACGCGATTTTCCCAGTAAACCGGCCACCAGCACTTTGTCACCGTATCTGGCCAACGGCCAGTTAGGCCCAAGAAGATTACTGGCCACCATTCAGTTTTATTGCGGTGAAGCCAACCGTGACTGGCGTCATGATGACTGGCTACGTGAACTTGCCTGGCGAGATTTTTACAAACAATTATTGCTGTATTTTCCACGCCTGAGTATGGGTAAAGCATTTAAACCGGAAACCGAAAAAGTTATCTGGCGCGATGATGAAGCCGGTTTCAAAGCCTGGTGCGAAGGCAAAACCGGCTTCCCGATTGTCGATGCCGCAATGCGCCAACTTAATCAAACCGGCTGGATGCATAATCGACTCAGAATGATCACCGCCAGCTTCCTCAGCAAACTGCTACTGCTCGACTGGCGTCGTGGTGAACAGTATTTTATGCAGACATTGATTGATGGTGAATTCGCTGCCAACAATGGGGGTTGGCAATGGAGTGCTTCAACGGGTGTCGACGCCGCGCCCTACTTTCGGGTATTCAATCCCACCCTGCAATCCGAACGCTATGATCCACAGGGCTTGTTTATCAAACGCTTTATCCCGGAGTTAAAAGACGTATCGAGCAAGCAACTGCATAATCCACCAGCAGAACTCCGTGAACAATGCGGCTACCCGCAACCGGTTGTGGATTATAAACAAGCCAGAAAAGATGCGATTGCGGCGTTTAAGGATTTGCCGAAAGATTAACTTTCAATTGTATCCAGAGCTTTTGGTGCCAGCACTCTAAAGCTTTAATCTGCGGATAAATATCTTTTAAACCCCTGAGGTTAATTACTAAAAATCAAGTCCCAATCACCCCACCATCCTCTTTGGTGATAAGCACTGTGGCAGAACGTGGTCGGCCATTAGGTTGATGATCAGGCCAGTTGCTTGCAGCAGTAGGATTTTGAGGAGATTTCACGATGCCACGTTTTTCCAGCACCTCAGGCATTTCGCCGGGATGTTGAATATTGACCCACATGGTTTTCATATCCGGTGTCATGATAACGCCGGTGACTTCACAACCAATTGGTCCCGTCAGAAAACGGCGGATTTCGCCGGTCTCAGGATCAGCTGCCAGCATCTGG
Organism: Methylophaga muralis; assembly: GCF_001720165.1. Lineage (GTDB taxonomy): Bacteria > Pseudomonadota > Gammaproteobacteria > Nitrosococcales > Methylophagaceae > Methylophaga > Methylophaga muralis. Next base: position 34,154 of record NZ_MCRI01000019.1, read on the forward strand.
TTATTACCAAAATCTTTGAACGGCCCGTCATTCATCACACTGGAACTGACATCTGTCTGAATCCATAACACACCACGATCATCGACATATAAGCCATCTGGATTAGCGAACTGTTCGCCCTCGCCTTCCCCCCCCAGCACAAACACCTGCCAGTTGAATTCCGTAGCAGTAGCATCGGTTTCACTGAATTTAATGATATGACCGAATAGATTCTGATTACGTGGATTAGCTGCATCTTTGCCGGGATAGCCTTCACTACCCCGCTCGCTGTTATTGGTTAGCGAAACAAACACATCATCGGTGTGGGGATGAACTGTAATCCATTCCGGGCGATCCATTTTAGTGGCCCCAACAATATCGGCTGCTGCACGGGCATGAATCAACACATCAGCCTGATCGACAAAACCATTTTCAGCAATTAAGCCATTTTCACCAAATACCAGTGGCAACCAGCGGGCGCTGCCATCTTCTTCAAAGCGGGCAGCATAGAGAATTCCGTCATCCAGCAGACGACCATGACGTGCCCCTAAGGTGCCATCCCAGGCATCGCGAGTAATGAATTTATAGATGTATTCAAACCTGGAATCATCACCCGAATAAAATGCAAGGCGACCATCTTTACCGATTTTGTGAGCCACATTTTCATGAGCAAAACGGCCCAACGCGGTGCGTTTAACCGGCATGCTTTGCGGATCATAAGGATCAAATTCCACCACCCAGCCAAAGCGATTAACTTCATTGGGCTCTTTATCCAGATCAAAACGTGGATCAAACTGCTGCCAACCGTAATAACTGAAGCCTAATCTGTAACGCTTCCAACGGCGTTCGGTATCGGCGTCTCTAGGCTGTTTTTGATCATAAACAAAGTAGTAATGAAAATTCTCTTCGCAGGTCAGATAAGTGCCCCACGGGGTTTTGCCATTCGCACAATTGTTGAATGTACCCAATACTTTTTTGCCTTGAGGATCGGCTTGAGTTTTCATCAATTCATGTCCTGCTGCCGGACCACTAACGGTCATTTCGGTATTTGCAGTCAGCCGTCTTGCATAACTTGATGGACGGATGATTTGCCATTGACCATCAACATGCTTGACCTCAATTAGCGATACGCCGTGCGCATTTTGCTCTTTGGCGACTTTGTCGGCGTTGTAGGTTTCCGGTGAATGGTCATGGCTGCCATCAGTATGAATTAGGTCGAGATCCAGATATTCATGATTCATCACCAACAGGCCATGATCATTACTGTTTGAGCCTTTGGGTAGCGGAAAATACTGCAAAGCATCATGGTGCATGCCGGCTTGTTGCAATTGATCGGCAGCACTGTTGCTGGCATCCATGTTAAATGCCGGACCATCTGAAATCGGATCACCCCAGCGGTAAAACACTTCCGCCCGATAACCTTCCGGTACTACGACTTCATCCAGTAAATCAGCAGCTGGAATCGGCTTAAAGCCAAGCAGTTCAGTGTGATTGCGAAGCATCGTGTTAGCAGAAGACAATGGCATAGCGGATGCGAGCATCGCGCCAAGACTGAATTGCAATACTGAACGTCTACTCAGTTGCTTTTGCAGAAGGTGATCGAAGTGATTTCCTGACATGTTGGTTCCTGAGAGTTTGGGTACTTCGCTATTTGGCTATTTTCAGCGGATTCCATGACCAGACGATGACAGTTAGCAATGCTGTTCTAATGCCCACAAAACATGCTCGCGAATTAATTCCGAATGATACTCAAGCCGGGCGTTCAATGCCGAAAGTACCTCATCTGAGGTTTCGGCATTACCTAAAGCGATCGCAATATTTCTCAACCAGCATTCATAACCAATGCGTCGGATCGGGCTGCCTTCAAGTCGTTGGAGAAATTCTGCTTCGGTCCAGCTAAATAAATCTACCAGCTTTGGTGCATCCAGCCCTTCGCGTGGCAAATAGGCTGATTCAGTAGTCATCTGGGCGAATTTGTTCCATGGACATACCAGCTGACAATCATCACAGCCATAGATACGGTTGCCCATCATTGGGCGGAATTCCACAGGGATACTACCGCGAAGTTCGATAGTAAGATAAGAAATACAACGTCGAGCATCGAGCTCATAAGGTGCAACGATTGCCTGCGTCGGACAGATATCAATACACGCTGTACAACTGCCGCAATGCTCGGTGACTGGCTCAGTCAGCGGCAACGGCAAATCGGTATAAATCTCGCCAAGAAAAAAATAAGAACCGTTGTCTCGATTGAGAACATTGGTGTGCTTGCCAATCCAGCCCAGGCCGGATTTCTGTGCCAAGGCTTTCTCCAACACAGGAGCACTATCGGTGAATACACGATAGCCCATTGCACCAACTGCCTCTTCAATTCTTTGTGATAGGCGAAGTAAACGCTTACGCATCACCTTATGATAATCACGTCCAAGTGCATATCGAGAAACAAAACCAAGATCGCTATCACCCATCACCTGCCAAGCATCGGCTGCGGTTTCCGGCCAATAGTCCATTCGGGCAGTGATAACACGGATAGTGCCCGGCACCAGTTGTTCGGGATGTGACCGCAAACTGCCATGGCGCTCCATAAACTCCATCTCACCATGAAAGCCCTTCGCCAGCCATTGCTGTAATTGTTCTTCTGCTGCAGACAAGTCAATATCGCTGACGCCGAGCTGCTGAAAACCCAGCGATCGCGCCCAGACTTGCATATCTGCAAGAAGCGCACGGGAGGACTGCACTGTATTTGGATCGGCCATGCAGGCTATTATAGTGAACTGAATTAATTCCTCCGGACTATTATTTTTATGTCGAACTTGCCGCACGAGCTCTATACAGCAGTACAGACCCGTGAATTGGAACGAATCGTCACGCAGCAGCACAATATTTCCTCAGCAAAATTAATGTCTTGTGCGGGGACAGCGGCATTGGAGGCCATCAGAAATCACTTCCCTCTAGCCAGACATATTCTTATCGTTTGCGGTACCGGCAATAATGGCGGCGATGGCTTCGAGCTGGCAACACAGGCATTAGCTAAAGACTATCGCGTCAGCATTTTTCAGCTTGGCGATGAGCGTGGAATGAGTGAAGAGACCACTACAGCACGCAAAGCCTTACTTGCCACCGGCACAGAAATTCAACGTGTTGCAGACAAATTACCCACCGCGGACGTTATTGTTGATGCACTTTTTGGCACTGGTCTTAACCGTGAAGTAAGTGGTGACTACGCTTTAGTCATTGAAGATATCAATCAACATTCGAAACATACTCCAGTTTTGGCTTTAGATATCCCATCAGGTATTCATGCTGATACAGGACAGGAATTGGGCACCGCCGTTCGGGCCACTATCACGCTGAGTTTTCTTGGATTAAATACCGGTTTATTTACCGGTGACGGCCCGAGTTTTTGTGGCAAAGTCATTTTTGATTCATTAAAAGTACCGCCCTCCATTTATAACGTTTTCCCCCCCACTGCTCGTCGAGTCAGTCTGGAAAAAGATGCAGCAGGACTGAAGCCTCGTGAGCGTACAGGCCATAAAGGTTTGTATGGTCATTTATTAATTATTGGCGGCGATCACGGTATGTCAGGTGCAGCCCGACTTGCTGCGGAAGCAGGTGGCCGTGTTGGTGCAGGTTTAATCAGTGTTGCTACACGCAGTGCACACAGCGCTTTTTTCAATCTGACTCGTCCGGAACTTATGTGCCATGGCGTGGAAGATGCTGGAGATCTGGAAGCATTATTAAGCTCGGCCAATGCGTTAACTATTGGACCGGGTTTAGGACAGGGTGAATGGGGAGCGGCATTATTTCAGAAAGCGCTCGAAGCAAAATTGCCTATGGTTGTTGATGCTGATGCACTAAATCTGTTGAGTAAAAATCCGCAACATCGTGATAACTGGGTACTCACTCCGCATCCTGGTGAAGCAGCGCGTTTATTAGGTTGTAGCTCTAAAGAAGTCCAGTCAGATCGTTTTGCTGCAATTGGTGAATTACAAAAACGTTATGGCGGTGTAGTGGTTTTAAAAGGTTCCGGTACATTAATTTCCAATGGCGAAACACCTATCCGTCTTTCAACATATGGAAATCCGGGTATGGGAAGTGGTGGTATGGGAGATGTATTGGCCGGGGTAATTGGCGGTTTACTGGCTCAACATTTCAAAGTAATGGATGCGGCTTGTGTTGGTGTGACAATGCACGGCATGGCTGCTGATAAAACCGCTGAACAGGATGGCGAGCGTGGTACTCTGGCAATGGATTTAATGCCGCATCTTCGTAAATTAGCTAACCTGAATTACTAATATGATTTTTCTCGCCGACGAACAAGCAACTTTGGATTTGGCCGCTAAACTGGCGGTTTTATTACCTGTATCGGCCTTTTCAATTCATTTGAAAGGAGATCTGGGTGCCGGAAAAACTACCTTTGTTCGAGGCCTGCTTCAGGCTTTAGGCCACTCTGGCAAAGTCAAAAGTCCTACCTATACACTGGTCGAACATTATCAACTCAATGAGCGGGATGTTTATCATTTTGATCTTTATCGCCTCGCTGATCCTGAAGAACTGCTTTATCTCGGTATTGAAGATTATTTTTCCACAAACGCCCTGTCATTAATCGAATGGCCTGAACAAGGCAAAGGTGTGCTGCCGGAACCGGATCTGCTTATCTCATTGAATTATCAGACTTCTGGACGACAAGTGACTTTTACCCCTTATTCGGCAATGGCTGAGCAGATCTGCGAAAAACTTCACAATTAATTCAGCTTTACTCTGTATCTCATTTAAAAATATAGAAAAAAGTCTTGATTTTTTATTCCGTCAAACACAAACTAGGGCTGTGTAAATTGCAGGAACCGACTATGTCTCGTGTATTTTTGGGATTGATTATGCTGATGTTAACTGCCACTGCGCATAGCGCATCGGTAGAAAATATCCGTGTGTCCCAAAATGACAACATGACAAGAGTCGTGCTGGATCTGGACCAAGCTCTGGAATATCAAAGCTTTACTCTCACCAATCCGCATCGTTTAGTGGTTGATATCAAAGCTGCCAAAGTTAATAAGGCCCTTATCGCTCCTACTTTCAATAGCGCTGTCGTCGATAAAATCCGCCATGCCCAACATGATCAAACTACTTATCGGCTGGTTTTTGATCTAAAACAAGCCACAGATTATGAAATCCAGGCGCTGGCACCGGAAGGTCAATATTCCCATCGACTGCTGGTTGATTTAAAACACGGACCGGCAACTGCCGTAGCCAGCAATAAACCTGTGCAGCAGACAGCAGACAAACCTGCTGAAAAAGCCCAGACTCCTGCACCAACTCAACAAGCAGCTGCAGAAGAACCTCCACAGTTGGTGCAAACGGCTACCGCACCTCAACAAACACAAATGGATTCATCCGTTGTAAGAAGCCGACCGGTCTTGCCACGTCGGGATATCGTTATCGCAATTGATCCAGGTCATGGTGGTCGAGATCCCGGTGCTATTGGCCGCAACGGCACCCGAGAAAAAGATGTGGTATTGGCGATTTCACGAAGACTGGCAAAACTGGTCAATGATGAACCCGGCATGCGCGCCTATATGACACGTGATCGCGATGAATTTATCACCTTGAGACAACGTATTCAGCGCGCCAAACAGAACGGTGCGGATATGTTTATTTCCATCCATGCAGATGCATTTCAACGTACTAGTGCCAGAGGTTCATCGGTCTATGTGTTATCGCCTCGCGGAGCCAGTAGTGAGGCCGCGCAGATCTTGGCTGATCGTGAAAATGCGGCCGATCTGGCGGGTGGTATAAGCCTTGAAGATAAAGATGATTTGCTGGCCTCGGTGTTACTTGATTTATCGCAAACCGCCAGTCTGGAAGCCAGTTTGGAGGTCGGAAACAGTGTTTTAAGCGGTTTGAAACGTGTTGGTCCGGTCCATAAAAAACAGGTTGAGTCAGCCGCGTTCGTGGTACTTAAATCTCCAGATATTCCTTCGGTTCTGGTGGAAACAGCTTTTATTTCCAACCCGGAAGAAGAACGCAAACTGAATGATGTGAATCATCAAAACAAACTTGCTCAAGCCATGTTGACCGGGATCCGCAGCTATTTCCAACGTAATCCAATTACTCAGCAAGTCAAACCGCAGCAGCATATTGTCAGCCGCGGCGATACGTTAAGCACCATTGCACAGCGTTACCGGGTGAATATGATGGAGCTTAAATCCACCAATAATCTGCAAACCAGCACCTTGCATGTCGGTGACATATTAAAGATCCCTTGATCATTTCCGACTGCGGATTTCCTGTTCGCAACTGTTAAACTGTGTCGATGCTGACACCTAAACGAATCCATGCCCTGCCCTTACAACTTGCTAACCAGATTGCGGCTGGCGAAGTTATCGAACGACCGGCTTCGGTCATCAAAGAACTGGTGGAGAATAGCCTTGATGCTGCCGCCACCGAAATCGAAGTCACTATTGAAGGATCCGGCAGCCAATTAATCCAGGTTCGGGATAACGGTTTCGGCATTCATCCTGATGATCTCGGTTTAGCGTTAAGCCGTCATGCCACCAGCAAAATTTCATCCAGTGACCAGTTGAGTCAGATTGCCAGTTTGGGGTTTCGTGGCGAAGCCTTGCCAAGTATTAGCTCAGTTTCCAATTTAAGTCTGGTTTCCAGACAGCATGACAGTGAGTGTGGCTGGCTAATTCATCATGAAGAAGATAGTGCAGCACCGGTGGCACATCCTCCCGGAACAACCGTTGCCGTGCGTGATTTGTTTTTTAATCTACCGGCTCGACGCCGCTTTCTTCGTAGTGCTCGTACCGAACAGCAACAAATCCTAACTACATTGCAACGTCTGGCATTAAGTCGGTTTGATGTACGTTTTCAATGTGATTTAAATGGCCAACAAAAATTAAATCTGCCGATTGCTGAAACGCAGGCACAACAATTGGTCCGAGTCGGCAAGATCTGTGGTCAAGCTTTTGTCAAACAGGCATTGGTCATTGATCAACAGTTTGATTTTATCGACATCAAAGGCTGGTTGGGGCATACCGAAACGCACCGACCACAGGCCGATCAGCAATACTTCTTTATTAACGGTCGTGTTATTCGTGATCGCCTGATCAGCCAGGTAATTCGCCAAGCCTATGCAGAGTTGATTCCACCGGGTCGGCATCCGGTCTATGTTTTATACATGACTATTCCACTGGATCGGGTTGACGTGAATGTTCATCCAACCAAACACGAAGTGCGCTTTCGGGAGACCCGACTGATTCATGGATTAATTCATCGTGCTGTGAGTGATGAATTACATCAGCAAATCAACACCAAGTTGTCTCCAACATCATCACCAGTGGAGCAGCAGATTGCAGAATCTTCTTCCAGCTATCAGCGACATAATTTATCAAGCGTAAACGCTGCATCCCCCATTCAGACCTTGTTTCCAGTAAATCACGCTGCTCCAACAGATGCATTTCAGTTAGTTCAGCTGCTACATCAACGCTTCGCCTGGGTGCGTTTTCGGCAGCAAAATTATCTGATTGATTTACCCAAGGCCCTAGCAAATTCGCGCCAACAGCAATTTGCCAGTGAGTTGCAACAACTGCCATTAAAAAGCAGACCGATATTGGTACCACTGAATATCGCTTGTACTGCTGCTCAGCAAAAAGCTGTTACTGAACATCAAAGTTTGCTCAATGAATTTGGCTTTGAGTTACAACCCCAAGACATGTCCCTGACCATTAAAAAAATACCGATTGTGTTGGCACAATTGGATTTGAATACTATGTTGAGCAGCGTGATTGATGCGCTTAACCAAAAAAATATCGACGCCATCTCGCTTGGCCAACATCTGTTGAACTTGTTACATACGACTGACCAACTTCAACTCCAACAAGCTGAACAATGGCTGCAAAATGCCTCACCACAAAAATCTATTGAACAGCCTTGGTGCCGGGAACTTGATTTGCTAACACTTGGTAGCTTATTCTCGGACTGATTAAACATGCACTGAGGCGGTTTTCACATGGATCGAGCCCGTACTGGTTCCACAATAGTTGCAGCGATTTTGGCTGTTATCGTGATATTCCTGTTTGGTTATTTGTTATGGAGTGACGCGCCGCCCAATCGCAGTGAACTCACTGTCGATCCTCCGATTGAAGTGATCGAGCCGGATTTACCGCTGGAAATTATCCGCTCCGCCGAACAAGAATTACCTGACAGTGACGCCATCCGTGAACGGGAAGCAGCAGAATTTGTGGATCAATTGGCTGGCGCTGATGACAGCACCATTATTGTTAATGAATATCAGGATATGTTTGTCCGCCCGGATAGCATTATTGCCCTGCCAGAACTCGAGCAACGCACCACAACATTAAAAAGCCTTATGGATGATAAATCCCTTAGCGCCGATACTCCGCTGACACTGCGTTATACCGAAGAAATCAGAGAGCAAACCACCCTGCAACAACTGGAAACCGAAGAAGAGGATCATATTGCGCCTATCACCATTGTGACTGAACAAGGCGAGACCATTACGGCACCATTGGTCGAATTGCTGCAACGTGAAGATATCGATCAATCTGCCCCTGTAACCCAGATCCGCGAACAACAGCAAATCAAACAAATCAAAGCCAGCGAACTGGCAGATGCTGATATTGCAGAAGATCAACAAATGTCGGTCACCATCAGCCGTGGTGTACAAAAACTGGATATCGCTGATTTAATTGATAGTGATAGTGCAGATATGCAGGACAGCCTGTTTTATCTGCATCGGGTAACTGAAGAAGATATTCAAGGACTTTGGGGAATCATTCAAACCGGTTTGATCCGTAATTTCCGTCAGGGGATCCGGCTGCAACGAAATGGTACTGAGCAGAAAGTCAGTGTGCTTATTCCAGCGGATGCCGATGAACCCTTACCCGATGGCCTAAGTTCTTTTTTAGGATTAATCCTGCATAAGAAAGTCTCAACCAGTTATGTGTATAACTTCAATACCCATACCATGGGACATGATCCTAATCTGATTCATCCCGGTCAGGAATTGATTCTAATCCGCTTTTCCGCTGAAGAATTAAAAGATATTTACCAGTTCTTTGCCGAGCAACGCAGTAACGATTCGCAAACCTTTGCTATTGGTCGTTGATGATAGTTGAGATCATCTTGATTGTGTTTGTGCTGGGCATTATTGCCTTTGCATGGTGGTTTCCATTTGAGTGATACGGCGTTTGTTGAACTTGCCGTAACGTAACATCACACTTGGTAACACTAATAAGGTAAGCAAAGTAGACGAAATCAACCCCCCGATAATAATGGCGGCCATCGGCCCCATAATTTCGCGTCCCGGACTGTCCGCGTTTATGGCTATCGGAAGCATGGCCAATGCTGTAACCAGCGCAGTGATCAAAATGGATGGCAGACGCTCAAGCGCACCTTGAATAGCGGTTTCCATAACCCAGGATTTACCTTCGACTTCAATCAGATGTTGATAGTGTGACACCAGCATAATGGCATTACGTAAGGTAATACCGAACAGCGTCACAAACCCCACCAGTGAACCGATGGATAACACGCCTCCGGTTAACCATGCAGCTACTACACCACCCAATAATGAGAACGGTAGGTTAAGTAAAACCAGCCAGGTATTTCGCACACTTTTAAGTGCCATATACAATAAAATCAACACCACTAGTCCCACCAGAATGGAATGCACTAACAAATCCTTACGTGATTCCGCTTCCGCCACAGCCGTACCAGTAAACTCAGGATAGGTGTCTGCATCAAACTGTACTTCCTGATGCACTCGCTGCTGTAATTCGTTAAAAAACGATCGTAAATCACGACCACTGACATTACAGGTGATGGTTTGCAAGCGTTGTGCACCATGATGCAAAATCGCATGACGGCCGGAAACTTGCTGTATGTCGGCAACATCACCTAACGTCAGCATGCGCCCATCCATAGTTCGTAATGGCAGATCTAATAAATGATGTGGCTGCTCACGTAATTGCGGTGGCAATACCACAAAAATATCGAATAACCGATTACCTTCAGCAATTTGCCCAACCTTGATGCCATCAAAAGCGGCTTTAATGTTTTGCATCACCGTGGCAGGTTGCAGGCCCCATTTCGGTAACTCTTCGAGCTTTATACGCACCTGCAATTGTGGCTCACCTGGAGGTGCACGTAATTGAATATCGGTTGCGCCCTCAATATCGGCCATCACTGCAGCGACTTCACGCGCCTTGTAATCCAGCGCATCGAGATCATTACCATAAATATTCACAACTACTGGCGAAGTGTAGCCGGATATGGTCTCGTCGATACGCTCGGTCAGGAAGGTATTAACCTCTGAACTAATGCCGGGAAAGGTTTCCAATATCTCGCGAATTTCATCCAGAATCGCTTGCTGCTCCGGGCCTGAAAGCGGTTCAAGATCCACTTCGTATTCGCTGTAGTGAGTGCCAAACGTGTCAGCACCACGCTCTGCTCGTCCCGCCCATTGGGATGTTGCTCGCACCCCAGGAATAGCAGCAACCTGTTGCTCAATCAAACCACCAATGCGCAAAGATTCCTGCAATGATGTGCCAGGCACACTGGCAGTATGGATAATGTAATGACCTTCTCGCAGTTCAGGTAAAAACCGACCACCAAAAAAAGGCAACAAACTGGCTCCTGCCACACAAAATATCAGCACCGCCAACATCATTAATTTGGGAAACTGACAAGTCACTCGCAATATCCGGCCGTAACCGATTTGTAACCAGTGAATCAATGGCGGCTCGGTAGTGCGTGTTACACCAATCCGGCTTAACAAGGTGTGACAAAGCGCCGGGGTAACAGTTAACGCTACGAGTAGGGATGCCAGAATCGCCAGAATATAAGCCTGGCCTAATGGCTCGAACATTCGTCCCGCCACGCCGCCAAGCGTTAATAACGGCACGAACACCAGCATTACAATCAAACTGGCATAGACCACCGAACCTCGCACCTCCATAGAGGCTTCATAGACGATTTGAATAACTGGCCGTGGTTCTTTTAACGCGGCGTTTTCCCGCAATCGACGAAAGATATTTTCGGTATCAATAATGGCATCATCGACCACTTCACCAAGGGCAATCGCCAAACCGCCCAGCACCATAATATTAATATTGACGCCAAATTCGAGCAGCACGATTAAGGCCGCAAACAACGACAACGGAATCGCTGTCATCGAAATAATGGCGGTGCGTAAATTAAACAGAAATAAAAACAGCACCAATAACACCAAAGCGCCCCCGACCAGCAAGTGGTGACGAATATTAGCCAGTGAAGTTTGAATGTAGTTGGCCGGGCGGAATAGATCCGCATGCAACTCAATACCATCAACCTCAAAGCCATCGCGAAACTCGTTCAAAGCAGTTTCAATACCTTGCGTTACCGCCAGCGTATTGGCTTTATATTGGCCGATAACCATCAACACAATGCCTGCCTTACCGCCAATGGCTGCACCGCCGATTGCAGGGGCAGCGCCATATTCAATCGTAGCGACATCCCCTAGATATAAAACCGACTGGCCTTGCTGACGAATCACCACTTTTTCCATCGCTTTGGCAGTGACGGGCTGACCGATAACTTGAAGCATCATGCGTTGGTTGGCGTTTTCAATAAAACCGCTGCCCTGCAATGCTGTGGCTTCACGCGCAGCGGCAATAATGTCTAATGCGGATAATTGATACATAGCCAGCTTTTGCGGATCCAGCTGAATTTGCATTTGTCGTTCAGCACCACCAAACACATTGATATCGGCCACACCATCTACCGCAAGCAACCTCGGTGTTAAAGTCCAATCCACCATTTCGCGCAGCCGCATCAAGCTCTGCTGATCAGATGTCAAACCGATGGTCATGATGGTGCCGGAAGAGGACTCAAGCGGCACCATCAAGGCTGGTCCGACGCCTTGCGGCAACTGGCCTTGCGCTGGCATTAAGCGTTCAGAGACTAGTTGACGGTTAAGATAAATATCAGTGCGATCTTCAAAGGTAATAATGACCACTGATAAACCGGGCGTTGATGAGGAGCGGACAAACATCACATCCGGTAAGCCTCCCAGCGCATTCTCAATAGGCTGGGTAACCAGTGTTTCCACCTGTTCGGCGGTAAAGCCCGACGCTTCCGTTTGAATAATCACTTGTTTAGGCGCGAACTCAGGAAATACATCCAGACTGGCTTTATAAATCTGATAACAGCCATAACCCAGCATCAACAAAGCTAATGCCAGCACCACTCCTCGTGCCCGAACCGAAAAAGCAACCAAATGAGAGAGCATCCGTGTTCCTGTTTAGTTAGCGTATATGGGCTTACAAGTATGGCGACTAGTCATCATCATCGTCTTCATCATGAATTTGCCATTTGAATTCTTCCGATAACAACGTCTGAGCGCCGGTAGTTACGATTTCATCTCCCGGATAAATGCCATGTTGCAGAAAAACCCCTGCAACTGATTCAATGCCATCGATCAATGAAATCCGCTGAAAACGCTCTTTGTCGAGTTGCAAATAAGCCCAAGGCTGGCCCGCGTACCAGATAACTGATTGATACGGGATGATAACGCCTGACAATGCTGTGTCAGAATTTGGCACCCAGACTTGTAACTGGCTCCCCTCTCTTAAATGCGCTGTTTTATTCAGGAAATACCATGTTTCGCCACTCAACACCGGATCAGCGGCAAATGCTGCAGCGACTAACTGAGCCTGGCCAACCGTGTCGGGTTGATTATTTTGCTGCCAACGGATGGTGCTTACCTTTTGGTTCAGACTTTGATTCACTGGAAGCGTAAGTTTTAATAAAGTATGTTCCCGAGCCATCAAAAGATTAAATTCATCACTGCCTTTGATCACCCAATCAGCGATAGGCTGCGGCCATTGATGGCGTATTTCAGCGTGACAATTTTTGACCAGTTGTTGTTTTGATTCTACTTCGGCTTGCGCTTGAGTCAGATTGGTTTGGGCGAAGTGAACTTCTTTTGATGCCACGCTGCCGGTGGCTTGTTGCAGGGTTTTCAGTCGCGCTAATTCTTTATTCATACCCTGTTCGTTCACCTGAGCGAGGCGCTGGGTCATTTCAAGCTCTGTACAACGGGAACGAGCCAATCTCATATCTTGAGTGGGCAACACCACAGCAACCGCCCGCATCTCAGGAGTAAAGAAACTCACCATCAGTTTTTGGCTTTTAATCGCGGCCATTTCCTGCGCCGCTTCAGACAGCTCAACCGACAGCGCAGAATGATGCGTTAAAGTATTATCTTCATCATCATCGCCCTCAGAATTTTCAGCAGCGTCGAAAGCAGTCTGGTTTCGCTCAACAATGAAAGGCAAAACAAAATATAGCGCTACAATTACCGCTAAAACACTGATGACCCACAACAAAACACGTCTATTGGACTTCATTATCTATTTGCTGCCCTGCTGCAAAAATCACACGGCATTACAGCATGACTACATAATTGTCACAAGGAGAACTTCCTACATCCACTCACAGGACTTGACAGCTAGTTAAGGGACGGGTTTAATACCGCACCTTGTTGGCTCGATAGCTCAGTTGGTAGAGCAAGGGATTGAAAATCCCTGTGTCCCTGGTTCGATTCCAGGTCGAGCCACCATCGAATTCAAAGCCTGATATGTTTTCATATCAGGCTTTTTCGTTTCTAACGATCGAGCGTTGCAATTTAACAACATTCACATATTTCCTTAATATATACGCAAGAGTGGTTACCTAAAAAGTACTTCTCTGCCGCATAAATCCCAAAATCCAAGTAAGTTAGCAAAACTTTACACTCTGCTATCAAAGAACCTTTGATACGAGAATTTCG
>NZ_MCRI01000020.1 GCF_001720165.1 Methylophaga muralis
AAGCCCCATTAACCATATCATTTCGGTATTAAGCATCAATAACACCTGTTGTAAAAAACACACACTTTTAGCTCAAAATGAACTAAGTCGCATTTTTTTGTTGTAAAAGTGTTGCAATGAATTCCCAGATATGGAAAATACACTCTTAACCGAGCACGACTCTGGTTACGAGAGAAACTTAAAGTAATCTGTTAACAATTATAAGGTGGACAGACATGAAAAAAACTACACTAGCTTCATTAGTCGGCGCAGCAGCATTTGCAGCAGCCGGCGCAGCTAACGCGACAATCGTTGTTGGCGGCGAAAACGGATATGAATTCAGCGTTGACGGTAACATCAACCAATTCTATATCTACACTGATCAAAACAGTAACGGCGGCAACCAAGATAACTCTCAAGTTGCTAACGGTCTGTTACCTACATTCCTGGGTTTCAACGTTAAAGCACCTGAAATCAATGGCCTGACTGTTGGTGCACGTGTTTCTATCTCTCCATCTACTAACAATGGCAGCTACCTGCAAAATGGTAACGCTATGGAGCAACGTGAAGCGTTTGCTACAGTTGACGGTGGCTTCGGTCAAATCCTGATGGGTAAAGCGTTAGGCCTGTACTCTGCTAACAACATCCTGTTAGACCAAACATTATTCGGTGTTGGTGCAACTAGCTTTACTGCTAATGGCACACAAAACACTGGCGCAACTTCTTTAGGTCGTATCGGTTACGGTTATGAGTACGCTTACTGGCGTTCACAAATCCGTTGGACTTCAGTTGACATGAATGGCTTCCAGTTTGCTGCCGCTATCGTTGATAACGACACAACTTTTATGCCAGCTACAGTTAACGAAAAAGATCCACGTTACGAAGCATCTTTAAGCTATGCAACTGCATTTGACGGTGGTTCTGCCAAATTGTGGTTAGATGGTATGACTTCAAGTGTTGAATTGGACGGCAGCAGCGAGCGTTCAAATGCTTGGACTTTGGGTGGTCAGTTAGTATTCGGCGGTTTCGAAGCCGTTGCAGCTTACTATGACAGCAAAGGCCAAGGCGTTGCTGGTTTGGGCGGCTTAGGTGCATACACAACTGATGGTAATGCACGTGATGGTGATGGTTACTATGCACAGTTAGGTTACCGTTTTGGTGGTCAAACATTTGTAGCCGCTTCATACGGTGAGTCTTCTTTGAAACGTGATAGCCTCAACACATTTGCAGCAGGTGCTGCGATTGATGCTGATACTAATGCCTTCTACGAAGATTTCGACAAAAACAGCATGTGGACTCTTGGTGTTTACCATGATGTAACAGCTAACCTGAAATTGGTTGCTGAATACTCACAAATGGAAACTGAATACCACTTGCGTTCAGGTAAAGACAAAGTTGATGTTATCGCTGTCGGTGGTTTCATTAGCTGGTAATAAGTTTCATACTGAATCGCAAGATTTAGTTTAAAGCTGATAAAAAGCCTCAACCTTCGGGTTGGGGCTTTTTTTTGGTTTCCAGCCGCTCGTATTAACTTAGTCGACATGTTAAGACTTACTTATAAACTTGCCAGCAAAAGCAAAGGCAACTCGCTTATACGTTGCCTTTTGTTTGCCAAATGAAAGACCTAAAACTTAGGTTTGCCCTCCCCAAGCCCAACTCGTTCTGAACCTTTAAGAAGCTCGGCGCATGCCCACTTTTGGGGCTTTCTTATCAAAAGAAATACTTTTTTAGTGCATAGCTTCCTTTTATGCTGTCCTTCAAACTCGTCCAATATTCTCAAAAATGATTGTTTTTGACATAAGAAATACCATGCCATTATTCCGCAACTCACGCTATATGGTCATTTACAAACGTTCAATATCATCACTTAACTTCAGCAAATAAGCAGCTATCTTTTTTTCTCGTCATGGCATACATACTGCTATGCCAGTATTACCACATTTGTAAATCGTAATAATGACGAGGAATCCCAAATGAAAAAAAGCGTTTTTATTTCACTTATCGCGGGTCTATTTTTTGCTGGCAATGCCTATGCACAACCATTAAAGATCGGTTACAGCGACTGGCCAGGATGGGTAGCGTGGGAAATAGCAATTGAAAAAAAGATGTTTGCAGAAGTCGGTGTCGATGTTCAGTTTGAATGGTTTGACTATGTCGCAAGTATGGACGCTTTTGCTGCAGGTCAGTTAGATGCCGTGACCATGACTAATGGTGATGCGTTGGTCACCGGGGCGACAGGTGCTCAAAATGTGATGATTCTGATTAATGACTATAGCAATGGCAATGACATGATCGTCGGTGGCCCAGGCATTAATTCAATCAGCGATTTAAAAGGCAAAAAGGTTGGTGTTGAGTTAGGTTTTGTTGTTCATTTGTTATTAATGAATGGCCTGGAAAAAGCGGGAATGAAAGAAAGTGATGTCAACCTGGTAAATGTCCCCACTAATGAAACCCCACAAGTTTTAGCATCTCGTCAGGTTGATGCTATCGGAGCATGGCAGCCTAACTCAGGACAAGCTCTGCAATTGGTACCGGATTCTAAACCAATCTATACCAGTGCTGATGAACCTGGTCTTATCTATGATGTTTTAGCAGTATCCCCTTCCAGCCTTGCAGCGCGGAGAGATGAATGGAAAAAAGTCATTGATGCCTGGTACATGGCAGTGGATTACTTGAACGATCCAGAAACACGTGATGATGCTATCAGCATTATGGCTGCCAGAGTCGGTATTGAGCCGGCAGAGTATGAAGCCTTTATCGATGGCACCAAAATCCTGACCAAACAAGAGGCCCAGTCTTTTATGAAAAAAGCAGACGGGTTTGGCTCTTTATATGGTTCAACAGCCATTGCGGATCAGTTTAATGTCGACAATAAAGTCTATGCCGATAAACAGCCTGTTGATAACTATATCGATCCCTCACTTCTGTTAGACGAATAAAGCGAATAAATCTGTAATCAGGTACCGCTGTGTATCGGTACCTGATTTCTCTCAAGGTATTTTTTTGGTCGTTAACTGGCAGCAGATCGTTTTGTCTGGAAATTGTAAAGGTACTGACTATGTCACTTTTTTCAGTGAACAAACCGCTTAACCCACGTAGCCGAAAAACGGTGACAATCTGTAGTTTTATCTTGCCGATATTACTGTGGTGCGTGGTGAGTTATGTGCCTTTTATCTGGCATCCCATGGTGGAAATCACCCAGCCAGGTTCGGTGAGTTATTTCCGTGAAAACATGCTGGTTGATAAAGTGCTGTTTAAAACAGAATCAATCAATGCAGCAGAAAAAGGGACTGAACTTCCTGCAGGCATTCCAGCTAACCCTGTTTATCTCCCAGCACCGCATGAGGTAGTAAAAGCGTTTTACGCTTCGTTTACTACGCCGCCAACGCGAAGTAGCGAACTGTGGCTGCACGAAAGTCTGTGGAGCAGTCTTCAGGTTATTTTTTATGGATTTTTACTCTCATCCATTATCGGTATTCCACTTGGGATTCTCGCCGGAACCTATGACTTTTTTTCGCGATTATTTGAACCCTTTATTGAGTTTTTCCGGTATTTACCTGCACCGGCTTTCGGTGCATTGGCTGTCGCCATATTAGGTATTTACCAAGCCCCCAAAATAGCCATTATTTTTATTGGGACGTTTTTTCAGCAAGTTTTAATTGTGGCAAACACCACCAGAAAACTTGATCCCGCTTTGCTGGAAGCAGGGCAAACCTTAGGTGCCGGTAATCGTTCGATGCTGTTTCGAATTGTTTTACCCGGCATTCTTCCTGATCTGTATCGCGATACCCGAATTCTGCTGGGCTGGGCTTGGACATACTTAATTGTGGCGGAACTAATTGGCACCAGCTCGGGGATAACCTGGTTTATCACTCAACAAGCCCGTTATAAAAATTTCGACAATGTGTTTGCCGCCATCATCATTATCGGCATTTTAGGTTTAACCATTGATCTGTTATTGGCCTGGCTGGGTCGACGTTTTTTCCCTTGGCAAAACACAAATTAGGAGCACGATATGAGCGACTTAATATTACCCGACTATCGTGTGCAGACAGATGCCGTTCGAAATCGTTTTGCTCGCATTAAAAAACGTCCTGTCACCATGGAAGTAAAGGGAGTAAGCAAATATTTCAGCAGCAAGCACGGCACGATAACGGCATTAAAAGATATCAACCTGACAATACATAAGCGTGAATTTGTTTGTGTGATTGGCCCATCAGGCTGTGGTAAATCAACCTTGATTAGAATCATGGCCGGCCTGGAGCAAGCTTCCGAAGGTGAAGTCAGACTGGATGGAAAAGCCGTTGATAAACCAGGACCAGAACGCGGCATGGTATTTCAGGGCTATACCTTATTTCCCTGGCTTTCGGTCAAACAGAACATCATGTTTGGTTTACGTGAGTCGGGTTATAACAAAGGAAGCGCTGAAGCAGAAGCTCGACAGTGGATTGAATTGATTGGTTTATCGCGGTTTGAAAACAGTTATCCACATCAATTATCTGGTGGAATGAAACAACGGGTCGCCATTGCCAGGGCTCTGGCAAATAAACCCAAAGTCTTGTTGATGGACGAGCCTTTTGGTGCATTGGATGCTCAAACTCGCAGCAAGATGCAATCGCATTTGATGGAAATCTGGAAAAACATTGATGTCACCGTGTTTTTTATTACCCATGATTTGGATGAAGCCATCTATCTGGCTGACCGTATTCTGGTTCTGAAATCCAACCCTGGTGAAGTACAGGAAATCATCGAAGTCCCAATTCCACAGCCGCGTCATCCAGATCAGTTTTTAACCGCTGAGTTTTTAGCCACCAAAAAACATTTGGAACAACTTATTCATCCGGCAAATCAGGACGATGATGAAGACCACCTTAACCTCATCCGGATGGTGCCTGTAAACGATGACGTTGGGAGTGTTTTTTAAATGTATGAATTGAATCAAATGACGTGGGAAGAAGTTGCAGATGCTGTCAAAAATGGTGTCGACACAGCTTTGCTTCCTGTTGGGGCAACTGAACAACACGGTCCACATATGGGCTGCGGTATGGATTCAGCTATCGCGGATACCTTATGCCGTGAAGTGGCAAAAAATACGCCTGTTTTTTTATTACCCACCTTGCCTTATGGTTGTTCAATCGGCCATTCGAAACGCTGGCCTGGAACCATGGCGCTTAATCCTAAAACACTGATTGATGTGATTTCTGATATCGGCGATTGGGTCGTGTCTTCAGGAATTAAACGACTGCTATTGATTAATGGCCATGTCACCAATGCTGCGCCACTTCGTTGTGCATTAGAAATGCTCCGAGCTCGTCATGACGACTTGATGATCGGACTCATCAACACTGCACAAATCTCTGATCGTGTAAAAAAAGCTCATCACGATGATGCTGAAGACTGGCACGCAAATCAGGCTGAGACTGCCTGATGATGGCCTTACATCCCGGGTTAGTTCGTGAAGATAAATTAGCTGACGCTGATGATCCAGATCGAACAGATGGTTGTGTGTTCAGCCATCCGGTTAATCGTACAAGCCTGAATGGCGTAACAGGAAAACCCTCTGCAGCAACCAAAGTCGACGGTGAAAAATTGTTCAACTGGATGTGTGAAGACTTAACGCAGTTGGTGATGAAAGCGATTAATGAACATCCACCGCTGGATCACAGCTATCACCAGTCTCTCGTATTAAATAATTAATCTACAAAGGTATAAACATGATTAACATCAAATCAGATGACGAAATCAAAAAAATTCAAGAAGATCTGAAAAGCAAAGGGGTGAAATATTGCATGGGCACCTATGTTGATATTCATGGTATTCCCAAAGGCAAAGTCGTTCCACTGTCACATTTGCATCATATGGCTCACGGTTCAGAGCTTTATACAGCTATGCCGTTGATGGTTTGGGCCAACAACCCAATGACGATGAGATAGCATCCGTTCCAGACCTGGACCATATTATTCAAATGCCCTGGCAGCCAGAAATAGCTTGGATGCCGGCAGATAATACCTTGTATAAACAACCTTATATGCTCAATACCCGGGTTTTGCTCAAATCCGTGTTGGAGCAGGCAAAAACCTTGGGTTATGGCATGAACCTGGGCATTGAAGCTGAGGTATATCTGGTTAAGAAAAATGCTGATGGCACGCTATCGGTTCCCGATCCAGATGATAAGTTGAAAAAACCCTGTTATGACACTCGAGCATTTTTAAGTAATTTCACCTGGTTGGACAAAATGGCAACCAGTATTGATGATCTCGGCTGGGGACTCTATTCATTTGACCATGAAGATGCCAATGGCCAGTTTGAATTTGACTTTAATTATGCTGATGCCGTGACCAGTTGTGACCGTTTCACCTTTTTGAAAATGATGGCAAAAGAATATGCCAAACAAGAAGACTTGTTAGCGACCTTTATGCCTAAACCGTTTTCCAACAAAACCGGGACGGGTGCTCACTTTAATATGTCGTTATATGATTTGGAGACAGGCGCAAACTTATTTCAATGTAAACCGGAAGAAGATGAGCATGGTTTAGGGCTCACTAAATTGGGATACCAGTTCATTGCCGGTATTCTCAAACATGGTCCCGCTTTATGTGCCGTGTTTGCACCAACAGTAAACTCATACAAACGTCTGGTTCGTCAGGGCGATATGCCTTATTTCACCTGGGCGCCAGTTTTTAACTCATTTGGTTCAAACAACCGCACCAACTCTGTTCGAGTGCCTATGGGCGGTGGTCGTTGTGAATCTCGAAACGCCGATGGTGCTGTTAATCCATATCTGGCTGCAGCATTAGCTTTGGCCGCCGGGCTGGAAGGTATAAAAGAAGGTCTGGATCCGGGTAAACCGCAAGAAGGTAATTTATACGAATTAAGCGAAGTTGAACGCGAAAAATTAGGTATTCAGTTTTTACCCAGAACGTTGGATGAAGCCATTCAAGCCTTCGCTGCCGATCCATTTGTCGAAAAAGTCTTGGGTAGTGAGTTACGAAACGAATTTATTCGTTACAAACAAGCTGAGTGGAATGAATACCATACCGTGGTCAGTGCATGGGAATTAGAACGCTATAGCCACTTGTTTTAGGCGCAATTCACATCACCCCAGCAGAAAACTGGGGTGATGGTTTTCTCCTCGCAGCGTATCAACTAAAATAAATCAGCCTTCAAAATTGATACCAAGGCTCTAGGAGTAATGATGAGTAAGGAAAAAGTCTGTCGTATTAGCATTTCGATGCCAGAAGCCCTCTTGGATGAACTGGACGAAATGGTTGGCAAACGAGGCTTTGACAGTCGATCTCAGGCAATCTGCGATATGATTAATTTACAAATCAATGAACACCGGACCCAGCAAGGTGACACGGTAATGACTGGTACCGTTAATCTGGTTTATAACCATTCCATTCCAGGCCTGCAAAAGCGGCTTCATGATCTTCAATTCGAATATATTGATGAGGTTATTAGTAGCCTGAATGTCAATTTGACACATACCAATACTTTATCGGTCATTCTGGTGCAGGGCCCTGCCAATCGATTAAATATGATTGCCGATCAAATGATTACGCTTCGTGGTGTCGTCTGTGGCCGTTTATTACTTAACGCTGAAATTATTCCGCCTATTCATCCATTGCCTCCAAAACAAAAATAGAAATCTTTAATTAGCATTTATTGAGACAATTTATTCCGCTGAAGCATTCCAAGCGTTGCCTAGCGAGTTGACCTGATGATACTGATTCAGTAATTTGGCTCTCAATAACAAAACTACTGGCAATACTAATGACTGATACCAACATCTTGCCCCATTTGATTCAGGCAATTCAATCTGAAATGCTCAATAACGAAGAAGAAATCTCTGCTCTGGACCGAGCAATAGGTGATGGTGATCATCTCACCAATCTTTTACGAGGATTGGATGCAGTAGCCAAGCTCAATAATGAATTAATTCAGCTTGATTGGTCTGCAGCGCTTATGAAAATTGGCATGACGTTGATGTCAACTATGGGCGGCGCCTCTGGATCATTACTTGGCTCCATGTTTGTCAGTATGGGTAAAACAGCTAAAGATCATCAGCTGGATCTTGCCGGTGTAACGGCTATTTATACGGCTGGTGTCGAATCCATAAAGGCCAGAGGGAAATCTGACATCGGTGAAAAAACTATGCTCGATACTCTGATTCCTGTTATGAACACTTTACAAACCGCCGTTTTAGAATCGCAAGATAGATCCAGCGTATTGAAAAATATCAAAACCGCGGCAATTGATGGAATGCTGTCCACCAAAGAAATGCTGGCGACTAAGGGACGTGCCTCATTTTTAGGCGAACGTGCCAGGGGGCACATTGATGCTGGTGCCCGAACTAGTCAATTAATCTTATGTGTTATCGCTGATGAGCTCGGTAAAAATTAACACCCCCAACGAAGCGCTGCGGTATTCACTGGAGCATCCCATAATGCAATCATTTCATCATCGAGCAGGGTCAATGTGACTGAACAGCCGGCCATATCCAGTGAAGTGGTAAAGTTACCTACTAAAGAGCGTTTGATTTCAACGCCCTTGTCTTCCCAGAATTTAGCCGCCAGATCATAAACCAGATAGAGTTCCATTAACGGTGTGGCACCAAAACCATTTACATGCAGCAAAATCTGTTGGCCTGATTGAGGATTTAGTTCTTTATCAATCGCTGCAGTAATATGCTGAACCAGCTCCTCCGCAGAAGCCATAGTCATCGGTTCACGGCCTCTTTCACCATGGATACCTACGCCCATTTCGATCTCGTTATCACTGATATCAAAAGTTGGTCGACCAGCAGCTGGCACAGTGCAACTGCTTAAGGCAAATCCCATCGAAGCAGTGTTTTTGGCAACGTGATCACCCAGGGCTTTGCATTGACTCAGATCCTGACCTTGCTCAGCTGCAGCACCGACAATTTTTTCAACTATCAATGTTCCTGCAACACCGCGACGACCAGTACTATGGTTTTCGGGTAGTGACACATCATCTTTGACCAATACAGTGTCATGCTGACAGTCGAGCATTTCAGCCGCGATCTCGAAGTTCATAACATCGCCCGCATAGTTTTTGACAATAAATAAAACCCCTGCACCATTTTCAACCGATTCTGCAGCAGCCAGCATTTGATCGGGAGTCGGTGAAGTGAAGATTTGACCGGGACAAGCGGAGTCCAACATACCTTTGCCAACTAAACCGGTGTGGAGTGGCTCATGTCCTGCGCCACCGCCAGAAATTAAAGCGACTTTGGGGGTTGATGAAGCCGTAAGACGACGAACAAAGGTTGGTTGTTGATTTAGCGCAACAATATCCTGATGTGCTTTGGCAAAGCCATTAAGGCTTTCATCAAGCACATTATCGACGTGGTTAATTATTTTTTTCATTACTCTCACTCCCTTTTTCAGAGCTGTTTTAATAATGTCGTTATTTCCTGAATATCCTGGAAAATCCAGTCAGGACGATAATCAATTTCTGCCAGATCAACTTCTGACGAAACACCTGTTAATACCATCATACTGCGCATACCAGCATTAACAGCCCCAAGAATATCGGTATCCAGTCTGTCGCCAATGGCAATAGTATTGTGTTTATCGGTACCAAGAATTTCAAAAGCCTGTTGATACAAAATAGGCTCCGGTTTACCAATTACAATAGGTTTTACCCCGGTTGCTGCAGTAAGTGCCGCTAATACCCCACCATTTCCCATAACTTCACCAAGTTCTGTAGGTAGCGTGGTATCCGCATTGGTCGCATAAAACTCCGCACCAGCACGAATATTCAAGGTTGCCGTAGCTAACTTATCCCAACTCAACTTTCTATCTAAACCTGAAACGACAAGATCTGCCCAAATATTATCGGTAGTAGCTTGTGGCTCAGTCGGATAATAAGTAGATGTCACCTCAAAACCTTGTTGCTGTAATGGCTCAATCAGGCCCGACTCTCCTATTACAAACACACGTCGTTTAGCTGGGGATAATGTGTCTTTGAGGTATCGTGCAGTTGCCATACTGGAAGTTAGAATCTCATTCGGGTGAACCTCAACCTCCATATTGGCTAATTTATCAATATATTGTTGTTGCGTGAGACTGGCGTTATTTGTCGCAAGAACAAATGGAATATTGACCTTGCGCAAAATCGAAAAAAATTCTGTTAACCCCGGCAGCGGTTTATTACCGTGCCACAAAACTCCATCCATATCGATGATAAAGCCACCCAGGTTATTGATTGTCAGCATGATTACCTGCTTATTAAATAAATTTATATTATGAGAATGTGTCAGAAGCCTCGCACAGAACAAAATAGACTGTCCAGTAATGAATGAACGCGAAAATCGTTAAAAAACCGGAAAAATTGACAGAAATGAACATAGTGCTTTATAGTCTGCGAGCGTATTTTCAACGTAAAACTACAAATTAAATCAATTATTAGGAGCATGTCAGCATGGCAAAAGCACTTATCCAAATGGCTCTGGATTCTCTGGACTTCGATCAAACTCTCGCATTGGCAGAACAAGTTGCCCCTTATGTCGACATTCTGGAAGTCGGTACTCCTTGCATCAAATACAATGGCTTGGAAATCGTTACTGCCCTGAAAACCAAGTTCCCTAACAACCTGATTCTGGTTGACCTGAAAACTATGGATGCTGGTGAATACGAAGCAACCCCTTTCTATGAAGCTGGTGCTGATATTTGTACCGTTTTGGGTGTTTCTGATAAAGCTACAATGGGCGGCGTTATTAAAGCAGCCAACGCAAACAATGCAGAAGCTCAAATTGACTTGATCAGCGTTAGAGATAAAAAAGCTGTTGCAACTGAAGCTGCAAAAAATGGCGCACAAATCATCGGTGTTCACACTGGTCTGGACGCACAAGCAGCTGGTCAAACACCTTTTGCTGATTTACAAGCAATTGCATCTTTGAATTTGGGTGTTCGCATTTCTGTTGCTGGTGGTCTGAACAAAGACACTATCCAAAAAACAATTCAAGCTGGCGCAACAATCGTTGTTGTTGGTGCCGCTATCTACGGCGCACCTTCTCCAGCAGAATCTGCTAAAGAACTGCGTGCATTAGTTGATGCTGCATAAGCAGAATAAACAGTAGCGCAAATAAAACGAGTGGCCCAGTGCCACTCGTTTTTTTTAAGCTTTACTGACTCATCCGATTTTTTAGTGTGTTAGTTGTACCAGCAGTAAGTTATTGACCATGCAGATAAATTGGTCAAAAACACCAGAGCGTGATTATAATCCTACGTCTGAGCCTGCTGGCTTGCCACAAAGAATCTAAAATAGTAATTTACCCGTTGCACCAACCTCATCATGTTGGGCAGATGGGGTTAAAAAATGTAACAGGGGTATACTCATGAGTGATAAAGGTTTTTTTGCTTCAATCTGCAGCTTTTTTAAAGGTTTGTTTTCATCTGACAGTGATAGTTGCTGCAAACCAGAATCCAAAGCAGCAGCTGCACCAGCTTCGAAAAAAGCGAATGATGGTTTAACTGGTGTAGAACGTTATATCCGTGCCCAATCAAACAGTGGCTCAAAATTAACGGGCGTCGAAAAATATATTCGCAGTCAGTTGTCTTCAAATAAAACGATGACAGGTGTTGAAAAATATATTCGCAGCAAAGCTAATGCAGCACCGTTGACTGGCGTTGAACGTT
Source organism: Methylophaga muralis (assembly GCF_001720165.1). Taxonomy (GTDB): domain Bacteria; phylum Pseudomonadota; class Gammaproteobacteria; order Nitrosococcales; family Methylophagaceae; genus Methylophaga; species Methylophaga muralis. Next base: position 11,643 of record NZ_MCRI01000020.1, read on the forward strand.
ATATTCGCAGTAAAGCTTAATACAACCCTCTACTAGCGGGCCCTGTTTTAAAATCAGGGATGATAGCGACCGGATTAACATCTGGCCGTGTATTTCGCATACGAATTTTACTTAAGCTCAATAGCTCCACAAACTAACTCATAAAGGTAAGAAAATGGCGAATTTACTTGATCAATTAAAGCAAATGACCGTCGTTGTTGCTGATACCGGTGATATTCAAGCAATTGAAAAGTACACTCCTCGTGATGCAACAACTAACCCATCATTGATTACTGCAGCGGCACAAATGCCACAATATCAAGGTATCGTTGACGATACTTTGAAAGCAGCTCGTCAATCTTTGGGTGCCGATGCACCTGCATCAGAAGTAGTCTCTTTAGCGTTTGACCGTTTGGCCGTTTCTTTTGGTCTGAAAATTCTGGAAATCATTCCAGGTCGTGTTTCAACTGAAGTAGACGCACGTCTCTCTTATGACACTGAAGCAACTATTGCCAAAGGTCGTGACCTGATTGCTCAATATGAAGCAGCTGGTGTTTCACGCGATCGTATTCTGATCAAAATTGCGGCGACTTGGGAAGGTATTCAAGCAGCTGCTGTGCTTGAAAAAGAAGGTATCCACACTAACCTGACATTATTGTTCGGTCTGCACCAAGCTGTTGCTTGTGCTGAGAACGGCATTACCCTGATTTCACCATTTGTTGGCCGTATTCTGGATTGGTACAAAAAAGACAGTGGTCGTGATTCATACGAAGCACATGAAGATCCAGGTGTATTGTCTGTCACTGAAATCTACAGCTACTACAAAAAATTTGGTTACAACACTGAAGTTATGGGTGCAAGCTTCCGTAACGTTGGTGAAATCACTGAATTGGCAGGCGTTGATTTATTAACTATTTCTCCAGGCCTGTTAGATGAATTGCAAAAAACTGAAGGTACTCTGGAACGTAAATTGTCGCCTGAAGTTGCTGCAAAAGCAGATGTTGCAAAACTGAATTTGGACAAAGCTACTTTTGATGCGATGCATGCTGAAAACCGCATGGCGGCAGAAAAACTGTCTGAAGGTATTGATGGTTTTGCCAAAGCATTGGAAACATTGGAAGAACTGCTGGCTACACGTCTGGCAAATCTGGAAAGCTAATTTCTTGATTAGCAATCTGCAGTCAGGTTGCGGCTAACCCTGCAACCTGACTCAACAGTTTTTGGCTCAATTGACTTGCCGCCAAATTCTGAACTATAGTCCCGCTCGCACTATTGCAGCGTGACAATAATTTTTTTAAATCTTAGGAGTAAAATAACATGGCTGAAATTCAAATGGCTCTGGATTCATTGGATTTTGACGCAACTATGGCGCTGGCTGAACAAGTCGCTCCTTACGTCGATATTCTGGAAATCGGTACACCTTGCATCAAATACAACGGTCTGAAATTAGTTAAAGCTCTGAAAGCTGCTCACCCAGACAAAAAAATTCTGGTTGACCTGAAAACTATGGATGCTGGTGAATACGAAGCAACTCCTTTCTTTGAAGCTGGTGGTGATATCACTACTGTTTTAGGCGCTTCTGATATGGCTACCATGAAAGGCGTTATCAAAGCTGCAAACGCTAACAATGCTGAAGCTCAAATCGATTTGATCGGTGTTGAAGATAAAGCTGCTGTTGCTAAAGAAGCTGCTGCTAACGGCGCGCACATCATCGGTGTTCACACTGGTCTGGACGCACAAGCTGCTGGTCAAACTCCATTCGAAGATCTGAAAACCATCGCTGGTTTGGGTCTGAATGTTAAAGTTTCTGTTGCTGGTGGTATCAACAAAGATACTATCCAAAGCACTGTTCGTGCTGGCGCTGATATCGTTGTTGTTGGTGCAGCTATCTACGGTGCTCCTTCTCCAGCTGAATCTGCTAAAGAACTGCGTGCATTGGTTGACGCAGCATAAGGATTAGTAAAATGACAATGCATCGTGATCTAGTTGTAAACAAAATCACTGATATCCTGAAAGCCACTGACAGTTCGCTTGAAGCTGAATTTGTTGCTATGTGTGATGATGCCAAGCGTATCTTCATCACTGGTGCAGGTCGTTCAAGACTGGTAGGAAACTTCCTGGGTATGAGGCTGATGCATAGTGGTTACACTGTCTATGTTCAAGGTGAAATCAGTACACCAAGCATCCGCGAAGGCGATTTGTTAATCGTTATCTCTGGTTCTGGTGAAACAACACAGCTGGTTTCATTTGCAAATAAAGCTAAATCTGAGAAAGCAAAAGTGGTTTTGATTTGTTCAAAATCCAGTTCAACGATTGGTGATCTTGCAGATAAAACAATTCAAATTGGTACCGATGACAGCTTTGCTCCTACAAAGGGCATGCCGATGGGAACCATGTTTGAATTGTCTACATTGATTTTCCTGGAAGCTATCGTTTCTCATTTAATTCATGAGAAAGGTATTCCGGAAGAAGAGATGAGATATAGACACGCTAATATGGAATAACCACTTTCCTTAGCAATAAAATAAGAACGGGCAATCTTCGGATTGCCCGTTTTTTTATGTCTGTCGTTCTCGTGTCTCAAAACGGTATAATGTTCTGCTATTAAAATTAATCCGGTTTGAGATGATATGTCTGCCAAAACGCTTTACGATAAATTATGGGATCAACATGTTGTTCGCAGTGAACAAGATGGCACAGCGCTGATTTATATCGATCGCCACCTGGTCCATGAAGTCACCTCTCCACAGGCCTTTGAAGGCTTACGTCTGGCGGGTCGTATACCCTATCGTTTAAATTCTATTCTGGCGACCCCCGATCATAACGTGCCAACTTCTCATCGCGAACAGGGTATTGCTGATCCTATTTCACGATTGCAGGTCGAAACGCTGGATCAAAATTGCGCACAATTCGGCATTACTGAATTTGGCCTTAATGATTTACGTCAAGGCATTGTGCATGTCGTCGGTCCTGAACAAGGGGCAACTCTTCCCGGAATGACTGTAGTCTGTGGCGATTCTCATACTTCAACGCATGGTGCTTTTGGTGCTTTGGCATTTGGTATAGGTACATCCGAAGTTGAGCACGTCATGGCAACGCAATGTCTGATTCAACGTAAATCCAAAAACATGCTGGTCAAAGTTGAAGGCCATGTTAATCCAGGCATTACAGCTAAAGATATCGTGCTGGCAATCATTGGAAAAATCGGCACCGCCGGTGGCACAGGCTACGCAATCGAATTTGCCGGGGAAGCCATTCAGGCGCTATCAATGGAAGGCCGCATGACGGTTTGTAATATGACCATTGAAGCGGGTGCCCGTGCCGGCATGATCGCTGTCGATGACACCACTATCAATTACTTGAAAGGTCGTCCATTTGCACCGAAAGGTGAAAATTGGGACAAAGCTGTCGAACTATGGCGCGAGTTGCACAGTGATGTCGACGCGCATTTTGATAATGTGGTTACTTTGGATGCCAGCCAAATCAAACCTCAGGTTACCTGGGGAACATCACCTGAAATGGTGGTTTCGGTAGATTCCAATATTCCAGATCCCGATGCAGAGAATGATGCTGTAAAACGTAACGGTATGTTAAAAGCCTTGAAATACATGGGTTTAAATGCAAACCAGCCAGTTCAAGATATCCGCTTGGACAGAGTATTTATCGGATCTTGCACCAACTCACGAATTGAAGATTTGCGAGAAGCTGCAGCTGCAATTAAGGGTGGCAAAGTCGCTGCAACGGTCAAACAAGCGATGGTCGTTCCTGGTTCTGGTTTAGTCAAACAACAGGCAGAACAAGAAGGTCTGGATAAAATCTTTGTTGAAGCTGGCTTTGAATGGCGCGATCCAGGCTGTTCCATGTGCTTGGCAATGAATGCTGATCGTCTGGAAGCTGGTGAGCATTGTGCCTCAACATCAAACCGTAATTTTGAAGGCAGACAAGGGCAAGGTGGTCGTACGCACCTAGTCAGCCCTGCAATGGCTGCTGCCGCGGCAATTGCTGGTCATTTCGTTGATATCACTGCACATTAATGGCAACAGATTATCAGGCCGCTGAGGCTGAACTCAGCACCTTGCGTGATTTTTTACGTTGGACGACATCCCGCTTTGAAGAAGCCCGGCTCTTCTTTGGTCATGGCAATAATGATGCGTTTAATGAAGCGACCCAGCTTATCCTGCATAGCCTGAAACTTCCGGTAACCGAGTTACCGGAAATATTTCTTGATGCCCGTTTGTGTAGTGCTGAAAAACACGCTTTATTACAATTGGTCAAACGTCGGATCGAGCAACGTGTTCCAGTCCCCTACCTGACACATGAAGCTTGGTTTGCTGGTCTGCCGTTTTATGTGGATGAGCGAGTACTGATCCCCCGCTCACCTTTTGCCGAATTGATTGATAGCCAATTTGCCCCATGGTTGCAAAATGCCGATTCGGTTGAGCGCATTCTGGATATGTGCACCGGCAGTGCGTGCATTGCCATAGCCCTGGCAATGACATTTGAACATGCAGAAGTCGATGCCGTCGATATCAGCGAGGAAGCACTGAAAGTTGCCCAGATCAATAAAAACAAACATCTGCTAGGCGATGAACTTAAGCTTATCAAATCGGATTTATGGACGGAATTGAACAGCTCACGGCAATATGATCTGATTATCAGTAATCCGCCGTATGTAGGTGACTTGGAAATGGCCAGCCTGCCTGCTGAATATCATCATGAGCCGGTGCATGCGTTGCAGGCCGATGATAATGGGTTAGCGTTAGTTGAACAGATAATTATCGGCGCAGCCCAGTTTCTGACACCGCAGGGATTACTGTTTGTTGAAGTGGGCAATAGCGATCTGGCAGTTGATGAGAGATGGCCGGAAACCCATTTTTTATGGCTTGATATGGAACAAGGCGGTCATGGGATCTTTATGTTAACTCAGCCACAATGCGCTGAATTTGCTAACAATTATTCCTGAGTTTCACGGATAGGCAGTTCCGATTCAGCTTGATAGATCCTGACACAGTTTCGCCCGGCCATTTTCGCTTGATACATAGCACGATCCGCCATCTCAAATAAGCTATTAAGTGTGTCCTGCTTGTCATGGCGCAATGTTGCAACACCAACACTGATAGTGATGCTGATGCTTGCCGGATTGAATCGTGTCAGGCGCTTCTGCATGCGTTGCATTAGTAGTGATGCCATCTGCTCATCACATCCCGGTAATAACAAAACAAATTCCTCGCCCGACCAACGCGCGATCATGTCGACATCACGCACATGACGTTTCAACCAGTTACCCAATTCGGCCAGCAAATTATCACCACGAACAAAGCCATACTGTTCATTAATAGCCCGGAAATGATCCAGATCGATAACCGCCATCGCTAAATCACGTTTAAAACGATAGGCTTCGCTTAGATATTTACCAGCGAACTCTCGCAATGCATGGCGGTTGAAGAGCTGTGTCAATTCATCAAGCATCGCCAAACTGCACAAGGAATTTTGCTGTGCTCTCAATTCACGGAAATTCTGGTAGCTGGTAATGTGGTTAAAAACTCGTTGGCGAAGCTCTTCACGGACAATTGGTTTAGAAACAAAATCATTAACGCCAAGATGGAACAACTCAATCTTACGCGACACATTATCAAACCCGGAAGTCGCGATAATTGGCACATTGCCATAGTCTTCTCGCAAACGACGGATCTTCCTGACTAAAGTGATACCACTCATGCTGCCTTCCAGCATGATATCGGTAATCACCAAATCATAATCCCCACCACTGAAAGCTTCCCATGCCTCTTCTGCAAAGGTGTAGGCGTCAACATCGAGCCCCATATCAGTCAGTAAATCGATAATAATGGTTTGTAATACGCGGGAGTCTTCGATGAATAACACCCTACCGGATAATTGGCGGGTTTCACGTTGGGCAAGACGTTGTACATAAATACCCAACTCAGACTCATCATGCTTACTAAAAATATCGGTGGCGCCAGCCAGTAATGCCTGTTTAAGAACTCGCGCATTATCGCTTTCGGTCATGACTAGCACCGCAGCATAATCATAACCATTGATAGCGCGTAATTGGCCACAAAATTCACTGCCAGCGATATCTGGCAGATCATCACTGCAACAGACTAAGCGATAGCGAGTTTGTTGAGCATATTCCAGCCCTTGGTAGCCGGTTTCGGCGATGTCTGCTTCAAACCCTGCGGCTGATAGTAGTGCGCGGGCTTTATTTCTGAATTCTGAAGAAGCGTCTACAACTAATGCATTGAGTTTTTGCACTAAACCAATCCTTTTTACTAATGTGCATTCTGCCTGTTGCTGAACATTAACAGCAAGCTTTCCCTGACAGAATTTGTTGTGTAAAGCTGGTACGAAGGTAAAAACCGCATGGATGATGCAATTCTACCTCCCCATCATGACCAATTTGACGATTGGTGATGCGGCTATGTGCGGCCTTGGGACGAATTTGCAGATAGCGTCCTAATTTGGCGGTAACCGCGCCTTCTGCAATCATAATTTCCATCAATTCTTCCCAATCCTGCCGCAGAACCGTTTCCTGTTGCTCTGAAGGTTGCCACAATATTGCCTGTCCAACATAGCGCTCCTCAAGTGGAATAGAGTTGTCAGCCTCAATGGGCAACCATAAAACCTTGCTCAGTTTACGACGCAACCAACAGTTCTGCCAATGGGTTTCTGCTGCGCCTCGAGGTGAAACGGTACAAACATAGGTTGATTCTTTAGGCTCGCCTCGACTGTTCAAAGGAATGGTTTTGAGCTCAATCCCTAACGCAATAAAATCTGGTTCAGCCTGATTACCCGCATCGGCACCCAATACGCGTTCTAACAAATTTCCCAGCCAGCCTTTGTGTCGGCGCAAATCTGCAGGAACAGTGAGCTGGCATTGTTGAGCCAATTGTCCTACCGTTTTGCCCGCTATTTGCTGACAACGCAGCATCAACTCAGCTTCAGAGGCCGGTGGCGAAACAGGGTTTAAGTTGGGGTAAATATCATCAGACATGGGTGGCATGATAATCTAGTACGTTTAAATCTGCTTGAGGCGGTATCGGTGAAAGCGCTGACCATCGAACATCTGAATAAAACCTATCGTAATGGTTTTGAAGCACTGAAAGATATTAATCTGACAGTTGAAGAAGGCGACTTCTTTGCTTTGTTAGGGCCAAACGGTGCAGGTAAATCGACGACCATCAGCATATTGACCTCGCTGGTGACAAAATCCAGCGGCTCGGTGAAAATCTTCGATGCCGATCTGGATAGCCAAACCGAACTGGCAAAAAGTTATATCGGTCTGGTGCCGCAGGAATTCAATTTTAATGGCTTTGAACAGGTCAAACACATTCTGGTCACGCAAGCCGGATATTATGGCGTTCCGGCCAAACAGGCCGAACCTCGCGCCGATGCATTGTTGAAACAACTCGGCTTGTGGGAGAAACGTCATACCGCATCTCGCTCATTGTCGGGCGGTATGAAACGACGACTGATGATTGCCCGAGCGCTGGTGCACAATCCGCGACTGCTAATTTTAGATGAACCTACCGCTGGCGTTGATATCGAGTTACGCCGTTCTATGTGGGTGTTTTTACGCGAAATCAATCAAAGCGGCACCACCATTATTCTGACGACACATTATCTAGAAGAAGCAGAAAACCTGTGTCGCAATATCGCCATCATCGACAAAGGTCGAATTGTGGAAAATACCGATATGAAATCGTTATTAAACCGTCTGGATAAAGAAACATTTGTGTTGGATTTACTGGAGCCATTGAACGATAGTAGCCTGTTAAACGGGATTGCCTTTCATCAGGTTGATGCCCATACCATCGAAGTCGAGTTGCAGCGCCAGGAAGGTTTGAATGACTTGTTCAGTGAGTTAACTAAACGCGGCATCAAAGTGGGTAGTATGAAAAACAAGGTGAATCGTCTGGAAGAATTATTCTTAACACTGGTTGAACGTCCGGAGACAGTTGAATGAATCATCGTCGCCAACTACGTTGGATAGCCTTTTCAACGATTGTTACGCGGGAGGTCCGTCGTTTCCTGAGAATCTGGGCGCAAACCCTATTACCGCCAGCTATCACTATGACGCTCTATTTCATTATTTTCGGCAATCTGATTGGCAGCCGTATTGGTGAGATGGACGGCTTTAGTTATATGGAATATATCGCGCCCGGCATCATTATGATGGCGATTATTAATAACGCCTACTCCAACGTTGCCTCGTCATTTTTCAGTGCCAAGTTTCAAAATCATATTGAAGAATTGATGGTCTCTCCGGTGCCCAACTATATTATTCTCGCCGGTTATGTCGTTGGTGGTGTCGCCCGTGGCTTATGTGTGGGTTTGATTGTGACACTGGTATCGTTGATTTTTACCAAAATCTCAATTCAACATATTGGCATCACCATCAGCATGGTAATCCTCAGTGCCATCATGTTTGCGCTTGGTGGCTTTATTAATGCGCTGTATGCCCGCAGCTTTGATGAAATTTCGATTATCCCGACCTTTGTGCTGACGCCGCTTACTTATCTGGGTGGGGTGTTTTATTCGATCTCGCTGTTGCCGGAATTCTGGCAAAACGTTTCGTTATTGAATCCGGTTTTATATATGGTCAACGCGTTTCGTTATGGCTTGTTAGGTGTGTCGGATATTCCGGTGGCTGCTGCCTTTGCCATCATTCTGCTGTTTATCACCGCTCTGACCGCCTATGCGTTGTATCTGCTACATAAAGGTACTGGCTTGAGGAATTGATTTTTATTAAATTTAGCCAATTAATTTGAGCGCATCACGAACGACTTCAATCCCAACTCCAGGCAAATGGGCATTTTCACTTAAGTGCCGCCGCCAGCGACGAGCACCGGGCAAGCCCTGAAACAAGCCCAGCATATGCCGTGTAATGGATTTCAAGGGTCTGCCCTCTTTCATTCGCATCTCGATATACGGCAACATTAATTCCACTATTTCGTGCTGGCTCGGTATCACACGATCATCATTAAAAATTCGTTTGTCCGCTTCTGCCAGAATGTAAGGCTGATGATAAAGTGCTCGCCCCATCATCACGCCATCGACCTGTTGTAGATGTTTTTCGGCTTCATCCAGCGTATGAATGCCGCCATTAATATCCAGATGCAAATCTGGAAATTCCCTTCTAATCTGATATACCTTTTCATATTCAAGTGGCGGGATATCACGGTTTTCCTTTGGACTTAACCCTTTTAACCAGGCTTTGCGGGCGTGCAGAATCACTGCATCAACCTCGGCCTTATAAACAGCATCGACAAATTCTCTTAGAAATTCATAGTTATCATGTTCATCAATACCTAAACGGGTTTTCACCGTAATTGGGATATCAACGGCCTGTTTCATCGCTGTGACGCATTCTGCAACCAGCCGGGGCTCGGCCATCAGACAAGCTCCAAAGCGGCCATTTTGAACACGATCACTGGGGCAACCGACATTCAGGTTAATTTCCTGATAACCAGCCTCGGCGCCTAATTTGGCACATTTTGCTAATTCTGCCGGATCACTGCCACCCAACTGTAATGCCATCGGATATTCGATTACATCATGTGCCAGAAAACGTTGATGATCGCCATGCAACAATGCGCCTGTGGTGATCATTTCGGTATACAACAAGGTATGTTTGGAAATAAGTCGGCATAAATAACGGAAATCCCGATCGGTCCAATCCAGCATGGGCGCCAGAGATAGGCGATGGGCGAATTTAATATTTGTGGTCAAAGTCATAATAAAGCCTGTTTAATCCGACATTTTCGCAAATCAGTCGCTAAAATGCCCAGCTAATACGTTTTTAAGTCCTTCAATGAGCATTATTCACATCAACGATATTGCGCTGCAGGTTGTTCGCAGTGCGCGCAGAAAGTCGATTGCCATCAAAATCCAAGATGGTAAGGTCAGTTTGCATTTGCCTAAATTGATGCCGTTGTGGCTGGCAAAACAATTTGTGATGCGCAAACAGCAATGGATCGCTGACAAATTACTGCACTATCAAAAACGGCCGCCTGAGCGGCAATTTGTGCAAGGTGAATTGCAGCCGTTTATGGGCGAATATTATCCTTTAGATATTGTTTGCGAGACTAACCGCCAGCGAACTCATATCAAACTCGAACAAAAAAAATTGATCATGCTGGCGCCGATGAATGTGAGTTCACTGCAAGTGCGTCAGACATTGACCCGATGGTATAAACGCCAGGCTGAATCGCTTTTAATCGCCCGGGTAAAACTGCTGGCCGAACAAACCGGTTTATCGCCCAAACAGGTTAAAATCAAAAGTTATAAAGCTCGTTGGGGCAGTTGTAATCTCCGTGGCGAAATTCAACTGAATTGGCAGTTAGTTCAGGCCACTCAAGCGATTAATGATTACGTGATCATTCATGAATTATGTCATCTGCAGCAACATAATCATTCAAAAGCGTTTTGGGATTTGGTTGAACGATTTGACCCGAATTACCGCGAGCATCGAAGTTGGCTGAAAAATCATGGCCATCAACTAGTTATTTAATGTGACGGACTTAACTTGGTAATTTTTCAATTATCAATTACCATATGCCACATTGAATGAGGAACGCTGCGACAGAGAATGCTCTGCTAGGCTTATTCAATTTCACATTTCCAAACGGCGTTCATTATTAACAGGTCACTGGTAGTAATGGGCGTTTCATCCGAACTTTTCCCATAGCAAAACTATCATTACCTTATTTGAATTTTAATGAGGAAGTTGTCTATGAGTAATGCTTATCTTTTTACCTCTGAATCCGTTTCAGAAGGTCATCCAGATAAAGTAGCAGACCAAATTTCCGACGCTGTGTTAGATGCCATTCTGACCAAAGATCCCCACGCCCGTGTTGCCTGCGAAACCCTTATAAAAACGGGGGTTGCCATTGTCGCCGGTGAAATTTCAACTAATGCCTGGGTCGATTTGGAAGATATTGTTCGTAAAACTATCACGGATATTGGTTATAACAGCTCTGAAGTCGGTTTTGATGGACAAACCTGTGGCGTGATGTCGGTTATCGGTAAGCAATCCAGCGATATTGCCATGGGTGTGGATCGTGAAACTGAAGAAGATCAGGGAGCTGGTGATCAGGGCCTGATGTTTGGTTATGCCAGTAATGAAACCGAAGTGTTGATGCCAGCACCAATAACCTACGCTCACCGCTTGGTGAAACGTCAGGCAGAAGTGCGTAAAAGTGGTGAGTTGCCTTGGTTACGTCCAGATGCTAAAAGTCAGGTGACTTTCATCTATGAAAATGGCGTACCCGTTGGTGTTGATGCCGTAGTGTTATCCACTCAGCATAACCCTGAAATCAGCCAGGCCGATCTCAAAGAAGCGGTAATGGAGCTGATTATCAAACAGACACTTCCAGCCGAATGGCTCACTAAAAATACCCGTTACCATATCAATCCAACCGGACAATTTATTATTGGCGGACCAGTGGGTGATTGTGGTCTGACCGGCCGTAAAATTATCGTTGATACATACGGTGGTATGGCCCGTCATGGTGGCGGGGCATTCTCCGGTAAAGATCCATCGAAAGTGGATCGCAGTGCGGCTTATGCGGGCCGTTATGTAGCAAAAAACATCGTTGCTGCCGGGCTTGCTGACCGTTGTGAAATCCAGGTTTCTTACGCCATTGGTGTTGCTGAGCCCACCTCAATCAGTGTCGATACATTTGGCACCGGCAAAATTGCTGAAGATAAACTTGTCGCATTAGTTCGCGAGCATTTTGATCTTCGCCCGATTGGTCTTATCAAAATGTTGGATTTAGTCCGTCCTATTTATCAGCAAACTGCCGCATATGGCCATTTTGGACGTGAAGAAGCTGACTTCAGCTGGGAACGAACCGATCTTGCTCCCGTCTTACGTGAAGCAGCAAAAATCAACTAATTACAGGAATTTATCATGCAATCAGCAGTAGAAAATCTAAAACCAGATTACAAAGTTGCCGACATCAGTCTGGCGAAATGGGGTCATCAGGAAATTAAAATCGCCGAAAGTGAAATGCCTGGGTTGATGGCGTTACGCGAAGAATATGCTGGTCAATATCCGCTGAAAGGTGCGCGTATCGCTGGTTGTCTGCATATGACCATTCAAACAGCCGTGTTGATCGAAACATTGGTTGAACTGGGTGCAGAAGTGCGCTGGTCTTCATGCAATATCTTTTCAACTCAGGATCACGCCGCTGCGGCGATTGCCGATCAAGGTATTCCGGTATTTGCCTGGAAAGGTGAAACCGAAGAAGAAGCCATCTGGTGTATTCGTCAGACTATTATGGGCACTGACGGCTGGCGCCCGAATATGATTTTGGATGATGGTGGTGATTTAACCACGATGATGCATCAGGATTACCCTGAATTGCTGGCTGATGTTAAAGGTCTGTCTGAAGAAACTACTACTGGTGTGCATCGTTTATACGAAATGATGAAAGCAGGTGCCTTGAAAGTACCGGCTATTAACGTTAACGATTCAGTTACTAAATCTAAATTCGATAACCTGTACGGCTGCCGTGAATCGTTGCTTGACGGAATCAAACGTGCAACCGATGTTATGGTTGCCGGCAAAATCTGTGTTGTTTTAGGTTACGGCGATGTCGGCAAAGGCTGTGCTCAAGCCTTCCGCGGTATGGGGGCCACCGTTATGGTCACCGAAATTGATCCGATTTGTGCATTACAAGCAGCAATGGAAGGTTACCGGATTGTCACCATGGATGAAGTGGCTGATAAAGCCGATATCTTTGTCACGGCAACCGGTAATATCAATGTCATCAATCACGACCATATGGCCGCGATGAGAAATGAAGCTATCGTTTGTAACATCGGTCACTTTGATAACGAAATTGATGTTGCTTCAATTCGTAAATATCAGTGGGAAAATATCAAGCCTCAGGTGGATCATGTAATTTTCCCTGACGGCAAACGCATTATTCTGCTGGCGGAAGGTCGTCTGGTAAATCTGGGTTGTGCAACTGGTCATCCGAGTTTTGTGATGTCAGCCTCATTCACCAATCAGGTAATGGCGCAAATCGAGTTATGGCATAACAGTGCCAACTACGAAAACAAGGTTTATGTGTTGCCGAAACGTCTGGATGAAAAAGTGGCTAGATTGCATTTAGGTCGTATCGGTGCGAATCTGACCGAATTAAACGCAGAACAAGCCAAATATCTGGGTCTTGAACAGAATGGTCCATACAAACCGGAACATTACCGTTACTAAGTTTAAATGGGGGCTAACTTTTCAAGTTAGCCCTTTTTCCTTTTTCTGTTGAAGTCAAGCATCATGTCCAAACAACCTGTTATCAGCTGCGAATTTTTCCCGCCTAAGACGGAAAAAGGCGCCCAGAACCTTTTATTGGTACAAGAGCAATTGTCCGTATTAAAGCCTGAATTTTATTCTGTGACGTTTGGTGCAGGAGGCTCAACCCAAGACAATACTCTGGAGGCAGTAGTCGCCATACAGCAACGTGCTGCTGAAACCGGAATTGGCGCAGCACCACATCTCTCGTGTGTGGGTTCTTCAAAAGAACGCATTCGCACTATTTTACAAACCTATATTGATAACGATATTTCCCGTGTGGTGGCATTAAGAGGAGATTTACCTTCAGGAATGCGCGATCCAGGTGACTTTCGTTATGCCAATGAACTGGTGGAATTTATCCGTAAGGAAACTGGCGATCATTTCACCATTGAAGTTGCCGCTTACCCGGAAGTGCATCCGCAGGCACAGGACGCCAACAGCGATTTTGACAACTTCAAACGCAAAGTTGATGCCGGTGCTGACAGTGCGATCACACAGTATTTTTATAATATTGATGCCTACCTGTATTTTGCAGATCGCTGTATGCAGGCCGGTATTGAAATTCCGATTATTCCCGGCATTATGCCGATCAATAATTATTCACAACTGGCCCGTTTTTCTTCCGGCTGTGGGGCAGAAATTCCACGCTGGCTGCGTAAAAAGCTGGAAGCCTATTACGACGACATTCCGTCCATGCAGGCGTTTACCACTGATTTTCTGACTGATTTCACCGAACAGTTAATAGAAATCGAGGTACCCGGTCTGCATTTTTACAGCATGAATAAATCCGAGCCGGTATTAACCGTTTGCGAGCGGCTGGGATTAGTTCGCTGACACTTGGTCTAAATTAGTCGTGGATTTTTTCGGTGCATCTTTCGTCGCAGCAATCAAACTGTTGATGGCATTTGATGCCACTGTCTGGGAGATCATTCAGACTTCCGTCAGTATTTCGGTTGCAGCCGCATTCATCGCCGCATTACTGGCGATCCCTGCAGGAGTGTTTACTGCATTAACCGAATTTTCAGGCAAAGCGGCTCTACAACATATCCTCAATACCTTGATGGCCATGCCCACCGTGGTTATTGGATTGTTACTCTATGGGCTGTTCAGCCGAATGGGGCCATTGGGTGAATTAGGGTTGCTTTACACCCAATCTGCCATGATCATTGCCCAAAGTATTTTGATCTTTCCGATCATGATGAATCTGACCTTAGTCACTGTTAATGCGGCTGATCCCCGATTGATTCTGACCTTAAAAAGCCTGGGCGCCAATAAATGGCAACAATGCTTTCAAGTATTAAAAGCCGTGAGATTAGCTGTATTAGTCGCTATTTTGACTGGATTTGGTCGGGCAATAGGTGAAGTTGGTGCCGCAATGATGTTGGGCGGCAATATTGAAGGCTACACCCGTACCATGACCACCGCCATTGCCTTGGAAACCAGTAAGGGCGAGTTCGAATTGGCGTTGGCACTGGGTATTGTGTTGTTGCTAATCGCCTTTATATTGAATTTTGCGTTGTCCTGGCTCAATCGGCGATTAACATGAGCTACGCTTATCAACTCAACAACGTCAAAGTGCATTACGGTAATCAGCTAGCCTTGGATATTGAACAACTCAATATCCCATTAAATGAATGTCTGGCCGTATTAGGCGAGAACGGCGCTGGCAAGTCCACTTTGTTTCATCTACTGGCATTATTACAACGACCGGATGCAGGGGATATGCTGGTCTTTGGTGATAATATCGCGACGTCAAAGACGCAGCATCGTCAGCGAATCGGTCTGGTAGATCAACATCCGTATATGCTTCCTGGCACAGTAACAGACAATATTCAATTGGCGCTGAAACTGCAGAAAGTCGATAAGTCATTGCATGCATCTCGACTGCAACAGGTTTTGGAAACCGTCAATTTGACCCGGCTGGCCGATCAATCCGCCAGCACGTTGTCAGGTGGTGAACAACGCCGTGTAGCCATCGCCAGGGTTTTGGCCTTTGAACCAGATATTCTGTTACTTGATGAACCGTTTGCTAACCTCGATAGCTTTCATCAACGGCAGCTTGAAGATGTAATTAATTGCTTAAACTCAGGTGGAAATCGTACGGTATTGTTTTCAACACATGATCGATTGCAGGCTTTGGCTATAACACCAAATGCCTTGCAGCTGGTAAGAGGAAAGCTGGTTTCCGCCCCACTACTGAATTTATTTCATGGTCATTATGATGGTGAAATATTTCACACCAACTCGCTTAAGATCTTCGCAGCAGAAGGCTCTTCGTCCGCCAGACATATTGCCATTGATCCTCTGGCGATCACGGTTAGTACTCATGCCCACTCAGATAGCAGTGCTCGCAATCAACTACCCGGCAGGCTTATCAGCATCAGCGAAGCCGACAAAGCCATCCGCTTGACCATTGATTGTGGTGATAAATTTGAAGTCATCATCAGCCGCCAGGCACTGTCCGCTTTAGAACTGTCAATCGGTCATTCTGTCTGGATAAGTTTTAAATCCACCGCTGTAACCTTAGTGTGATTTTTATTTTAGAAACACGTATAGGCAACGGCGCGACGATTGCGGTAACATAAACTCATGGTCACAACATTAAAACAAAAAATTAAGTGAAGCCCTCATTACAGCTACGCATTGGTCAGAGCCTGTCGATGACACCTCAGTTGCAACAAGCGATCCGTTTGTTGCAATTATCTTCGTTAGAGCTGCAGACTGAAATTCAGGAAGCGCTGGAAACCAACCCCCTGCTCGAAGTTGAGGAAGAATACGATTACGGTGAACCAGGCGTTGCTCGTCGCGATGAAGATAATGGTAGCCGCGAAATAAGTGAGCTGGAAAATACCGATATCCCTGAAGATCTGCCCGTAGATAGCAAATGGGAAGATACCTACGATAACACTCAAAGCATGAGCAGTTCCGGTCCATCCGGCGATAGTGATTATGAGCGTGATAATCAAGATGAGAGCAGCGATAGCCTGCAACAACATTTGCTCTGGCAAATGCGTCTCACCCCATTTACTGAAACTGAACAAGCTATTGCCACCACCATCATTGATTCAATTGAAGATGATGGCTATTTAAAAACCACTCTGGAAGAAATTCAGCAAAGTCTTGGTGAAGAATTTGCTGAGGTAGAATTGGATGAAATTGAAACTGTATTACATCGGATTCATCACTTTGATCCGGTTGGCGTCGGCGCCCGTGACCTACGCGAATGTCTGTTAATTCAACTGCGACTATATGAATCCTCTGTCGCTCTGAAACATATTGAATTACTGACCGAGCTTATCGACAAACACCTGGATACACTCGCCAAACGTGATTACGCTCAGATAAAACGCATGCTGAAAGTCAGTGATGATGAGTTAACCGATCTGGTCCGTTCAATTCAATTGCTCAATCCGCGTCCTGGCAGTAGTATTCAAACTGAAAAAACCGAATATATCGTGCCGGATGTTTATGCGATAAAAGTGAATGGAAAATGGCAGTTATCACTTAACCCGGACAATGCACCAAAACTGCAAATTGCCGAGCATTACGCCTCACTAATTAACCGGGCAGATAGCAGTGAAGAAAATACCTATCTGAAAAACAACCTGCAGGAAGCACGCTGGTTTCTGAAAAGCTTACAAAGTCGTAATGAGACCCTATTGAAGGTCACCCAAGCCATTGTTGAACGGCAAAGAGACTTTCTTGACCATGGCGAAGAAGCGATGAAACCGTTGGTGTTAGCCGATATCGCTGAGACAGTGGAAATGCATGAATCCACTATTTCCCGTGTCACCACACGTAAATATCTGCATACTCCGCGCGGCATTTTTGAATTGAAATTCTTTTTCTCCAGCCATGTCGGCACTGAAAGCGGCGGGGAATGTTCAGCTACAGCCATTCGCGCGATCATAAAAAAACTGGTCGCGGCAGAAAACCCAAGAAAACCCCTGAGTGACAGCAAAATTGCTGATATTCTCGGAGAACAGGGCATTAATGTCGCTCGCCGTACCATTGCAAAGTACCGCGAAACGTTAGCGATAGCGCCCTCAAATGAGCGTAAGCGACTGGTGTAACGCCAGTTTTAGTCCACCAACAGGAGCAATGCATTATGCAATTAAATCTAAGCGGACAACATATCGATATCACTGACAGCCTTCGGGATCATGTCAATAAAAAATTCGAGAAACTTACTCGTCATTTTGATCATATGACTAACGTGCATGTGGTGCTATCTGTTGAAAAACTACGGCAGAAAGCTGAAGCAACCGTGCATGCCAGTGGAGCAGACTTATTTGCTTCTGATGAGCAGGAAAATATGTATACCGCTATTGAAAATCTGGTTGCCAAACTGGATCGACAAATCATTAAACACAAAGATAAAATCACCAACCACCATCAAGCCGATGGTGCTATTCAAAAACATAACGCTAGTTAAGGGGCGGGATTTTTCATGCTTATCGCTGCACTGCTCGTAAATGCCGACAACATCAGTTTTCACGATGAAGCCACCAGTAAAAAACGGGTGATCGAAAATCTCAGTCGTATGCTGGCAGCCAATACCAGTGCAGCGACAGCTGAAAAAATCTTTCAAGTACTGCTCGAACGCGAGCGTTTGGGCAGTACCGGTTTAGGCAAGGGCGTGGCAATTCCCCACGCCCGAGTCCCGGACCTCACTCATACCGTCGCCGCCATGTTAACTCTGGAAACCCCCATCGATTTTGAGTCGGCTGATAGCAAACCAATTGATATCGCATTTGGTTTATTAGTGCCCGAAGATGATACCGAACATCATCTGCAACACCTCTCTCGGCTGGTGACGTTGTTTCGTGATGAAGATATCTGCAGCCGTATTCGTCAGGCTTCAAGCGCCGACGCCATTTTTGAATTATTGCTCTCGATCGACGAAGAATAATCTATCCATGTCTTTGCCAACAGCCATTGAGCGTCATCATGGCGTTATGCTCAATTATCGAGGTAAAGGCTTACTCATCTGTGGTGAAGCGGGAATTGGTAAAAGCAGTCTCGCACTTGAATTAATTCATCACGGGGCAATACTGATTGCTGATGATGTGGTGGATTTTTCCATTGAAACTGACCAACTTGTCGCACATTGCCCTGAAAGTCTTACAGGCTTGTTGCACACCCGAGAGTTGGGTCTGCTGGATATCCGCAGGATCTGTGAACAAAATAGTTGGCAAGCCAGTTCATCCGTTGATTTATGTATAGAACTCACACAACAAAATCAATTACCAGCTAGCCTTAGCACCCCATATTTATCTAAAGAAATTCTAGGTAAACCCTTGGTTATGCTGTCCTTAGTCGTGAATAACCCTGCTTCATTAAAAAACCGCATTGATAGTTGGTTAACTATGTATGAAAGCCAGGCAAACAGTATTGAAAACCTGCAACTTTGGCAGTTAGGGAAATTGCGTTTTTCAGCATAGAATTTGCCTATAACGCTGATATCCATTACATTCATTGGCGGTAAACTGCCCTTCCAGTCCGACTTTTACTGGTGACCAAGAGAAGCATAATGACAGTAGGTATTTTAATCGTTTCGCATAACCATATCGGCACCGAGCTGATTAACACGGCAAGACAAATGTTGTCTTGCTGTCCATTGCCTACCAAAGTTATCTCTATCGAGGTAAAAGATAATCCTGATGCGATTCGCAAGCAGCTTGATGGTGAATTAATTGGACTGGATCAAGGCAATGGCATTTTAATTTTGACCGATATGTTTGGCTCAACCCCGAGTAATATCGCCTGTGCGGTCTCAGATCGCGAAGACATAAGAATAGTTTCAGGGCTCAATCTTCCCATGTTAATCCGTGTTTTAAACTATCCAACTTTAACTCTTGATGAGCTTGAAAACAAAGCGGTAAGCGGTGGTCAAGAAGGCATTGTGCGTTGTCACCACTCAGGATACCGTCCATGAAACACGAACAGACATTTACCATCATTAACCGCTTGGGTTTGCATGCCCGTGCCGCAGCTAAATTTGTTACCACGGCCTCTCAGTTCAATGCAGATATTCACGTCTCGCGAGATAGTCGTCAGGTAAACGGCAAAAGCATTATGGGTGTGATGATGCTAGCAGCCGCTAAAGGAACAGAGATAGAGGTCACTGCGGAAGGCGATGATGCAGAATCAGCCTTACAAGCAATCGGCGAATTGATTGCTAATTTCTTTGGGGAAGGTCAATGACGCTCGAGCTCCAGGGAATTGGTGTTTCTCGAGGCATTGCTATCGGACGTGCCCATATACTGTTTCACAATCAGCCAGATGTTCGCGAATATCTGATTCCAGCATTTTCAATTGAGCAGGAAGTTGAACGCCTGCTGGATGCGATTGAACAGGCCAAGCAACAACTTAAATCCATCCGCAATCATATCCCGGCAAATGCACCGGCGGATGTGACATCCTTTATTGATACACATATTCTGATGCTCAATGACTCATCATTGACCAAAGTACCGGTCGATATGATCCGCCAGCGTCGTTGTAATGCTGAGTGGGCATTACAATTGCAACGTGATGCACTGATCAACGTTTTCAATGAAATGGACGATCCTTATCTGCGGACCCGTCGTGATGACGTCGATCATGTGGTCAATCGTATCCATCGAATTCTGGCCGATCAGGAAGTGGCTGATCATGAAATTGCTGATGGACGGCTAAAAGGCCACATCATCATAGCTGAGGATCTGACCCCAGCCGATACTGTGTTGATGCAGCATCAAGGAATTGCTGCCTTTGTCACCGAACATGGTGGTGCTACATCACATACGACCATTTTGGCGAGAAGCCTGGGCATTCCAGCGATAGTCGGTGTGGAATCGGTCCGTCGTTATGTACAGGATAACGAGCCTCTAATCATCGATGGTGAAGCCGGCATTATGATTGCCGGCGCTGACGAAAGTACCCTCAAAGAATATCAACAGCGGCGTATTGCCTTCGATGAACACATTTCATCATTAAGCCGCTATAAATCCCAACCTACCCGTACCCGTGATGGCAAAACCATCACCTTGTTGGCAAACGCCGAATTACCTGAAGACATTACCACCATCAGTAATGCCGGCGCGCAAGGTATTGGATTGTATCGAACTGAATTTCTCTACATGAACCGGCTGGCTCCACCAGAAGAGGAAGAGCAGCTCGCGGCTTATCGCGATGTTGTTGAGGGCATGAATAACCAACCGGTGACCATTCGCACCTTTGACTTAGGTGCAGACAAAACCGTTGATGGCGGCCGCCACCTCACCCAAACAGTAGTTACCAATCCGGCTTTGGGCTTGAGGGCTATTCGATTATGCCTGACACAACCCGCTATGTTCCGTACACAGTTAAGGGCGATTTTACGTGCATCGGCCTACGGCAAAATTAAAATCATGTTCCCAATGATCTCCACCATGCATGAATTATTGCAGGCGCGAAATTTACTGGAGCAATGTAAACTCGAACTGGACAAAGAAGGCATGGAATATGATCGGCAGGTAGAAATCGGCGCGATGATTGAAATCCCTGCCAGCGCCGTTTGTGCTGAGATGTTCGCTCGTCACGTTGATTTTCTGTCTATCGGTACCAACGATTTGATTCAATACACTCTGGCAATTGACCGTATTGATGACACGGTCAACTACCTTTATGACCCGTTGCATCCAGCCGTTTTACGCTTAATTCATATGACGCTTGAAGCGGGCAGAAAATTTAATGTGCCGGTATCCATGTGCGGTGAAATGGCGGGTGATCCTCGCTATACGCGTTTATTGCTGGCGATGGGACTGGAACATTTCAGTATGCATCCAAATGCCTTGCTGGAAATCAAACAGATCATCAACGAAACCGATCTAAGTTTACTACCGGCAAATACACTCAGCATCATGGAAGTTTCTGATGCGTTGGAAGCCGATATGTTGCTTGAGCAGATCAACGCACCAATCATCATTAAGATTTGTTTATCTTTCGGGTTTTTAATCCGGACAGATAAACGGATCCTAATAATTTAAAGCTATCCACTACCAGACAAGCAGGCTAAAATACAGCCTGAAAATCACCCCCCCTTCAAGTACCGACGCCCTCTGGAGCCGGATATGTCTGAGCTGGACCGACATCGCAGTCTCAATCACTCGCTGAATGCGTTTTCCGAAGCGCTTAAAAGTGGACGCTTCGTCAGAATGCGCCGCTTATTAGCCAGCTTACATCCCGCTGAAACAGCTCATTTACTGGAATCTTTGCCACCAGCAGAGCGTCAGGTTTGCTGGCCAATCATCAATCCCGAGTTACGCGGTGAAGTGCTTTCCTATATTCGTGAAGATGTTCGTACCGGTCTGATGACCGGCATGGATACCGCTGACTTATTAAGCGCGACAGAAGATCTCGATACCGATGACGTCGCTGACATTCTGCAGGATCTACCCGGTCACGTGATGCAGGAAGTGTTGCGAGCCATGGACTCGCAGCGTCGTCGTCGTGTAGAAGCTATTCTGGCCTTTGAGGAAGATACTGCCGGTGGTTTGATGAACACCGATGTGGTCACGGTGCGTTCGGACATAACCCTTGAAGTGGTTTTACGTTATCTGCGAATGTACGGTGAATTACCGGAAAATACTGACAGCTTGTACGTTGTTGATCATCAGGATAAATATCTCGGCACGTTGCGATTGTCCCAAGTTGTTAGCCGCAGTCGATCTCTTACCGTTCGTGAAGCGATGTCGCATCAGGTCGAAGCTATTCCGGCGAATATGTCGGATCACGATGTTGCGCATCGATTTGAAAAACACGATCTGCTTTCCGCCCCAGTCGTCGATAAAGATAATCACCTGCTAGGTCGGATTACTATCGATGACGTGGTAGACGTTATCCGTGATGAAGCCGAGCACTCTTTTTTGAGCATGGCCGGTTTAAGTGAAGATGAAGATACCTTTGCTCCTGTCAAAAAAAGTATCCATCGCCGCTCGGTTTGGCTAGGAATTAATCTGATCACCGCTTTTTTAGCGGCAGGAGTTATTGGGCTGTTTGATACCACGATCGAAAAACTGGTGGCATTAGCTGTATTGATGCCAATAGTTGCCAGTATGGGCGGTATTGCTGGCAGTCAGACTTTGACACTGGTCATTCGCTCAATGGCTTTGGGTCAACTGAATGATAAAAACCAACGCTGGTTATTACGTAAAGAATTTCTGGTGGGGATGGCTAATGGTGTCATTTGGGCTTTTGTTATCGCCTTTATGACCTACCTTTGGTTTGGTAATTTTTTACTGGGCGTTATGATCGGTGCGGCCATTATTGTTAATATGACAGCTGCAGCCATCGCAGGCGTCACGATCCCTTTGGGATTAAAACGTATCGGTATTGATCCGGCTTTATCCGGCAGCGTGTTATTAACCACTGTCACCGATGTGGTTGGATTTATGGCTTTCCTTGGATTTGCTACTCTGTTTATCGTTTAACTCGGATTTTATTATGTCAGGCAACAGTTTTGGAAAACTCTTTACCGTCACCACCTTTGGCGAAAGTCACGGCACAGCGCTGGGCTGCATTGTGGATGGCTGTCCTCCAGGACTGGAATTGTCTGAAGCGGATCTGCAAGGCGATCTGGATCGTCGACGTCCCGGCAAAAGCCGCCATGAAACCCAGCGTCGCGAACCCGATCAGGTCAAAATCCTCTCAGGCATTTTTGAAGGTAAAACCACCGGCACACCGATTGGTTTATTGATTGAAAACGTTGATCAACGCTCAAAAGATTACGGCAATATTGCAGAGCAGTTTCGCCCAGCACATGCCGATTACGCCTATCAACATAAATACGGATTTCGTGACTATCGTGGTGGTGGTCGCTCATCTGCACGTGAAACCGCCATGCGTGTCGCAGCAGGCGGGATTGCTAAAAAATTCCTCAAGCAACGTTATGGCATCGAAATACTGGGTTATCTGAGCCAACTTGGCCCGATCAAAGCGGAAATAATGGATTGGACCCATATCGAAAATAGTCTGTTTTTCAATCCGGATCCAAACATTGAAAGTCAGTTGGAAGACTATATGGACGCCTTACGCAAGGAAGGTAATTCAATTGGTGCACGTATTAACGTAATTGCCCGTCATGTTCCGCCAGGTTTGGGAGAACCGATTTTTGACCGGCTGGATGCTGATATTGCCCATGCGATGATGAGCATTAATGCGGTAAAAGGTGTGGAAATCGGTGCCGGATTTGACTCTGTCACTCAGAAAGGCACAGAACATCGTGATGAAATGACCCCGCAAGGTTTTTTAAGTAATCACGCAGGTGGCACTTTAGGAGGTATTTCCAGCGGACAAGACCTACTGGTGAGTATGGCCCTTAAACCCACATCCAGCCTGCGTCTCCCTGGTAGAAGTATCAATACACGTGGTGAACCCATAGAAGTCGTAACCCACGGTCGACATGATCCCTGCGTCGGTATTCGTGCCACACCTATTGCAGAAGCCATGCTGGCATTGGTATTAATGGATCATGTGTTGCGTCATCGCGCGCAGAATATGGATGTAACTACCGACACTCCTATCATTCCGGCGCAAGCCTGATCTGATCCTTGGTGCCTTTTTCCGGTCTTCCCTACTGGCGACTGTCAGGGTTTTATCTTTTTTATTTTGCAACCTTGGGAATTCTGGTGCCCTATTGGGGCCTCTACCTGCAATGGGAAGGTTTCAGCGCCAGGCAAATTGGTGAGTTAACCGCCATTTTGTTGGCAACCAGAATCATCGCACCTAATGTCTGGGGTTGGATTGCCGATCATCGTGGTCAGCGAATGCGCATCGTTCGACTGGCAAGTTTTCTCAGCATTTTGGCTTTCTCTGCCATTTTTATCTCACAAAGTTATTACTGGATTGCAGGCGTGATGGTGCTGTTCAGTTTTTTCTGGAATGCTTCGCTACCCCAATTTGAAGTCACTACCCTGCAACATCTGGGGGAGCATAGTCACCATTACAGCAAAATCCGTGTATGGGGCTCAATTGGTTTTATCTGTGTGGTAGTAATACTAGGCTGGCTATTGGATCGGTATGATGCGGGCATAGTGCCTTATGCGTTACTGATCTCTATCTCCGGGATTTGGCTAATCAGTTTGAGCGTACCCGAATCGGCCAGTCGGCACCTTAGTTTGAATCATATTCCGATCAAAACCTTGCTCAAACAACCTTCCGTACGCGCTTTTTTAGCCATCTGTTTTTTAATGCTGGTCAGCCATGGCCCCTACTATACTTTTTATAGCATTTATCTGGAGCAGCATGGCTACAGTCGAACCCTTATTGGACAGTTATGGGCATTAGGCGTCATCGCGGAGTTAATGGTATTCCTGGTGATGCATCGCTGGTTACCACGTTTTGGTATCCGTAAGGTATTGCTGGCGAGCTTATTATTGGCTGCGCTTAGATGGTTGCTGATCGCCTTTTATGCTGATCAGATATTGATTTTAATTGTCGCACAATCATTACATGCCGCAAGCTACGGAGCCTATCATGCCGCTTCAATTGCCTGGGTGCATCACCACTTTATCGGATGCAACCAAGGACGAGGCCAGGCGTTGTATAGCAGCATGAGTTTTGGTGCTGGAGGCGCGGCAGGGAGTCTCTTGAGTGGTTATTTATGGCTCACCCCTGGGCCTCAAATAACATTCATACTGGCAGCTTTAACCGCGAGCAGTGCTTTTTTAATTGGCTTTATCTGGCTCAAAACAATTAAAACGCCCGCTGTTAAATAACCATTCAAATAACGTGGTAAGCTTCCCATAAGTACCGCAAAGCCGCTATACTCCTGCGTTGAAAATTTCGAAAGCCAACAGTGCTTAAGCACTGCTTCTGACTAGGTGGGATATGCATTTCTCAATTAAGAAAGGGCTGACATTGCCCCTTGCTGGTGCCCCGGAGCAAAAAATTAGCCAAGCTAATCCGGTGACAACTGTTGCTGTGTTGGGTCACGAATTTGTCGGCATGAGGCCGACCATGCTGGTTGAAGAAGGACAACGGGTTAAATTAGGTGAAGCGTTATTCACCGATAAAAAAACGCCTGGAGTTACTTTTACAGCACCTGGTTCAGGCGTGATTACTTCCATCAATCGTGGTGCTAAACGCGCTTTGCAATCAGTCGTGATTCAGCTCGAAGGTGATGAACAAGTTACTTTTCAGCATTATTCTGCGAAAGAACTACCCTCTCTAAAACGTGAGCAAGTACAGCAGAATCTGGTCGAATCCGGTCTATGGACAGCGCTGCGTACACGTCCGTATAGCAAAACACCTGAGCTGGACAGTGAACCCAAAGCAATTTTTATTACTGCTATTGATACCAATCCCCTTGCTGCCGACCCAAATCTGATCATTAATGAATATGCTGAAGATTTCAAAAATGGACTGACTGTGCTCAGCCATTTAACCAGTGGCAAGCTGTATCTCTGCCAAGCTCCACAAGCAGCATTACCCACTCCTGATATTCAGAATCTAGAAACTCCAACCTTCTCCGGCCCACATCCTGCGGGATTGGTTGGTACACATATCCATTTCATCGAACCAGTCAGTGTCAAAAAAATGGTTTGGCATATTGGTTATCAAGATGTTATTGCCATTGGCAAACTGTTCACCACTGGCCACCTCTGGGTTGAGCGAATCGTCTCACTGGCCGGTCCGATGGTGAATTCACCACGATTAATTCGTACCCGCCTTGGCGCGAACACAGAAGATTTAGTCCGTGGTGAATTACAAAATATCCGTTCACGCGTTATTTCCGGCTCAGTTTTTAATGGCCATACCGCTAATAATTGGGCAGCCTTTGTTGGCCGTTTTCACAACCAAATTTCAGTGCTCGAAGAAGGCACTCACCGTGAAATATTAGGCTGGATTCGTCCGGGCGGTGCTAATAAATATTCTGCTTTGAATGTTTTCTTTAGCAAGCTGCTGGGTAAAAAAGACTTACCGTTGACCACGTCTCAGAATGGTAGTCCACGCGCCATGGTGCCAGTAGGTGTATTTGAAACCGTTATGCCTCTGGACATTTTACCAACGCAACTGCTGAGAGCTTTATTGGTCAGAGATACAGATTCTGCTCAAGCCCTGGGGTGTCTTGAGTTGGATGAAGAAGACTTGGCCTTATGTTCATACGTTTGCTCTGGCAAATATGATTATGGCCCAGCGCTTAGAGCCAATCTTACACAAATAGAAAAAGAAGGATAACCATGGCGCGTTTAAGACGATTCCTTGACAGGATAGAGCCGTCATTCCAAAAAGGCGGACCATACGAGAAGTATTTTGCCGTCTATGAAATGATCGATACGTTCATTTACAGCCCGGGTGATGTGACTCGTGGCTCTCCGCATGTTCGAGATGGTATCGACCTTAAGCGGGTAATGAGTTACGTCGTGCTCGCAACCTTACCGGTTTTGATGCTGATGTTATGGAATACCGGCTATCAGGCTAACAGTGCCATGGCCCAATTGGGTATGTCGACGTTGGAAGGCTGGCGTGGCTGGATCTTGACCAGTTTTGGTATCGGTTATGATCCCAACAGCATGTTCTCTAACATGTTCCACGGGCTTTTATACTTTTTGCCGATATACCTGACGACATTGATTGCCGGTGGCACTTTTGAGGTCATTTTTGCTGCAGTGAGAAACCATGAAGTCAATGAAGGCTTTTTGGTCACTTCAATGCTCTACAGCTTGACACTGCCACCCTCAACGCCATTATGGCAGGTGGCTCTGGGTATTATCTTTGGTGTCGTCATTGGCAAAGAAGTATTTGGCGGTACAGGCAAAAACTTCTTGAACCCCGCATTAACTGGCCGGGCATTTTTGTACTTTGCCTACCCTGCACAAATGTCCGGCGATGCAATCTGGACAGCGATTGATGGTTACACCGGTGCAACACCTCTGGCTCTGGCAGCTTTAGGCGGTTTGGATGCGATCACCGAAGCGGGTTATACCTGGTCACAAACCTTTATCGGTCATATGCCTGGCTCTTTAGGTGAAACCTCAACACTGGCCATCCTATTAGGTGCCGCGTTCCTGCTTTATACCCGAATCGCTTCTTTCCGAATTATTTTCGGGGTGTTTATCGGTATGGTTGCTACTACCTGGCTATTCAACATGATAGGCAGTGAAACTAATCCAATGTTTGGTCTGCCCTGGTACTGGCATTTATCTCTGGGTGGTTTTGCCTTTGGTATGGTCTTTATGGCAACAGATCCCGTGTCCGCAGCGATGACGAATAAGGGGCGCTGGATCTACGGCATATTGATAGGTTTTATGACCGTTTTGATAAGGGTAATCAATCCCGCTTTCCCAGAAGGCATTATGTTAGCCATTTTGTTTGCCAATATATTCGCACCTCTTATCGACTATTTTGTCGTTCAGTCCAACATTAAACGAAGACTACAAAGAAGCTAACTATGGCAGAAATTACTCAGAAAAAAGGTTTTTTGGGACAGCTGATGCAGCGACCCAATGATGACCCGACAAAAACCATATTCATTGCAATAATGCTTTGTTTAGTGTGTTCGGTAATGGTGTCAACAGCTGCCGTAGCACTTAAATCCAAGCAGATTGTGAATAAGCAGAATGATATACGCCAAAATATTTTAGCGGTGACTGACCAATATGAACCCGGAATGGACATGGAAACCGCCTTTGAGAAATTTGAAGTCAAACTGGTAGATATTGCTGCTGGCGAGTTTGCAGAAAATGATATCAACCCCGCAACATTCGATCAGCGTAAAGCTGCCGGTTCTCCCGATTTAGGTGTTCGTCTGAGTAACCGGGAAGATATTGCTGGAATTGGTAGTCGAGCTAAATATGCACCCGTTTATATTCTGCGCCAGGGTGATGAGATCGAGCAGATCGTCATTCCGGTGCATGGATATGGATTGTGGTCGACCATGTATGGTTTTCTGTCTCTGGAAAACGACTTTAATACCATTCGCGGTTTAAGGTTTTACGAACATGCTGAAACACCCGGTTTAGGTGGTGAAATAGAAAATTCACGCTGGTTGGCCAAATGGGAAGGTAAAAAAATATTTGATGAAAATGGCAATGTGGAGTTTAGAGTTGTACGCGGTTATGTCGACAACAATACTCCACAAGCTGAATATAAAGTCGACGGTCTATCTGGAGCCACGCTGACCAGTCAGGGCGTATCCAATATGATGGTTTTCTGGTTAGGTGAAAATGGATTTGGTCCTTTTTTGCAAAACATGCGTTCAGAGGTGGGGAATAACTGATGGCTAGCCAAGCAAAAACAAATGTTATCGACCCGTTAATCGATAACAACCCAATCACATTACAGGTTCTTGGTATCTGCTCAGCGTTGGCAGTTACCACCAATATGACCGCTGCCTTGATAATGTGTATCGCACTGACGACGGTCGCCGCATTTTCTGGTGCCATCATCAGTATGATTCGACACCACATTCCGTCGAGTATTCGTATCATTGTGCAAATGACGGTTATTGCCTCTCTGGTAATCATCGTTGACCAGATCCTCAAAGCCTATGCTTATGAAGCCAGCAAACAATTATCGGTATTTGTTGGTTTGATAATCACCAACTGTATTGTTTTGGGTCGTGCAGAAGCGTATGCGATGAAAAACTCTCCTGGCATGAGTTTTCTTGATGGTTTAGGTAACGGCTTGGGTTACAGCGTAGTGTTACTTGTTGTGGCATTCTTCCGTGAATTGCTGGGCGCCGGTAAGTTGTTTGGTCAAACCATTATTCCAGTTGCCAATGAGGGTGGTTGGTATATGCCGAATGGCTTGATGCTGCTGCCTCCTAGTGCGTTTTTTATTATTGGTCTAATGATTTGGGCTATTCGTACCTGGAAACCTCGTCAAGTTGAGGCGCCCGATTATCAGATTCATCAAGTACATCGCACGGAGGTTTTGTAAATGGAGCATTATCTCAGCCTGTTTATCCGCTCAATTTTCGTTGAGAATCTGGCGCTGGCCTTCTTTTTGGGTATGTGTACCTTCCTCGCAGTGTCGAAAAAAATTGAAACGGCATTGGGCTTAGGCATAGCGGTTATTCTGGTTCAGGCAATTACTGTCCCAACCAATAATCTGATTTATCAGTATCTGCTTAAAGAAGGTGCATTATCCTGGGCCGGTTTACCTGATGTGGATTTAAGCTTCTTGGGGCTTATCAGCTACATCGGCGTAATTGCTGCCATGGTGCAAATTATTGAAATGGCCATGGATAAATACGTGCCAGCTCTCTATAACGCTTTAGGTATTTTCTTGCCTTTAATCACTGTGAACTGCGCCATTTTAGGTGGCACATTATTCATGGTTGAACGTGATTACAATCTTGCCGAAAGTGCGGTTTACGGTGTAGGTAGCGGCTTTGGTTGGGCACTGGCTATTACTGCAATTGCAGGCATCAGAGAGAAACTTAAATATTCCGACGTTCCTGACGGCCTACAAGGCCTTGGCATCACCTTCATTACTGCGGGCTTGATGGCGTTAGGATTCATGGCATTTTCGGGGATTCAACTCTAATGGAAATCATTTTAGGCATCGTTTTATTCACGCTGATCATCATGGCGTTGGTATTCGTTATTATCAGCGCGCGCTCCAAACTGGTAGCGACCGGTGATATCGAAATTATCGTCAACGATGAAAAAACGATTAAAACCAAGGCTGGTGGCAAGCTTTTAGGAGCTTTAGCCGATGCCAACCTGTTTGTATCTTCAGCTTGCGGTGGTGGTGGTACGTGTGCACAGTGCAAAGTAAAAATCTTCGAAGGTGGTGGCTCGATTCTGCCCACCGAAGAATCACATATCACCAAACGTGAAGCCGCTGAAGGTGACCGCTTATCTTGCCAAGTTGCCGTTAAACAAAATATGCGGATTCAAGTACCTGAAGAAGTATTTGGCGTAAAAAAATGGGAATGTACGGTTCGTTCCAACGATAACGTTGCAACCTTTATTAAAGAACTCATTCTTGAATTACCGGAAGGTGAAAGCGTTAATTTCCGTGCCGGTGGTTTTATACAGATTGAATGTCCACCACACACTGTTGAATATAAAAACTTTGTGATTGCTGATGAATATCGTCCTGATTGGGATCGTTTTGATTTATGGCGTTATAAATCAGTTGTGAAAGAAAATGTCGTACGCGCTTATTCAATGGCGAACTACCCAGAAGAAAAAGGGATTGTGATGCTGAATGTTCGTATAGCATCTCCGCCTCCAAACGCAGATGATGTTCCACCGGGCATCATGTCTTCGTATATTTTTGATCTGAAACCTGGCGATAAGGTCACGATTTCAGGTCCTTTCGGCGAATTTTTTGCCAAGGATACCGATAAGGAAATGGTCTTTATTGGTGGTGGTGCCGGTATGGCACCAATGCGTTCGCATATTTTTGATCAACTGCGTCGTTTGAAATCCAAACGTAAAATGACCTTCTGGTATGGCGCTCGTAGTCTTCGAGAAATGTTTTATACCGAAGATTTCGATGAGCTGGCAGCTGAAAATGATAACTTTACTTGGCATGTCGCATTATCAGACGCCTTACCGGAAGATAACTGGACGGGTTATACAGGCTTCATTCATAACGTTATCTATGAACACTATCTTAAAGATCATCCGGCACCTGAAGATTGTGAATATTACATGTGTGGTCCACCAATGATGAACGCCGCCGTCATCAAAATGCTCGAAGATTTAGGTGTAGAACCTGAGAACATTATGCTTGATGATTTTGGAGGCTAAAATGAATACTTTCCTAGCCACATTTTTGATTATTTTACTTGCAGTATTTGCCATGGCTATCGGGGTGATCTTTGGCCGTTCTGCAATCAAAGGTAGTTGTGGCGGTTTGAACCAGGTAGGACTATCAGGAAGCTGTGGTGGTGCCTGTTCAACACAGGAAAAACAAGAGTGTGAGGCCCGAAAGCGGGCAAAACAACAAAACTAATCAGCGTCAGGGAGAAACTCATGCTTGCATCACTCAAAGTTAAAGATCACATGAATGGCACCAAAATCACCTTCACACCTGAAATGGATGTTTTACGGGCAATTCATCAGCTGATTGAGTTTAAAATTTCCGGTGCCCCGGTGATTGACCAACGAGGCAACCTTATTGGCTTTCTTTCTGAAAAAGATTGTATGCAAGTTGCACTAAATGCAGCTTATCAGGGTGAAGCAGCCGGCCGTGTCGAAGAGTATATGCATAACAAAGTAGAAACAATTGATTATGAGGCTTCAATTATTGAAGTCGCTCAGAAGTTTTTACAAACAGCCTACAAGTGCTTGCCCGTGATTAAAGAAAACAGACTTGTCGGTTCAATTACCAGACAAAATATTTTGAAGGCTCTAGAGCTGACGTCGAATCCTGATGCAAAACAACCAGCCAAACAATCAACCAAACAGAACATTCATGTCAGTAATAATGTTTCCTGACAATTGAGTTATCAAATTGCTATAAAAATTACAGCCGCCTCGCGGCTGTTTTTATTTCCGAGTTTATAATTTTTCTCTTGGATTTTTTACACAGGCGATTTAGTGTAAGCTTTTGACTATCGTCATCAAACCGACTGAGTATTTATGATTTATAACAGTATCCTCGACACTATCGGTAATACCCCAATTGTCAGACTCAATAATATCGCTCCTGACCATGTTGAGATGTATGTTAAGGTTGAGGCCTTTAATCCAATGGCTTCTGTTAAAGACCGACTGGCATTTGCAGTAATAGATGACGCCGAAAAACGTGGCGTATTAAAACCAGGTCAGACAGTTATTGAAGCCACTTCAGGTAATACAGGTATTGCATTAGCGATGGTCTGTGCAGCAAAAGGCTATCCTTTTGTCGCCACTATGGTTGAAACATTTTCGGTTGAACGACGCAAAATAATGCGAGCCATGGGCGCCAAAGTAATATTGACACCGGCAGCCGAAAGAGGCACTGGAATGGTAAAAAAAGCGGAAGAACTCGCTGAAAAACATGGCTGGTTTCTCGCTCGACAATTTGAAAACCCAGCGAATCCTGCTTTTCATCGCAATACAACAGGTCCAGAGATTCTTCGTGATTTTGCCTGCAAAAAACTCGATTACTGGGTTTCTGGCTGGGGCACAGGCGGCACATTGACGGGTGCTGGTGAAATGATAAAACTCGCCAGACCAGATACTAAAATAGTTGCAACAGAACCTGCTGCTGCTTCAATGCTGGCTGGCGATGATTGGCATCCCCATAAAATTCAAGGCTGGACGCCGGATTTTATTCCTGATGTTTTAAATCGTGATGTCTATGACGAGTTATATCCAGTGACAGATGAAGAATCGAAAAACTGGGCATTACGCTTAGCCAGTGAAGAAGGAATCTTCTGTGGACTCTCCTGTGGTGGCACTGTAGCTGCAGCGATGAAAGTCGCTGAAACAGCCCCTGCAGGCTCTGTAATTCTAGCGATGCTACCTGACACGGGCGAACGATATTTATCAACTTATCTGTTTGAAGGTATGAACGAAGGCTCTGATGATGAGTGGCTGGCTAGCCTCGGCTAGCCAGCCATTTGAATTACTGGTGAAGAACTGCTGCAACTGCCATAGACCAACAGCATGTATGATCAGCCCCACCGACTAAATAACTTTTCACTTTTTCACGGCTTTTAAATTTCGACAAATAAGACATTAAGACTGAACCAGGTACCACAAAATCATGATCACCTATTAAATGCACTTGCGGTACCGCTTCCAATGCCGCACTGAAGTCAACCGGGTTTAATGATCCATATAAGGGATCTGATGCATTAAAATCCGTCCACCACCGATGATCAAGATTACCTGCAACGGTCACTAATAGTGCAACATCGCCCCTTTTTGATGCAATAATTGAAGCAATAGCACCACCACCTGAATATCCTACTAAACGAATATTTTCAGCTTTATAACGTTGTTTAATTTCAGTAATAGCCAAGTCCATCGAATCG
Source organism: Methylophaga muralis (assembly GCF_001720165.1). Taxonomy (GTDB): domain Bacteria; phylum Pseudomonadota; class Gammaproteobacteria; order Nitrosococcales; family Methylophagaceae; genus Methylophaga; species Methylophaga muralis. The sequence continues at coordinate 44,894 of NZ_MCRI01000020.1, forward strand.
ACAACGGCCTGTGAATAGCGATGCGATGTCCATAGTTCGCGATTGCAAGAATTAAATCTTGTGGCTTTCAAATATTGACAAGGACGCCCTATATAAACGCTGTGCCCCGCTGATTCTTGGGCTAGTTTTAAGGCAATACCAGGCTCTCCATCACCCTCAATAAAGATATTAAGCGTCTCCGCTTGGATTAAATCCGGTGGGACAAAACCAATCATAATGTGTGAACCGCCAGATAGAATTATACGGTTCCAAGATGTTGAATCATTTGCTTGAACAGCGAAAGATAGAAAAAACAGCAGCATGAATTTTTTCATGGAACACCTCCTTAAAGGGTGACATGAAAACTTCTGCATATAAGGTGCCAAATACGTATTTTGTAGTTTCTGACTATACAAACCACTTACTAGGATTCCAGTTTACTTATGAAACCACAAATCAAACGATTTCAGACCAGTAATGAATACTTTTTTGTTGAGGGATGTTATATCAATGAACTATCCAACACCCCAGAGGATTCTGATCTTTCCATTGCTCTTGCCAGAGTTGAACCAGGAGTTACCACCCAGTGGCATCAGTTAAAGGAAACAACTGAACGCTATGTAATTCTTGAAGGTAAGGGTGTTGTAGAGATCGGTGATCTGGACCCACAAACAGTTCAAATGGGAGATGTAGTGATCATCCCGGCGTTTACCCGTCAAAGAATTACTAATATAAGCAGCGATGATCTTGTTTTTCTCGCCTTGTGTACACCTCGTTTTGCAACAGATAACTATCAATCTGTCTGCACTTAGAACTACTTTTACCCGGATTACCCGAACACTTCACTGATCTCGATAATTGTCCTGGCTATTGTCCATTATCATTAGTGATTACCACTTAAAGTGGATTTATTCCGATACCAGTTAATTGCGAAACTTGAGTCTTTGCTTATATGCACGGAGTTCAGAGAGGAAAACGATTACTTTTGGAAGCTTCTCGTCGCCCAGCGTCACACCAATCACGTCAGATCTTGATGGTTGGGTACCCTATGCAGGTTCCCCAACAATGACCACCTGGCTTGAACATGTCTCTGAAGACGGTAAGTTATTAACGGGTTTTTGGGAAGCCACACCGGGTACTTATCGGGTTACCTATAATGCTGATGAAATGGTACATATTTTCGAAGGTAAGGCCACATTAAAGGCTGATAATGGCGATCCTGTTACCTATATTGCCGGTGACAGTTTTCTGGTTAAGGCCGGCTTTAAGGGTACCTGGATGACGCAACAAACAGTACGCAAGATTTTTGCGATTCGAGTACCTCAGGATGCGACGTCACCCTTTGGTGAGTAATAAATATTTAGCTGGTGATCCATGCTGTTAATCATTAATGTTAACAACATTAAGTTCATACATTAATGGATTGAAGACATATCAGATATAAAAAGAACCCGTCTCATTTGAGACGGGTTCTTTTTATATAAAAGCCCGGCAGTTATTTACATGGATATCATGGTCGCTATCGCTATCCTGCTAGCGCGACACTTGAACATTCAGGTTCATCCTATGTCGGTTTTGTAGGAGCAACAACTTACCACTCCGTTCAATTAGGTCACATTATCTAAACTCTAGATAATAAAAAAGGCCACCCTTTTCGGGTTTATCTTGGGTTTCAGACCTACTTTGATGAGATGCATCCCTGCATCTCACCCTTTAGGCAGCTACCGCTGCCCAAATCTGTTCCAGACGATTTTGTTATGTCCATGGATGGAAGGTATGCCGCTAATGCAGGAGCAATTTGCGGCCACATGGGGGTTACCATGCTCAGGCAGGACACTGT
>NZ_MCRI01000021.1 GCF_001720165.1 Methylophaga muralis
TTTATTGGCTCTGCATTTTCTCAAAGCTCCGACATACCTGTTCCAGAGCAAGCAATGTTTGTTGTTCCAAAGCTGTCTCAAGGGCCTGATTTCCAAGTTTTCTCACTAGCTGTCTCGCAAGGGCAAGGCAATTCTTTAGTAAAGCTGCTAAATGACTATTCCTATTACCAACGGGCACTGGTGTTGCCATCAACCAGTATGCGGATGAATGGTTCTGTTATTCATGAAGAGATATTGGCGCTCAAGAAGCGTGAGCACCCAGACAAAGATGGTTTACTGAATCGACCGACGTTAATCATAGGTGGTAAGTTATCGTCATCAGACAATTCACCGCTAGTCGATTTTGTGCAACTAAGGTTGCCTGATGTGCGATGGGAAAATCAGCAAGATGCCGTTTCGGAATTTATTGTAAAGGCAAAAGTTGTTGGTGGCAGCGAAGAGCTCTCAATGCAGACATTTACTCACACTCCTGTACCCATATGGGTTCATGACAGATTGCCCTTTGGATTTAGTAGTTTGTTGCCCCAAGGGCTCCCTGATGAAAAAACAAGTCATATTGTCGATTTCCCCATCAGGAGTTACCAATTAATGTTTGCTATGGAGCTGAATAAAGCCATACGAAATGGCGGCACGATACAGTTCTCGGTGTATGAAGTGACTTATGATTATAGAGAAGCATATGACCCATACGATGATGAGGTCTATCTCGATGTTGATACTAAGCAAGGAAATCAGTTATACGAGATAAATTATACTTTTGAAGATGACCCACATAATGCCGCTGATAGAAATTTAAAGGCCATAATCGGCAATGGTATTAATGCATTAAATAGAGGCGAAGGCTTTTATGCCGGGCCGATTCAAAACTAAATGATTACAAAATTAAAGTGGGTTCTATCGATACTTTGGCGAGTGCCGGTAACGTTGTTAATTGCAATAATTGGCTACGCTATTTTTACCGGTGTACTGGTTAAAGTTAGGGATGGCGTTAGCAATGAATGGTATACCGTTAATAAACTTGCTGAGCTTGTCGAGCAGTATGATAGTTATGTTTCAACCAATTCTAATGCCGGCCTCCAGATTCAAACTATCGACTTATCCAATGACGAATACCTGGTTTTCAATGAGGGGACTAAGAATGAGCGTTATGTCTTTACACTCAACTTACCAAATGATTCACATATTTCAACGCGCGAGTTACACAGCAAAACGATACCCACTGACTTTGAAAAAGTCCCACTATATAGGCTCAAAGAAGATCTCAGTATTTACGCGATTGACCCTCGTGTTCAATATGAAGAGTTTAAAGACGTTGGCGCTTATATAGTCAATTTTATTTTTTCTTTTTTTGGGATCATTATGGGTGTTGTTTTTTTCATGAGGATGGGTGTTTGGGTATGGGAAAAACACCAGCCTCTTGAATATTCAGCACAACAAAAACTCAAAACGGCTGCTCCGGCTTCTGCTCAAGAATCAACCAACGATACGATTAAATTTGGCTGGGGAACATGGTTAGTTTGGGCCTCATTGCTTGTTTTGCTCCCTGTTACAGTTGTTGTTGGTGATTGGGTTGAGATGCCAATGACCCAAACAGAATGGGAAGATTTATCGTTTTACAGTGTTTTTGTTGCATGTACTTCTTTTATGGTTGTGTTTGTTATTGAGATTTTCTCAGCTCGCCATCGTGCTCAAAATGGTTTGCCCCAGAGTCGACACCTTTTATTCTTTCCATCTTTAGTTCTGTTTACAGTGTTGCTTGTTCCTGTAATTTCCTGGATGCGTTACCTGTTTGTTTAATATTAGTTGCTGCTACTTTAGCGACTCAGTAACACTAGCTCCTCTTAAGAATCAGTGACGTATTCAGAGCCTGGGTAACAAACGACAATGATTCACTTGCAGACTGTAAGCACTGAAAACAACTTCTACTGGTTGCTGATAACGTTGACTTTCTGCTAAACAGGTTAAATGGACTGATTTAGCGGTTAATGGTGCAGCTTTTTCCAAGACATTGACTTGATATCCATATAGAGATGCTACGAAATGCAGATCACGAACCGTTAACTTCTCAGTTAGAAATGGTTCATCTTGTGTTTCTTGTGGTTTGACAGCATTATTTTCAGCAGCAACATACGTTGCCGACAAGGCCAGAGAAAAAACTATAAGGATTAGATGCGATATTTTAAACAGCTGCATTTGCTGATCCTTGTTAACAATAAAGGAATTATTTGATGTTAAGGTCTATTAAAAATCTACTGCTATTGTTTTTAGTGGCTTTCCCCGGCTTGTTATTTGCTGATGTTGAACTCACACCAGGCCACTGCGCAGGGTATATGCCGGTCATACTGGAATATCAGGCTAAATCGTCTGAAAGCCGCGAAGTGTCTGAGTTATCAGGAAGCTTACACCTACTGCAGGCGAGAAGGGATAGAGAGCAGGCAAAAAGATATGTCGATAATAGCCCTCTGTTGAGAGAGTTACATCAAAGCCACGTTTCTTCAGACTTTGACAGTGATTATCAATTTGCAGCAGATATTGCCATGCAACAGGCTGCTTTTCTTGGATCTGCAACAGCAGAAAAAATTATGCTTCAAGCAGAAGAATTTGAGGCCTTAGGCACACAAATCGGTAACATGACGGAATGGTGTGAAGCGATGCTGGCGGAGGCATCAAAGATTGGTAACAATAGGGCATTGGGTTCGTTTTTTGAATCGATCACCAAGGGTGACTGATACCGATTTTGACCCAATTATTGAGTGAGCATGCAGCGTGGTTAAAAGCTGCGTTTTATTGTTCCGGCTGCGAATCAACGGAATCCAGATATATTCTTTCAATCATTGTTTCCAGTAATTCCAGATAGCGATCTACTTCCTCTGGCATGCCATGTTCATTGGCAATTTTGGCCATTTCGATTGCCACTGCAGCATGCACAAAAACAGTATTCCGGCTTGCAAGGCAACCACCAAGCAGACTTAACTGTTGATCTGGCCCAGACAATGACTTGGCCCTTTCCACAACATCGTAACAAGGGTCAGGCTCGGCCATTAAACTGGCAATCAATACACTGGTGTGAATTAAATTAAGCATTTATGTTTCTCTTAAAAATAGGTTTTTAATCACCAGACAATATGGATTGAATCAACCAGCCCTGCGGGGTAGAGACAATTTCCATACGCATATCGAAAGGCGAGCGTAATAAAGCTTTGTCGATATAACCGCGTTCTCCTGCAAAGGTTTGTACCAGTCGAAATCTGGCCTTATCGTCATAGGGGTATTGCCAGTCAACCCGCTCAAAGTTGAGTTTGCGTAAAACTTGAGCATTATCCATTGGCAAGGCATACATTGGTGTGTTTGGCTGAATGGTTATGTAAGTATCGAAAGAAAAATATGCTGATTCGCTACCCACACAGCCGGGATAGGGAACGCAGAATACTTCTGGACTTAGTTGAATCCCCGGGATCGCCAGCATTTCACTCAAACTCTGCCAGTCATCATCAGCATTATCATGTGTCAGCCAGCTTTGAAGATCTTGATGTCCGCCGCTGCCACCAAAACCAAGCATGACATCTTTAGTTGTCATTTCGAGCAGAGCTACAATATCTCTTCGCTCAACAGCAGATTTGAGTTGTTGGAAAAATATCGAAAACGTTTCATCCGGTTGTTGAGGCACAGCGAATTGGTATTGATCTTTGAAGGGGGCCATTAGCTTGTCACGAATGTTTGGCAGGTCGTCTTCCAAAATCATGGCAACGTCGAGATTTTCTGAAGCAGGCAGTAATGACTGAAACCAATTAAAAGCATCTTTACTACGTTCATCATCAATATCAAATCGCAGCATGGTAAGTTGAAGCTGCATACTGGCGCTGTCTAGTCGATATTCTGCGGTTACGGCACAAGCACGTCGAAAGTCCTGATAATCATCCTGCTGTTGCTGCTTTAATAAAGCGTTGAGGAGCTGAGTTTTTCGACTTGCTGACGGTGGGCCGGATGTCGGTAGAAGCAAAGCTTGAAGTGCTTCATAAGCCGATAGCTCAACGACTAAATGAATAGCAACGTCTGGTTCAATCCAGATATCACTGACACCCTGACAGTCTTCGCCAGCACTGTGCAATTGCCCCTGCTCAAGTAACCGTTGATTCGATTTTTTGACCTCTTTACCGGTCATTATCTCGGTGGAAACAGCATTACCTCCCGATTCAATTCGAAGCAGATAAAGTGCTGCGCCATCATCTGCTGCAAATCGTTGATAACCCAACGATCCAAGACGTTCACCCGCGGGGTCTCTCGGACGTTCGTAAGTTGTATAACCAAAATAATCAAAGACGTCACTACTCGAACCTGTTTGAGGGCAGTTCAAATCGAGCGGCTCGAGTAAAAAATCATTACGCAAGCTGGTTCTGGGATCAATGTCTAAACAACTGGGATGTATTTCTGCAGATTCGTGATCAATATTCGCTTTAGCCATTGCTGAATAGATTGCCATCAGCATAACTAGCAAAGCTCCCATGGCTCTGCTCGGCATGCCAGGTTGTTTATTTGGTAGTAGGTGTTTACGGCTTAAATGGATATATCGTATATCACTCATCTGGACTTTCTCCTATGTCCAAATAATAGCCGGAAGCTGTCGATGATAACCAGAGCGATCCAAAATTAAATTTAACTGGAACGATATATTGGAGCCATGCACTGCCTAGAAACATTGATATTTTTGTGGGAGTGGGGAGAGTTGTGCTTGTCGTTAAGAATTAACTATGAAGCGGGGACAACCAAAAGGGCTCAGGAAAACAAATGAAAATCTAACGACATTGATGCAAATAAAAAGCCCCATCAGCATAACTGATGGGGCTTTAATATTCTGGATAACCTATTGATAATACTAGGTTAATGTTGGTACCGAGGGCGAGAATCGAACTCGCACTTCCGAAGAAACCGGATTTTGAATCCGGCGCGTCTACCAGTTCCGCCACCCCGGCAACAAGCCGAGCATTATAACGAGGGCTGTTCGATTATGAAAGCCCGTTTTTACCTTTTAATGCGAATTTCCTGGTCGGGCACGATTTTACCTAACGAAAATTACAATAGCTCTGCTATGATCTCGCCATGCAACGTACCGACTTTCAATTTGAACTCCCGCCGGAGTTAATCGCCCAGTATCCGTCAAAACATCGAACTGCCAGCCGCTTGCTGACACTTGATGGTAACAGTGGTGAATTGGCCGATCGCCAGTTCAGCGACTTTTTGGATTTACTCAAACCCAATGATTTGTTGGTATTCAATAACACCAAAGTCATTCCGGCTCGCCTGTTAGGCGAAAAAGAAACCGGCGGTAAGATTGAAGTATTGGTGGAACGAGTATTGGACGATAAACGTGTGCTGGCCCATATTCGTAGCAGTAAGTCTCCTGGAGCAGGGCGAATTTTAATCCTTGAAAATGAGCTTCGTGCCGAGGTTCTGGGCCGTCAGGATGCGTTATTTGAACTCAAGTTTGATATTGCAGGCGATGTAATTGAGGCGCTCGAACAATATGGACGCTTACCATTACCTCCTTATATAGAGCGCGAAGTAGATAAAAGCGATCTGGATCGTTATCAAACCGTTTATGCCAAGCAAATCGGCGCGGTAGCCGCTCCGACTGCCGGACTGCATTTTGATAATGAGCTGATGCAGCGTATTCGCGACAGTGATATCGACATGACCGAAGTCACTTTGCATGTCGGTGCAGGAACATTTCAGCCGGTGCGGGTTGAGGATATTCGTACGCATCAAATGCATTCCGAACGCATTGAAGTCAGTGAAACTGTTTGTGAAAAGGTTCGTCAAACCCGCGAAAAAGGCGGACGAGTGATTGCCGTGGGCACTACCAGTGTCAGAGCATTGGAAAGTGCGTCACGAAGTGGCGAAATTGCCGCCTATTCCGGCGAAACCGATATCTTTATTTATCCGGGCTATCAATTTCGGTCGGTCGATGCGATGGTTACTAATTTTCATCTTTCCGAATCGACTTTATTGATGCTGGTCTCAGCCTTTGCCGGACGCGACCATATAATGTCGGCCTATCATCACGCCATTGAGCAACGTTATCGTTTTTTCAGTTACGGTGACGCTATGTTTATCACTAGGAAAACCGCATGACGCTTTTAGATAACATTCGCTTTGTCTTAGTCGGCACAACACATCCGGGCAATATCGGCGCTTCTGCCAGGGCGATGAAAACGATGGGCTTATCTAATTTGCATCTGGTTTCACCGAAAATGTATCCGAATGCCGAAGCAACAGCACGAGCTTCTGGTGCTGATGATGTGCTTGCCAAAGCTGTGGTGCATGACAGTCTGCAATCAGCAATAACTGGCTGTCAGCATGTGTTTGGTATGAGTGCCCGGCTCAGGCATTTGGCGGTACCTTTAATGAATCCGCGGGAAGCAGTGACATCGCTTGAAAAATACGATGACGACACCCATATAGCCATTGTGTTTGGCCGCGAACATTCGGGTCTATCAAATGATGAGCTAGATCTTTGTCATACCCTGGTGAATATTCCGGCAAACCCGGAATACAGTTCATTAAATCTGGCGGCAGCTGTGCAAGTTATGGCCTATGAATTACGTATGAGCTTCAACCCGACCATTGAACGTGGTCGGGTGGGCGAGGATCGCGAAGCAATCAACGCTGAAGATTTGGTGCATTTATATGACCATTTTGAGAGAAGCCTGACCACCATCGGCTTTTTAGATCCAACCAATCCGCGTTATTTAATGCGGCGGATTCGCCGATTATTTAACCGGGCAGATCTTGACCGCAATGAAGTTCAGATTTTGCATGGCATTTTGCGTGCAGCAGAGACCAAAGCGAGGAGTTCAAAATGAACGACCAATTACATGTAACCCGCTGGCAGCGTTTTAAGGAAGATATCTACTGCGTTTTTGACAGAGATCCTGCAGCGCGTAATGTATTTGAGATCGTCACGACTTATCCTGGCGTGCATGCTCTAACGCTGCATCGATTTAGTCACTGGTTGTGGAAAAAGGGCTGGATGTGGCTGGCCCGGTTTATCTCAACTATTGGTCGGTGGATGACTGGCATTGAAATTCATCCGGGTGCAAAAATTGGTAGACGGTTTTTTATTGATCACGGCATGGGTGTGGTAATCGGCGAAACCGCTGAAATTGGCGATGATTGCACGCTGTATCATGGTGTGACATTAGGCGGCACATCCTGGAAAGGCGGTAAACGCCATCCGACGTTAACCAATAATGTTGTCGTAGGTGCCGGGGCAAAAGTGTTGGGTCCGATTACGGTTCATGATGGTGCTCGAATTGGTTCTAATGCTGTGGTTGTCAAAGACGTTGCAGCAAATGAAACGGTCGTCGGTATTCCAGGCCGGGTGGTCAGAAGCCAAAAAAATCCCGACTTAAAAGCTCAGCAAAAACTGGCACAGTCGGTTGGTTTTGATGCTTACGGTACCTCAACCCAAACGCCGGATCCGGTGGCATCAGCGATTCATGGCCTGATTGAGCATATTCATCTTATGGAAAAACGCATGGATGCAATGTGCCAAACGATTCATCGTCTGGGCGGTGAAATGCCAGATGTGACGATGCCGGAATTAGAAGGTTGTGAGTTAGATAAAGACACCGATTCAGCTAAAGTTGACTAAAATAGTCGGGTATGGAAAACTACCAAAATAGTTCTTGATAGGAAATCAATATGCGCTTAACGACAAAGGGTCGCTATGCAGTGACTGCGATGCTCGATTTAAGTCTCAATTACGGTGTCGGAGCGATTACCCTCGCTGATATTTCCGAGCGTCAAGGGATCTCACTCTCTTATTTAGAACAATTATTTGCCCGCTTGCGGAAACAGGGTTTGGTGAGCAGTTCTCGTGGCCCTGGCGGTGGTTATCGGTTGAGCCGATCAGCCACAGAAATAACTGTTCTGGATGTGATATCAGCAGTCGATGAAAAAGTCGACAGCACACAATGTCAGGGTAAACATAATTGCCATGCTGATGAGCAATGTGTCAGCCACGAATTGTGGCAAAGCCTGAGTGATCAAATTCGCGTCTATCTGGCTGGTATCACCTTGCATCATGTTGTGAGTGACTACGAACGTAATATGAATAATCGTAATAGCAGTGAAAAAGTCATCAAATTTGATGCCTTTTAGATCTGACTACAGAGTCTTATGTCTTTTGCTTATCTAGATCATAATGCCGGAACAGGTCTAGCTGAGGGTGTACTAGAAGCCATGTTGCCATATCTAAAGCAGCAACAGGGTAATCCTTCCAGTACTCACCGCTTTGGCCGATATACACATGCTGCGCTTGATCACGCCCGTCAGCAAGTTGCAGATTTGGTGAATGTTGAAGCCGATCAAATCATTTTTACCAGTGGTGGCACTGAGTCGAATAACCAAGCTATCAGCGGTGTTGCCCAGTTATTTGATTCTGGCAGAATTTTAATCGGCAGCACTGAGCATCCAGCGGTATTAGAACCAGCCAAACGCTTACAAAAACTAGGTTTTGAAGTGTTGTTTATCCCGGTGAACGCTGATGGTCTGATCAATATCGAGATATTCGAAACCTTATTGACCGATGACACTCGTCTGGTGTCGGTGATGTGGGCAAATAATGAAACCGGGGTGGTGCAAAATATTGCCCGATTAACCAAGCTGACAAAAGAACGCGAAATCCTGTTTCATTGTGATGCGGTGCAGGCGGCCGGCAAACTGGAAATCGATTTTCAGGCCGCTGGAATACAGATGATGAGCCTCTCTGCGCATAAATTTGGCGGGCCTAAAGGTATCGGCGCGCTGATTGTTGATAAAAAACTGGATTGGCCAGCGTATGTATTAGGTGGCGGCCAGGAACATGAAAAGCGCAGCGGCACCGAAAATGTCGCGGCGATAGTGGGATTTGGTGCAGCAGCTGAACAAGCGAAGCAGCAATTAACCCATTATCAGCGGCATTGCCGTGAATTAAGGGATCTGCTGGAAATTCGCCTACGGGAAATTCCTGGCGTTACCGTTTTTGCACAGTCAACTGAACGTTTGCCAAATACAGTGTTCTTTTCATTACAAGGGTTTGATTCAGACACCTTATTGATGGCACTGGACCGCAAAGGCTTTTCAGTCGCCAGTGGTTCAGCCTGTGGCACAGGAAGACAAACCCCTAGCCATGTGCTTAAAGCAATGAATATTGATGATATGACGGCTCTTGGAGCGATACGGGTGAGTGTTTCACTGGAAAACACCAAAGAACAAATTGAACAGCTGGCAGTCGTAATTGAAAAAGAGGCCAGTCGTTTTAACCATTTGATGAACAGGTAATAAAATGACAACAATTACATTGACACAATCAGCAGTAAAACGCGTACGTGACATGGTCGCTAAACGTGACAGTGGCATCGGCTTGCGTATTGGCGTAGTCAAAAGCGGTTGCTCTGGTTACAGCTATGCATTGGATTATGCCGATGCGGTGGCAGCAAACGATATGATTATTGAACAGGACGATGTCAAAGTGGTCGTCGACAAAGACAGCCTGCCGTTATTGGAAGGCATGATCCTGGATTTTGTTAAGGAAGGATTGAACCAAAGCTTTAAATTCAGAAATCCGAATGTCACCTCTGAATGTGGCTGCGGTGAGAGCTTTAGCGTTACCAAATAAACTCGATTAACTTACCCATAACTAACTGCCCGTCATTGAACGGGCAGTTTTGTTTTACCTGGCCTGTGAGCTGTGATTGAATCTCTTCCATGACTGAACTTAACAATCTGCAATTTGATGCTCAGCATCTCTGGCATCCCTACAGTAGCGTGCAAAATCCACCGTTATTACATGAGGTGGTTTCAGCACAAGGCGTGTATTTAACGCTGGCTGATGGTCGCCAAATTATTGATGGCATGTCGTCCTGGTGGTCAGCCATTCATGGTTACGGACATCCAAGGTTAAATGCAGCTGCTAAAGATCAACTCGATAAAATGTCGCATGTGATGTTTGGCGGTTTAACCCATGATCCGGCAGTCAGTCTGGCACGGCGTTTAATCGATATTACCGATGATGCTTTGCAATATGTTTTTCTGGCAGATTCCGGTTCAGTGTCGGTCGAAGTCGCCATCAAAATGGCGATTCAATACTGGTTTGCTCAGGGCAAAGCCGACAAACAAAAACTACTGTCACTGAGAAGCGGCTATCACGGTGATACCTTCGGGGCGATGGCGGTTTGCGATCCAGTCAATGGCATGCATTCCCAATTTGCCAAAGTATTACCCCAACATTTATTTGCACCGGCACCAACCTGTCGTGATGACGCCGATTGGCAAGACAGTGATATTGCTGAAATGCGTGCATTAATCGAAGCCAACCATGAACAACTAGCCGCGGTGATTGTTGAACCATTGGTGCAGGGCGCAGGTGGCATGCGGTTTTATTGTCCGCAATATCTGAGTGAACTCCGAGCTTTATGTGACCAACATAATGTGTTGCTGATATTCGATGAAATCGCTACTGGCTTTGGCCGAACTGGACATCTGTTTGCTTATGAAGCCGCTGGTGTGGTGCCCGATATTTTATGCCTGGGTAAGGCACTTACCGGTGGCTATATGACACTCGCAGCCACTTTATGCCAAAGCAAGGTTGCACAGGGCATTTCAGCTGATGGGCAGGGTGTTTTGATGCATGGCCCGACTTTTATGGGGAATCCATTAGCGTGCCGCGTAGCATGCGAGAGTATTGATGTATTGCTCGAATCAGACTGGCAGGCAAACGTGCTGTCGATAGAAACTCAGTTGGTTGATGAGCTTAAAGAATTGTCTTCCCACAGCTTAGTAAAAGATGTACGAGTAAAAGGCGCGATTGGAGTCGTTGAATTGAATCAGCCTTTGGATAGCTTTATGGACTGGTTGCCTAAATTTATCGTTGAGCAAGGTGTTTGGATAAGACCGTTTCGTTCGATGATTTATGTGATGCCACCTTATATTATTAGCGCTGAACAATTAACCACGCTCACTACAGCGATTAAAGCCATCGTCAACAAGCTCAGTGAATCAGTAAAATCCTGAGCTCGAACAAGTTTATGCCTGATAGTATTCTGGTTTGTGCGGCGTAGTATCACTCCAAGTTATCCAGAAAAAACGGATAGCGTTAACCTTAAAATAGAATGGAGAAATGATCATGTGGACTAAACCAGAATATTCAGATATGCGTTTCGGTTTTGAAGTAACCATGTACATTTGCAACCGTTAATATCGGTTCAAAAGTACTTAAAAAGCCTCTGGAGTTAAGCTCCAGGGGCTTTTTTTATAACCGCAACTTTCAAATCGCCTATTCCGATTATATTAATAGAATTAAGTTGTTTGACCGTTGCATCTTCGGGCCATAGAATGGCCTCTGTCGCTTTTGACAATCAACAAGGAGTAGACCATGTCGACTTTGATCAATACTACAATTAAACCGTTTAAAACCACTGCATTTCACAAAGGTGAGTTTCTACCTGTTACTGATGCTGATCTGAAAGGTAAGTGGTCTGTTGTATTCTTTTACCCAGCCGACTTCACTTTTGTTTGTCCTACCGAGTTGGGTGACTTAGCTGATCATTATCCAAAACTGCAAGAAATGGGCGTTGAAGTTTATTCAGTATCTACTGATACCCACTTTACTCACAAAGCTTGGCATGATGCTTCTGAAACCATCAAGAAAATCAACTTCCCGATGCTTGCTGATGCGACAGGCACAATCAGCCGTAACTTTGAAGTGATGATTGAAGAAGAAGGTCTGGCGCTGCGTGGCACATTTGTTATCGATCCAGAAGGTGTGATCAAAGTATGTGAAGTTCACGATCTGGGTATCGGCCGTAGTGCAAAAGAACTGGTTCGTAAAATCCAAGCTGCTCAATATGTCGCTTCACATGATGGTGAAGTTTGCCCAGCTTCTTGGCAGCCAGGTGAAGAAACCTTGTCACCATCTCTGGATTTGGTTGGCAAAATCTAAAGAAAATCTGCAGCAAGTTTTCGTTTAATGAAATGAAAACTTCTCACGAAATTCTTGATCCATTGGATCTCGTGTGTCCGGGCCGACCGGTCCGGACAACACCCAAACATTTATAGAATTTTATTCAGGCAGGTGCCTTATGTTGGATGCAAACATTGCTGGACAATTAAAAACGTATTTGCAGAATTTGCAACGCCCGGTTGAGATCATTGCGTCACTTGATGATGGCAAAAAATCTCAGGAAATGCGTGAATTGCTGGTTGAAATTGCTGATATGTCTGACAAGGTCAGCTTTTCTGATGCCGATAATGATGCACGTAAACCATCATTTCGTATCAAACAGCCGGAAGGTCAGGAGCATATTCGTTTTGCCGGTATTCCGATGGGGCATGAGTTTACCTCGCTGGTATTAGCATTGCTGCACACTGGCGGGCATCCGATGAAAACCGAGCCTGAAGTGATTGAACAAATCAAACAACTTGATGGCGAGTTTGTGTTTGAAACGTATATTTCATTGTCATGCCAGAATTGCCCTGAAGTTGTTCAAGCGCTGAATCTGATGGCGGTGTTGAATCCGAATATCCATCACACCATGATTGACGGTGCTTTATACCCTGAAGAAGTTGAAGCACGTCAAATCATGGCGGTACCGACTGTTTACCTGAACGGTGAAGTTTTCGGTCAAGGTCGTATGGGCTTGACTGAGATCATTGGCAAGCTGGATACAGGCTCGATTAAACGCGAAGCAGAAAAAATCAATCAGCGTGCGCCTTACGATGTATTGATCGTTGGTGGAGGTCCTGCTGGGGCGTCAGCATCAATTTATGCTTCTCGTAAAGGTATTCGTACCGGTATTGTGGCCGAACGTTTTGGTGGCCAGGTAATGGATACCCTGGCGATTGAGAACTTTATTTCAGTCAAAGAAACCGAAGGTCCCAAGCTGGTTGCTGCACTTGAAGAACACGTCAAGGAATATGAAGTGGACGTGATGAAACTGCAACGTGCCAATAAGTTACGCCGGCAAGGCAAAATGATTGAAGTGGAGCTGGAAAGCGGCGCTAAATTACTCAGTAAAGCGATCATTATCGCTACGGGTGCCCGCTGGCGTGAGCTTGGTGTACCCGGCGAAAGTGAATATCGTGGTCATGGCGTAGCATATTGCCCGCATTGTGATGGTCCGTTATTCAAAGGCAAACACGTTGCAGTCATTGGTGGCGGAAACTCCGGTGTTGAAGCGGCAATTGATTTGGCTGGTATTGTCGGTCATGTGACCTTGCTTGAATTTGCTGATGAATTGAAAGCCGATGCCATATTGCAGAAAAAGCTGCATAGCCTGAGCAATGTGACAGTGATTATTGGTGCCCAAACCACGGAAGTTACCGGTGATGGCAAAAAGGTCAATGGTCTGAACTATAAAGACCGGGCCACAGAAGAATCACATCATGTGGAAGTGGCGGGTGTGTTTGTGCAGATTGGTTTGTTACCCAATACCGACTGGTTGAAAGACACGTTAACGTTGAGCAAGTATGGTGAGATTGAAATTGATTCTCACGGTGCCACCTCAATGCCAGGTGTATTTGCCGCTGGTGATGTCACGACCATTCCATATAAACAAATCATTATGGCAATGGGCGAGGGCGCCAGAGCAGCATTAGGTGCGTTTGATTACCTTATCCGCAATGAGTTTGATGATAAGGATAAAGCGGCGTAAGCCATATCGGCCAAAACCGAATTCATTCCGCCTCGTCAATCAAATCGCGCAGGTTTAATAACTTCATGCGAATGGCGAGGCGGGTGAGTTCAATATCTGAATTCACCTCAAGTTTGCGTTTAATAATGTAATGCGAATTGGAAACTGTTTTAGGGCTGATATTCAAAATATCAGCTATCTGTTGATTATTTTTAGCTTCTAACAACAATCGCAAAATCTCAAATTCCCTGACCGTCAAATCATCCAGCCTGGCTTTATCCTGTCCCAGTTTTTCTAATGCTAAAGCCTGCGCGATATCCGGACTCAAACTGAGTTTATTTTCATAGACCTGAAAAATCCCGTGAATTAACAAGGTAGGATCACTACTCTTGGTGACATAACCTAATGCACCTGCACGAATGGCTTGTAAAGCGAAGCTGGGATTCTGATGCATGCTGAAAACCAGAATCCGTGCCTGAGCGTCATATTGCCTGATGCGGGAAATCGCTTCCAAACCACTTTGGCCTGGCATGGAAATATCCATAATAACCACGTCTGGCTGAAAGGTTTTGTAATTCTGATAGGCTTCAGCGGCATCTCGCGCGTCAGCAATAACGGTTAAATTAGGCTGTTTTTGTAGTAATGAACGATAACCTTCACGTACGATGGCATGGTCATCGACCAGCAGGATTTTTATGTCTATTTCAGTCATTTTGGATTCTCTGCGTAAACTTCAACCGGCGGGTTCACCGGTAAATCTATCAACAGTTTTAAGCCTCCTTCATTATGGGTATCCATCGTAATTTTTCCGCCTAAAGCATTAACTCGTTCCGAAATGCCTAATAATCCCACGCCCATGTGTTGATTCAAGCTTTCGCGTTTGGCTTTGCCGTTATCCTCAACCTGCAAAATCAGATGATCATGGCTGCTAAACATCAGCTTGATATTGGCCTCACTGGCATCTGCATGTTTAGCGATATTGGTTAGTGATTCCTGCACAATGCGATATAAATTGACCGGCAGCGGTTCGGGAAGGGCGTCAACACCTTCAGCTATTTGCAGATTGAACTGGGTTTCACCACCCGTGCGCTGATTCCAGCTTTTAATCAATTTTTCCAAACTGCGCGTCAAGCCCAATTCATCGACATCTGCCGGACGTAAACGCGTTAATAAGCCCCGTAAGGCCGACATCATGTGTTCAGTAATATGACTGATACCTTCGGTTTCGGTGAGGATAGAGGGGCAATCTTTACGCGCTGTCTGGCTAATGGAGGTGGTCAACGCATTGATACCGGCCAGGCATTGACCAAACTCATCATGCAGTTCGCGGCTGATATAACGATGTTCCTCTTCCTGCGCATTAATCAGTTTCAAGGCAAGTTGGCGATTTTCCGCCATGATATGTTGCTGACTTGCGGCCAGCGCATTGATTGCTTCACTGGTTCGTCGCCATTCACCAATATCAAAACTGGGAATACGGGTTTGTAAGTCGCCTTGGTGCATTTTTTCTAATCCCCGAACAATCAATTGAGCCGGGCGTAGTAGTTGGTGAATGGTCACAAATACCAGTAATGCGACAGCAAAAATACTCACCGACAGAATGCCAAATACTGCCCGCAAATTACTCCAGGCACGAGCAATCTCCGTTTCCACATTTAACGACACCAAGATGTTGCCATAAGTAATAGCATTAAATGAAAAACGGCGGCTTGCTTCGTAATTTGGCTGAAACAGCTTTTGATAGATCTCACCAAACCAATGTGGCCACCGTGTTTCATCATGAATCACTTCATTACACAAACTACGCCGGCGACTTTCAGTGCGAGACAAAAACTGTACACAAGAGCCTGGCACGCCGTTGAGTTGTTGCAGGATATCGGTATCTGGAAAAGCAACAGAATAATCATAACGGGAAAACATTTTTAACAATTGCTGGGTGAGCTGTTTTTCAATGCGCAGCGCCGTTAAATCGGCTTCCAGCTTGGCTTGCTGATCTGTTTGATACAAAACATAACCAGCACTTCCCAGCAGACAGATAAAACCTATCAACATAATTCTAAAGAAAAGCTGCAGTCTGAGATTCATGGTTTATCCGTATATACAATGAGCACAGTCTAGGCGCTGATTTATGCTCTGCAAAGCGTGCCGGCATCACACGGGAAATTTGCCCGATGTCCATGGGCAAATATCTGATGTGCTGATTGGGCTTTCAAGGTTTAATGCATGACATAAAAAGCAATATGAGTATGCATGTTCTTAAGTTCATATAGTTTGGTCGGTTTCATATCCATCTGTTTGATGATAGATTCCTGCAGTAATTAAAAGCATAAACCTGAGTGGATAGTGCTGAATTCCCAGAAAAATGGCTAACACGGGATTTCTGGACTTTTGCTGTTAGTCTATCGCTTAAGAGTTTGATTATAAGCATCGCTTGAAGAGTCACAAATGACTTACTGTTAGCTCTTAGAATAAGTAAGTCTTAATAAAAAATATTACCTAATAAAAGGGGAGAGAGAATGTCGGATAAGCAGCAACTGAATACTGCTCGTGAACATGCGTTGGCACTGGAAAAAGTAGTCAATGATGTGGTGATTGGTCAACATCAGGCCATCCGTTTGATTTTGATTGCCTTACATGCCCGTGGTCACGTTTTACTTGAAGGTGGTGTCGGGGTGGGTAAAACCACTTTGCTGCGTGCTTTTTCCAAAGCCTTAGGTGGTGCTTTCGGTCGTATCGAAGGTAGTGTCGATTTAATGCCTAATGATCTGCTTTACAGTGCCTGGGTGAATGCTGATGGTAAGCCGGTAATTGAGCCCGGCCCACTGATTGCCAAAGGTGAAGAAACCGCGGTGTTTTTCTTTAACGAAATCAACCGGGCGCGCCCACAAGTTCAATCTTTACTTTTAAGAGCAATGGCCGAACGCAGTGCTGAAGCCTTCGGTAAAGAATATCGCTTCCCGCATATGATTGTGTTTGCAGATCGTAATGCTGTCGAAAAAGAAGAAACCTTTGAACTGAGTGCTGCAGCGCGAGATCGTTTTCTATTTGAAATCAATATCAGCCGTCCACTGGAAGATGAATCACGCCGTAAATTGATTTTTGATCCAGCTTTCCATGATGTAGATGCTTTGCTCAGTTCAATCGGCGCGCCTTTATTAAATTATCGTGATCTCAATGAATTAGATCGTGATATTCAAAACAGTGTGTTTGTCTCACCGGAAATTGAAAACTATGTCGTGCGTTTGTGGGATGCCAGCTGGGAACCACACAAACTCGGTATTACTTTGCCCGATGTGTATGTAGAAGATTTGGTCGTGGCCGGAGCCAGTGTTCGTGGTATGTCAGCGATGGTGCGAGCTGCCAAAGTTTGTGCCTGGTTGGAAGGCCGTGATCATGTTCTGCCGGACGATATTCATTTTGTATTATTGCCATCTCTCACGCATCGCGTGTTCCTGTCACCGGTCTATGATGGCCGCCGTGAACAGTTGATGCCGCAATTTATTCAGGCGTTACGCGATCATATAGCTACACCATAAGTAGGCAAACTTCATGAAGCCTATTCAACCTCAGGAATTTAGCTACCGCTTTCCGGATAAGGTGTTTGGTCATGTGCCCGGTGCACATAGCGGAACAGCTTTGGGCAGCGGTGATCGTTTTGCCGGTTTTGCTGATTTATTTGATTATCCAGATCCTCGGCGTCTGGATGTAAGAGCCAGTTTACGGACCAATATTGCTGATTCAGCTTTAGGGAATCAGGAACGCTGGTTGGTTCGTCGTTATCAGCAACGTTCATCCATTACCTTATGGTTACTCTCGGATCTAAGCCGTTCCATGTCGGTTTCCAGTGTCAGTAACGAACGGGTTGCCCGACTGGCGCATATGATTGCTCATAGCTCTATCCGCTTTGGTGATCGTTTTGCCATGGCTGGGTTTGATGCGATCTGGCGTAAAGATGTCTCAGTAATGCCTACTAGACAACGCAGCATGCCTGCTGTTGCTGCAGAAAAAATTATCAACGCGACTCCGCCAACAGCACCCGGTGCGGAAGGTTTGTTTGATGCAGCAGATCTGATTAGCAGCAAACGGGCAATTGTGTTCCTGGCTTCGGATTTTTGTTGTGATATCGATTTGGTGGATCGCACATTACGCAAACTTGCCCATTACACGGTTGTGCCTATCGTCTGGCAGCATGATGAAGTCGATCATTTGCCTTCACATGCTGGCTGGACAGAAACGCGGGATTCCGAAACTGGCAAGCGTCATAGTGTGTGGATCCGTCCCGGCATCAAAAAACGTTGGCAACAACAACTGGATGATCACTTTGAGAAATTGACGGCCTGCTTTATGCGATATCGCGTCAAGCCGCTTTTTGTCTCTGGAGAAGTTACTCCGCAACAGCTGACCCAGTATTTCTCCGCCATGAAAAAATCATAGGAATGCAAACAATGCGTCGTTTGATCTTTGTTATCAGTTTTATATTCAGCAGCCAGCTAATGGCTGAAGAAGTCACTATCACTCTGGATCGCAGTTGGGGTTTATTGATTGGTGACGAGGTTGTTGCCAGTGTGAATTTACCCGTCAATACCAGTGAGATTGATCAGGATAGTTTGCCGCAACTCGGAAAGCGTCATGGGCCATGGTTATATCTGCAAGAAGTCGTTGCTGATGGTGAGCAGCTGCAATTGTATTATCAGCTCGTCAATGTGCCAGCTGAAACACGCCAACTTGCCACACCAACCTATACCCTAAGAACAATGGCAGGGGAGCTAATAACCATTCCATCGACCAGTTTTTCTGCAGGTTCTTTTTTGAATACAACAGATGATGCAACTACAGTGACGTTGCGTGGTGATCATCAGCTATTAGCAGCTGATTTCACACCGTTACAAAAACAACTGTTTTATGCCACGTTAGTTGCACTGTTAACAGCATTGATCTGGTTTATCTGGCATATCGGTTTGCGTCCCGGCAAACGTTTACCGTTTGCTAAAGCCGTGTTTTCGATGAATAAACTACGCTGGTTCGGTCATAAAGATGTCGATTCGGCTACCCGAGTAATGCATCACGCCTTCAATGAAAGTGCCGGTACGGTAGTGATTTATAGTCAGATACAACAGTTGTGGGATAGCTGTCCATGGTTAGTGGATTTGCAGCCGGAAATTACGCGCTTTTATCAGCAATCGGCATCACACTATTTCGCCCGAAATTCGCAGCAATCTGCAGATTTTGACAGTTTGATCAAACTGGCTCGTGCCTGCCGGGCGAGGGAGAAAATGGCATGATGCTGTTTGGCCTCGAATGGGCTTATCCTTTGATGATTTTGCTGCTGCCGTTGGCGTTATTGCCATGGTTCAACAACAATCTCGATAAAACGGTGGCATGGACGGCGTTAGTACCTCACGATCCGCTATCTCGAACCATTAGCTTAAGTCTGAAAGTACTGTCTTCCGTGGTGATTGCATCGCTATTACTCGCGGTTGCCAGTCCAGCTATACCGGAACGTACTGTGCAACGCTTTGGCGAAGGTGCAGAGATTGTTCTATTGCTGGATCGCAGTCGCAGTATGGATGATGCATTTGCTGTCACCACACAGGCGGCGAATTACTCGGTTGCCGGTGATAACTCCAAGCGTCGGGTTGCCAGAACCTATCTAACGGAATTTGTCAAAAAGCGCCCGGATGATCGATTTGGTTTTGTGTTTTTCAGTACCAACTCCATCAATCTGCTGCCGTTGACCTACAGCAAGGAAGCGATTCTCAACACCATTGAAGCTAATTCTTTGGGTAAGGGCTTATCGGATACTAACTTGGCCGATGCGTTGATGAACTCAGCCATTATGTTTGAAGATCAGCCTTATCGTGGTGCTCGTATTGTTTTATTGGTATCTGATGGTGGTCAGTTGATGACCGATGAGGCGATGGAATTGATTACCCAGCGCTATAAAGAGATGAATCTCAGTATTTACTGGATATATCTCAAGTCCAGACAGGAAATGACGCTGGAACCTTCAGATAATGACAATATTTTGTATACCGATATACCTGAACGTAAAGTTCACGAGTTTTTTAAAACTATCGGCGTTCCCTATCGGGCATTTGAAGCAGGTTCACTGGAAGACTTTGCGAAAGCATGGATGAAATTGATGAACAGCAATATCAAACGCTGATTGTCGAAGAGCTGGTACCTCACGAACCTAAAGCCGATTGGTTTTTATGGTTAGCCTTGCTCGCTATGCTGCCATTGGCAAGCTCACATTTATACAGTTACTGGGGAGTTCGAAAAGCACATGAGTAATACATTGAAATTATTGCGAGTGGGTTTGCTCGCAACACTCATAATCAGCTTGCTGATAATGGCTTTTACCGCTTGGCAATTGTGGCGTCAGTCCGAGATCGAAGCGTTTGTGGCTGCCCCTCAGGAGTTTGAATCCATACCCGATCACCCACGAGCTCATTTTGCTCAAGGTGCTTATCTGGTAAGTCAGGAAGAAACCGATGCGGCTTTGGAACAATTCACCTTGGTGTTGGCAAGTCAGCAAGGGCAATGGTTGCCGGCAGCCTATTTCAACCGAGGCAATATCAATCTACGTGAAGCCATGACCATGCAAGGCAATGATCCTCGAATGATTCCTTTAGTTGAGTTGGCTAAACAGGATTATCGCAGTGCCTTGTTACAGCAACCCACTTTCTGGGATGCACGCTTTAACCTCGAAGTAGCTTTACGTTTGGTGCCGGAAGATCCTGATATGGATGGCAATTTCGACAAACAGGAAATCTACAGCGAACGTAGTATTGAAACCAAGGCATTTAAGGTTGATCTGCCATGAGTTTGAGTTATCCCAAACGCATATTTTTAACAGCACTGGTAATGTTGATTGGGCTGTTGATGATAATTGCAGCGCTTTGGTTGCCACCGATTGATCGTGAAATCGAGGTAATGGATAGCCTATTTGTCATTGATATTACCGACAGCATGAATGTTGAAGATGTCAGGTTTGGCAATGAACATATTAATCGACTGGACTGGGCCAAAGAATATACCCGTCAGGCTATCCTCAGTATGCCGTGTGGCTCACATGCAGGGTTGGCGGTATTTAGTGAAGCACGCAGTTTGATTCTGATGACGCCGGTCGAGGTGTGTGCCAATTATCATGATCTGATGCAGATGCTGTCGCAGTTTCATCCGACTATGGCTTGGGCACGCTCCAGTGAAATGTCTAAAGCGCTTTACACGGCTATCCGTCAAGCTAAGGAAATCACGCCGCAACCCACAGTGGTGTTTTTAACCGACGGTCATGAAGCACCTCCCGTGCATGAAACACTGTTTCCGAAATTCACCGATACTCCAGGCGAAGTTCCAGGAATTATTGTGGGCATTGGTGGTAGTGACTTATTGCCGATTCCTAAAACCAATGAGTTTGGCGAAATTGAAGGCTATTGGGGAATCAACGAAGTTATGCATCGCGACGTATATGCCTCAAGCCGGGGTGATGCAGCCGAGTTAAATGAAAACCGCCCACGTACCGAACATATGTCCTCGCAAAAGAAATCGCATATGGAAACAGTGTCGAAACGGGTCGGTTTTGAATTTATTTCATCACCAACATCTGCACAAAACCTGATTAAAGAAATGCAGAAGATTTCAGTTACCCGTCAGCAGCCGGTGAAATACGATCTATTTGTCTGGCTGGCATCAGTTGCATTGATTTTGTTGATTTTGGTGTTTTTACCATACAGTTTGTTTATTAAGCAGCATGACTAATATGCTTCTTAAAATGTCATGATGAAATGGATTTTATCTACATGACTTCTCGCTGATTTTAATGGCTAAAGGTAAAGCATGAGTTGGTCTAACCCATATCTGCTTTATCTGCTGCCACTGGCAGTATTGCCATGGCTGAGTCGCAATAACGAAAAGCAAATCGTCTGGCAGGCATTGTTACCCAAGGATAGTGCTTCTGTTGTAATTGGTTTTACCCTGTATTTGTTAGCATCTGTAACATTAGCATCACTCATTATGGCTCTGGCCGGGCCACATATTCCTGAACATACAGTGCAGCGCAGCGGGCAGGGAGCCGAGGTCATTATATTGCTGGATCGTAGTCGTAGCATGGATCAACCTTTTGCCCGACGGCACCGTTTTCGACTTTCTACTGAAATGAATTTTAAAGAGAGTAAACGCAGTGTTGCCCGTTATTATTTAACCGAATTTGTGAACAGTCGGCCCGATGATCGATTTGCTTATCTACTTTTCAGTGAGCAGGCCACGACTATTTTGCCGTTGACCTATAGTAAAGAAACTACACTGGCGACAATTGAAGCTGGTGGCCTGGGACGCGGCCTGACCAAGACAGATATCGCAGTGGCTTTGAAACAAGCCGGAAAAATGTTTGATGGCGAAACCTATCGTGGTGCGCGAATTGTGCTGCTTATTTCTGATGGCGGACAAATTTTATCCACGGAACAAGAGCAACAGATCAGCCAATTGTTACGCGAAAATCAACTGACCTTGTATTGGATTTATATGCGTTCAGTCACCGGAATGACCCTAGACGAAAAGCCGGGCGAAAGTATCTTATGGCAAGGTGCGCCGGAACGGCAGTTGCACAATTTTTTTAAAACTTTGGATGTTCCGTATCGAGCTTTTGAGGCAGGATCATTGGAAGAGTTTTCCGAAGCAATGGCAACGATAGATCAACAGCATTATCAGACCTTAATGCTGGAACAACGCATGCCTCGACAATCACTAGCCGATTATTTCCTGTGGGTGGCGCTACTGAGTTTGTTGCCGCTCACCGTATCACAGTTATACACTTGGTCGGGTGTATCACGAGCTTATCATCCAAAAAAGCACTGACTATTTTCTCCAACAGCGGGTTGAATGTTAATTGAATACTATGCCAATTCACTATCTGGATATTTCACTCGATAAACAACTTTGTGAGCTTTGGTTGCATGATGAGGTGGTGTTTTCCGCAGCCGTTTCAACCGCATTCAATGGTGCTGGCGAACAAGAAAATTCGGGTTGCACGCCAAGGGGATGGCACACGATTCGAGCCTGTATCGGCGAAGGCCAGCCAGTGAATACCGTCTTTCGTGGCAGAAGACCCACCGGTGAAATCTATAGTCCCGAATTGATCGAACAGTTCCCCGATAAAGACTGGATTTTAACGCGGATTCTCTGGTTAAGCGGATTAGAGCCTGGCAAGAATCGACTGGGAAATGTTGATACAATGCGTCGCTATATTTATATACATGGCACACCGGATAGCGAGCCCATGGGCATCGCCAAATCTCACGGTTGTATCCGCATGCATAATCAGGATTTGCTGGCATTGTTTGATCTGGTCAAACCGGGCCTGAAAGTCTTTATTCACGAATAAGGTATTAACATGACACTAGGCCCATTAATGGTCGATCTGGTTGGCTTTACAGTCAGCGAGAAAGAAAGAGAAATTCTCCAACATCCATTAGTGGGCGGCGTCATCCTGTTCAGTCGTAACTATGAATCTCCCGAGCAAATTGCTGCACTGACAACAGAAATTCACGCGCTGAGACAACCACATCTGATTATTGCTGTCGATCACGAAGGTGGTCGGGTTCAGCGTTTCCGTGAAGGTTTTAGCAGACTGCCACCTGTTGGAACGCTGGGACAGCATTACATGCAACATCCGCAGCAAACGCTTAAGCAGGCAGAAGTGACGGGTTGGTTAATGGCAGCCGAGTTACGCGCTGTCGGCGTGGATTTCAGTTTTGCACCAGTACTGGATCTGAATTACGGCATTAGTGAAGTGATTGGTGATCGTGCGTTTCATCGTGATCCGCAAGCGGTCACCAAACTGGCTGCCGCCTATATCAGCGGAATGAAGCAGGCTTCAATGGCGGCGGTCGGCAAACATTTTCCCGGTCATGGGGCCGTGGAAGTCGATTCCCATTTGGGATTGCCCGTTGATAAACGCCATTTAGAAGATATGTGGCAGGCCGATATGTTGCCGTTTCGACAACTGTGCTCACATACCCTGGCTGGCATCATGCCGGCACATATTGTTTATGAAAAATGCGACAGTCTTCCAGCTGGTTTTTCGCCATACTGGATTCAGGAAATTCTGCGTAAACGTATGGGCTTTCAAGGCGCAGTCATCAGTGATGATTTGAGCATGGCCGGTGCTGCAATAATGGGTGACAGTACGGCCCGCGCTGAAGCAGCTTTGGCTGCAGGCTGTGATTTATTGTTGTTGTGCAATAATCCGGCTGAAGTCGAAAGTGTGCTGGATAATCTGAAATGTGAAGCCGATCCGCTAAGACATATGCGTCTGGTGCGACTGCATGGCCGACATCCGATTGATCGCGACACACTGATGGCCAGCGAGCAATGGAAACAGGCGGTTTATACCGTTGCCAACTATGCGCCTGATACCGATCGGCAACTGGATCTTGCCTGATCATTTATCGATAGATCAGTCTGATACTGTCAGCTGGCAGTGTTATCATTTTGCTTTGAATTAAATAACTGTCTAATGACCTCGCAATTCGTACACCTTCATTTACACACTGATTATTCTCTGGTTGACGGCCTGGTTCGTATCAAACCGCTGGTCAAGGCTGCTGCTGCGTCTGGCATGCCGGCGATTGCCATTACTGATCAACATAACCTGTTTGCCGCCGTCAAACTTTACAGCGCGGCAATGCAGGCTGGGGTCAAACCGATTCTGGGTGCCGATATCCGGTTGCGTGATAGTAGTGACAGTAAAAAAAGCCTGCGTATGGTGTTGCTGTGCAGCACGATGGAGGGCTATCACAACCTGTCGCGATTAATTTCCCGAGCCTATACCGAAGGACAGCATCTGGGTGTGCCGATGCTGGAACCCGAATGGCTTGATGGACAAACAGATGGCTTGATTTGTTTAAGTGGCGGGCGTGAAGGGGTGTTAGGTCGTGATCTGCTTGGCGGTCGCCAAGCAGAAGCTGAACAACTTGCCAGACATTGGATGAAGTTGTTTCCCAATCGTTTTTATCTGGAACTGATCCGTACTGGCCGCGAAGATGAAGAACGTTATATTCAACAAGCATTACAACTGGCCAGTGAACTCGATCTGCCAGTGGTTGCCACCAATGATGTGCGGTTTTTAACCCCAGATCAGTTTGAAGCCCATGAAGCCAAGGTCTGCATTAACGAAGGCCGATTACTGGACGATCCACGTCGTCCGCGGATGTATTCGGAACAGCAATATCTGCGTAGCCCGGAAGAAATGGTGCGATTGTTTGCAGATATTCCCGAAGCCATCAGCAACACCGTTGAAATCGCTAAGCGTTGCAATGTTCCATTAACGCTGGGCGAACATTACCTGCCGGATTTCCCGGTGCCGGATGGCATGACGCTGGCACAATTTTTCTCCAAAGAATCCTTTGAAGGACTGGCCGAAAGATTGCCGGTGTTGTTTCCAGATGAAACCATCCGTGAACAAAAACGTGCCGAATATGAATCACGGTTGCAGATTGAGCTCGACGTTATTAATGAAATGGGCTTTCCCGGTTACTTTTTAATTGTTGCCGACTTTATCCGCTGGGCTAAAAACAATGGCGTTCCGGTCGGGCCGGGACGGGGTTCCGGTGCTGGTTCTCTGGTGGCCTATGCACTAAAAATCACTGATATTGATCCGTTGCAGTACGACTTGCTGTTTGAACGATTCCTGAATCCGGAACGGGTATCGTTACCTGACTTTGACGTCGACTTTTGTATGGATGGTCGGGATCGGGTTATCGATTATGTGTCTCGTCATTACGGCCGGGATCATGTCTCGCAGATCATTACCTTCGGTACCATGGCCGCCAAAGCGGTATTGCGCGATGTAGGTCGTGTGTTAGGTCATCCTTATGGCATGGTTGATCAGCTGGCCAAGCTGGTGCCGTTTGAACTGAAAATGACACTGAGTAAGGCGCTGGAACAAGAGCCACAGCTCAAAGAGCGTTATGACAAGGAAGAAGATGTTCGCGGCTTGATTGATTTGGCGCTGCAGCTGGAAGGTCTGACCCGAAATGTCGGTAAACATGCCGGTGGTGTGGTCATCGCACCAAAAAAACTGACCGATTACACACCATTATATTGCGAACAAAACGGCGCTGGCCTGGTATCGCAATACGATAAAGATGACGTAGAAAGTGTGGGTCTGGTCAAATTCGATTTTTTAGGCCTGAAAACCCTGACGGTTATCGATTGGGCGGTTAAAAATGTTAAGGCGATGTTGCCGGCTGACGAAGCTGACAAGATTGATATCACCTTGCTGCCGCTAGATGACAAGCCCAGTTACGATTTGTTGAAACGGTGTGAAACCACGGCGGTATTCCAGTTGGAATCGCGTGGTATGAAAGAGCTTATCAAACGACTGCAACCGGATAATTTCGAAGACATTATCGCTTTGGTAGCCCTGTTCCGACCCGGCCCGTTGCAATCGGGCATGGTTGACGACTTTGTTAATCGTAAGCATGGTCGTGCCAAAGTCGACTACCCACATCCAGATCTGGAACCTGTGCTGAAACCTACCTATGGGGTTATCGTTTATCAGGAGCAGGTTATGCAGATCGCGCAGATCCTGGCCGGATACAGTCTGGGCGGCGCCGATATGTTGCGTCGGGCGATGGGTAAGAAAAAGCCTGAGGAAATGGCCAAGCAGCGGCAAATCTTCCTCGAAGGCGCGAAAAATCGCGGCATCGAAGAAAATACCGCCGGACCGATTTTCGACTTGATGGAAAAATTTGCTGAGTACGGTTTTAACAAATCGCATTCAGCTGCTTATGCATTAGTTGCCTATCAAACGGCCTGGCTGAAAGCCCATTATCCGGCAGCGTTTATGGCGGCAGTATTGTCAGCGGATATGGACAATACTGATAAAGTCGTCGGCTTGATTGATGAATGTCGGGATATGAATCTCACCGTGCTGCCACCGGATGTGAATTTCAGCAAAATCCAGTTTACCGTAGAAAATGAAACCACCATCCGTTATGGCATGGGTGCTATTAAAGGCGTCGGTGAATCCGCCTTGGCCGGTATAGTTTCAGAACGTGAACAGGGAGAAGCATTTACCTCTTTATTTGATTTCTGTCGTCGGGTCGAGCTGAAAAAAATCAATCGCCGAGTGATGGAGTCATTAGTCAAAGCCGGTGCATTTGATTCTTTGGGCGGACATCGTGCCAGTCTGGAAGCAAGCCTGAGTAGGGCGATGCAAATTGCAGAACAGCATCGTCGCGATACCGATAGTGGTCAGAATGATTTATTTGGTCTGGCCGAGCCATCACATGCCGATCAACCGCAAACCGATTTACTAGAAGATGTTCCCGAATGGCAGGAAGAGCAGTTACTGCGAGCTGAGAAAGAGACACTAGGTTTATATTTAAGCGGACATCCGATTGATCGTTATGCTGATGAACTGGCCCAATTTATTCCCAAAAAAATCAGTGAACTGGATGCACCGGAATCCAAAGGTTACCAGCGAAATGAGATCCCATTACTGACTGCCGGTTTGATAGTAGCGATTCGCACGATGAAATCCAAAAACGGCAGTCGCATGGCATTTATTACCTTAGATGATCAGACTGCGCGGCTGGAAGTACGTGTATTTGGCGATATCTATGAACAATATCAGAGCGTGATACAGCCCGATAAGCTGGTGGTTATTCAAGGTAAGATTGGTCAAGACAACTTCAGTGGTGGTCTTGCCGGAACTGCCGAGTCGGTTTATGACTTGCAGAAAGCTCGCGAATTATTTGGTAAAGCCGTTCAACTTACAGTGAAACAACATGGCGAAGATTCACAATGGATTGCACAAATGCAAGCTGTTATGTCACCGTTTTGTGGTGGTGTGATTCCGGTAGAGCTTAAATATCTCAACCAGGATGCCGAAGTATTGATTCGCCTGGGCCATGACTGGCAAATTACGCCATCGGATACCCTGCTCAAAGAGCTGGCGGATCTGCCCGGAAGTGAAACTGTGACTGTGCGCTATTAAGTAATGAAATCGGCTTTGTCGTCTGAAATCTATCGTGTACGATTACTGCAACTTAAACGCTTATTCTTCAAAGGATTGCTAACGTGGAAATGATGCCTTATTTCAAACTGATGGCTGATAAAAATGCCTCAGATTTGTTTTTTTGTACGGCGACTGAACCGCAAGTCAAAATTCAAGGGGTGATTCGACCCGTTGGCAGCAAAAAAATGCTGACCGGAGAAGTGAAAGCGTTAGCCTATTCGCTAATGGATGAGCAACAGATCGCCGAGTTTGAAAAAACATTGGAAATGAACTTTGCGGTGCCAGTGCATGGTGTAGGTCGATTCCGGGTCAATATCTTCCGGCAGCGCGGTGAAGTATCGATGGTGATTCGCTACATCCGCATCCATATCCCCAATTTTGAAGAAATGAGTTTGCCGCCGGTGCTAGGCAGTGTAGTGATGGAAAAACGGGGTCTGATTCTGGTCGTTGGTGCCACCGGCAGTGGTAAGTCGACGACATTAGCCGCAATGATCGGTCACCGTAATCGTAATTCCGGTTCGCATATCCTGACCATTGAGGATCCGTTGGAATTTGTGCATTCACATCAACGTTCAATCGTGCAGCAACGCGAAGTGGGTATTGATACTCTGTCATATGAAAATGCCTTGAAAAATGCATTACGTGAAGCGCCGGATGTGATCCTGATTGGTGAGATCCGTGATATGGATACCATGAAGCACGCCATCAATTACTCTGAAACTGGTCATCTTTGTTTGGCCACTTTGCACGCCAATAATGCGAATCAGGCATTGGATCGCATCATTAACTTTTTCCCGGAAATGATGCATCGGCAGATCCTGATGGATTTATCGCTGAATCTGCGAGCAATTATTTCGCAACGTTTATTACCGTCGGTTGAAGATGGAAAATTGGTACCCGCAGTAGAAGTGATGCTCAGTTCACCGTATATCGCTGAATTGATTAATAAAGGTCAGATCAGCGCGATTAAAGATGCCATGAAAGAAAGCAGTGAACCCGGCACTATTACCTTTGATCAGGCTCTGCTGGCTTTGTATCGGGAAGGCAAAATTTCTCAAGAAGATGCACTGCGTAATGCCGATTCACGTAATGACTTGAGTCTGGAAATCCGCATGGGGGCATCCCACGATGATAATGATTCGGATGATGAATTAATCCTCAGCTGAGCGTAACCATAGGGCTTGCTGATCTTTCATAGTCGTCAGCAGTGGAAGATATGAAAGATCAGCAAGCCCTAGTGCGTGTATAATCGACCTATTTTGATTCGAAGGTAATTTTGTAATGCAGTTGAATTTCCTTGACTACGAGCAGCCTATTGCCGAGCTGGAAGCTAAAATCGACGAACTTCGCTACATGAGCAATGACAGCGATCTGAATATCACTGAAGAGATTCAGAAGCTGAAGGAAAAAAGTGAATCGCTGACGCGCTCCATTTTTTCCGGATTAACGCCATGGCAAGTTACTCAAATGGCGCGCCATCCACAGCGCCCTTACACATTTGATTACATCAAACATCTGATTACCGACTTTGAAGAACTGCATGGCGATCGTGCCTACGCAGATGATCAAGCATTAATTACCGGAATGGGCCGTTTTAATGGTCAACCAGTCATTGTGATTGGTCATCAGAAAGGCCGTGATACCAAAGAAAAAGTGGCGCGTAATTTTGGTATGCCACGTCCAGAAGGTTATCGAAAAGCATTACGAGTAATGAAACTGGCCGAACGTTTCGGCATGCCGGTATTAACCTTTATTGATACGCCAGGCGCCTATCCTGGTATCGGTGCAGAAGAGCGTGGCCAAAGTGAAGCCATCGCCCGAAACCTATTTGAAATGGCTAAATTAAAAACGCCAATCATCAGCACCGTTATCGGTGAAGGTGGTTCTGGCGGTGCTTTGGCTATCGGTGTTGCTGACCATCTGATGATGCTGCAATACAGTATTTATTCAGTTATTTCACCTGAAGGTTGTGCATCAATCCTGTGGAAGAGTGCTGAAAAAGCTTCAGATGCGGCTGCAACGCTTGGTGTGACGTCAGACCGATTGAAATCTCTGGGACTGATTGATGAGATTGTCAAAGAGCCATTAGGCGGGGCGCATCGTGATCCAGAAGCATTGATGGCCAATATCAAGACGGCAATCGATAGCCAACTGAAACAATTAAAAGCGATGCCGGTAGATGAACTGGTTAAACGCCGCCAACAACGTTTGCTTGCTTATGGTGCTTTTGAAGGTTAGAGCCTGTTGAACGTGAATCTCCTTAGATTTTCCAAGTGTCTTTTGACACAAAATTAGTGATTAAAACGATCCGCAAACTCTGCGGATCGTCTACTTTATGGGTAGCCTATAGCGGCGGAATGGATTCCCATGTGTTGCTGCATCTATTGGCACAACATCGTAGTCAATTTCCTCACACTATCCAGGTGGTACATGTCGACCATCAATTGCAATCCCAATCAGCCGATTGGGCAGAGCATTGCCAAAAGATTGCTGAATCCTTACAACTGCCATTTCATTCTCTGAAAGTTAACGTGACTGATATTAGACAGTCGGGACTTGAATCGGCCGCCCGCAGTGCTCGCTATGACGCAATCGCTAAACTGATCAACGACGATGGCATTTTGCTGACTGGCCAGCATTTACAAGATCAGGCTGAAACCTTGATGCTGCAATTACTACGCGGTGCCGGAAATCGCGGCTTAGGTGCGATGAAAGCTATGTCGGTGTGGCAAACCATGAGAATTGTCAGACCCTTGTTAGCTATCTCTCGTGAAGATCTATTGGAATACGCCAACGCCCATCAGTTGCAGTGGATTGAAGATCCCAGTAATCAAAATACCGAGATAAATCGTAATTATTTACGGCATCAAGTTTGGCCGTTGCTACAAAACCGTTGGCCTGCCATCAATCAAAATCTGGCACGTTCCGCGCAAAACCTGCAGGAAAGCCAAACTCTGCTAGATGAGTTGGCGCAGGAAGATTTGCTTAAGCTCGAAGCGGATCTGCAAGACGGCAGTTTAAGCATAGATAAATTGCTGATGTTAAGCGAACCGCGACAGCGTAATGTGCTGCGATTTTTTATGGCCAAGTTGAATATGGCACTGCCATCGCGGATAAATTTACAACGCATTTTGGATGAAGTTTGCTTGGCTGCTATCGATGCTCAACCGCAGGTTATTTGGCATGAATATGTTGCTAGACGCTATCAAAACAGGTTATACCTGAACAGCTCGTTATTACTCTCTCCAATATGTTCATCAGAGCAGATCAACAATCAATTACCAAGATTGTTGGATGGACAGCATCGACTAGTCTGGAAGACAGAACAGGGCAAGGGAATTCGTGCAGAATTATTTAGCGCCGGTCTGACATTAAAAAATCGTCAAGGTGGTGAAAAAATCCAGCTGGCAGGGAAGGCACATCATCAAACTTTGAAAAAATTATTTCAGCATTGGCAAATCCCGACTTGGCAACGCGACAGCATCCCTTTGTTATTTGCAGATCAGCAGTTAGTCGCAATTGTCGGTTATGGGTGTGCTGAAATAGCTAAGCCACAATCTGACCAAACGGGCTGGGTACCGATGATAGAGCGTATTTGTCAGGGAGATTTTGATTGAGCGAATCGGGCAATTCTGATACTTTATGACGATATTTTTGAGTGTGGCTATTCTGGCTGCACCGCTATTGCAAAAACTCTCCATAATATGACTAAATTTATATTTGTCACTGGTGGTGTTGTGTCGTCTCTCGGTAAGGGAATCGCGGCGGCTTCACTGGCAGCGATTCTCGAAGCCCGTGGCCTTAAAGTCACCATGGTTAAACTTGATCCCTACATTAACGTCGATCCCGGCACAATGAGCCCACTGCAACATGGTGAGGTTTTTGTAACTGATGATGGTGCTGAAACTGATTTGGATCTAGGTCATTACGAGCGGTTCATTGATGCCAATATGACCAGCCGTAATAACCATACTACCGGACAGATTTACGAAAATGTTATCCGTAAAGAACGTCGCGGTGAGTATCTGGGCAATACAGTACAGGTTATTCCGCACATCACTGATGAAATCAAACGCTGTATTTATGAAGGTGCGGGCGATGCCGATGTGGCATTGATTGAAATCGGCGGTACCGTCGGTGATATCGAGTCATTACCTTTTCTTGAAACCATCCGTCAGATGGCGACTGAACTAGGCCGCGATCGGGCCTTGTTTATTCACTTGACCTTGGTGCCGTATATCGCTTCTGCCGGTGAAATCAAAACCAAACCAACGCAGCATTCGGTGAAAGAATTACGCACTATCGGTATTCAACCGGATGTATTGCTTTGCCGTATGGATCGACCGTTACCAGAATCCGAACGACGTAAAATTTCATTGTTTACCAACGTCCCGGAAAAGTCAGTTATCACCTGTATCGATGTCGACAGTATTTACAAAATCCCAATGGAATTACACAAACAAGGTCTTGACGACATTGTGGTGAAACAACTGGGTCTGGATGCTAAACCAGCTGATTTGAGTCAATGGCAACAGGTTTATGAAAATCTGTCGAATCCGCAGGGCGAAGTGAATATTGCCATGGTTGGCAAATATATGGAGCTGACCGAAGCCTATAAATCACTGTCAGAATCACTGGTGCATGCTGGTATTCATACGCGTACCAAAGTTAATGTGCATTATGTCGATTCCGAAATGATCGAAAAAACCGGCACTGACAGCATTGCTAATATGGATGCCATTCTGGTACCCGGCGGCTTTGGCAAGCGTGGAGTTGAAGGCATGATCTCCACAGCGCAATACGCCCGTGAAAATAACATTCCTTATCTGGGTATTTGTCTGGGTATGCAGGTTGCGGTGATCGAATATGCTCGTCACAAAGCCGTCCTGACTAATGCGTTCAGTACCGAGTTTGATGCCAACACGCCACATCCGGTCATTGGTTTAATTACCGAATGGCAAAAGGAAGATGGCAGCGTCGAGCAGCGTGACCACGATTCTGATTTGGGTGGCACGATGCGTTTGGGTGGCTATCCATGCGTACTCAAACCGGGCTCCCTGGCACAGCAAATATATGGTGCTGATGAAATCGTTGAACGTCATCGTCATCGTTATGAATTTAATAACAATTACAAACAACAATTAGAAGATGCTGGCTTGCTGTTTTCTGGTATGTCCAAAGATAATTCTTTGGCGGAAATGATTGAAATCCCTGGTCACCCCTGGTTTGTTGCTTGTCAGTTTCATCCGGAATTTACCTCGACCCCAAGACATGGTCATCGTCTGTTCGAGGGTTTCATCAATGCCGCACTGACAAATCATAAAAAACGAGGACAGCAGTAATGCAATTATGTGGTCATGAAGTGGGTGGCAAACAGCCGTTATTTTTGATTGCCGGAACCTGTGTCATTGAGAGTGAACAGATGACGATGGATGTCGCGGGTCAGTTAAAAGAAATGACCGATAAACTCGGTATCCCGTTTATTTATAAATCTTCATTTGATAAAGCCAATCGCACTTCAACTTCAACCTATCGCGGACCGGGACTTGAAGCCGGTATGGCGATTCTGGAAAAGGTCAAAAAAGAATTTGGTCTGCCGATTCTGACCGATGTACATGAAGATACGCCATTGGCTGAAGTTGCCAGTGTAGTGGACGTATTACAAACCCCAGCATTCTTGTGCCGTCAGACAAATTTTATTATTAATGTGGCCAGCCAAGGCTTGCCAGTCAATATTAAAAAAGGCCAGTTTCTAGCTCCGTGGGATATGCAACATGTTGCGGATAAAGCCAAATCAACCGGCAACCAGCAAATCATGTTGTGTGAACGTGGTACTTCATTTGGTTATAACACCTTGATTTCGGATATGCGTGGTTTGCCGACTATGCGTCATATGGGCTGCCCAGTCGTATTTGATGCAACTCATTCGGTACAACAACCTGGCGGTCAAGGTGGTAAAAGTGGCGGCCAAAGACAGTTCGTGCCCGTATTGGCACGATCTGCTGTTGCCGCAGGTATTGCCGGTCTGTTTATGGAAACCCATCCGGACCCGGAAAAAGCATTGAGCGATGGCCCCAATTCCTGGCCGTTAGCTAAAATGCAGGCATTACTCGAGACATTGGTCGCTATCGACAAAACAGTTAAACAACAAGACTTTATCGAAGACGCCTATCTGTAATAGATAATTTAAGATCGGAAAAGGATTCTTATCCGGCTTCTTCGCCTCATTCATCGGAGAAAATTATGAGCAAAATTATTGATATTCGTGGTCGTGAGATTTTGGATTCTCGTGGCAACCCAACAGTTGAAGCAGACGTTATTCTGGAAAGCGGCGCTATGGGTCGGGCAGCAGTACCCTCAGGTGCTTCAACTGGCGCGCGCGAAGCAATCGAATTACGCGATGGCGATAAATCACGCTATTTGGGTAAAGGCGTTACCAAAGCCGTTGAAGCAATCAATAACGAATTACGCTCTGCTGTTATCGGCATGGATTGTTTTGAACAAAACGCTCTGGATGACAAATTAATCGCCTGCGATGGTACTGAGAATAAACAACGCCTTGGTGCAAACGCCATTTTAGCGGTTTCGATGGCAACGGCTGTTGCTGCCGCAGCTGAGAAAGGTGTGTCTCTATTTCGCCACCTTGGTGGTGATAAAGCCGTTACTTTACCGGTGCCGATGATGAATATCATTAACGGTGGTTCGCACGCTGATAACAGTGTGGATTTTCAGGAATTTATGATTGTTCCAGTCGGTGTAAAAAGCTTCAAAGATGCGTTGCGTGCCGGTACCGAAATTTTCCATCATTTAAAAAAGGTGTTATTAGCTCAGGGCTTGAATACTGCTGTTGGTGATGAAGGTGGCTTTGCCCCTGATCTGGCTTCAAATGAAGCTGCGATGGAGCTGATTATGCAAGCCATCAGTAATGCTGGTTATGAACCTGGCCGTGATGTCATGATTGCGCTGGATGTGGCCAGTTCCGAGTTTTATAAAGATGGAATGTATCGGCTGGAATCTGAGAAACGTAGCCTGACAGCTGCAGAATTCACTGATCTTTTAGAAAGCTGGTGCAATAAATATCCAATCATCAGCATTGAAGATGGTATGGATGAAAACGATTGGGATGGCTGGAAATTGTTAACCGATCGTTTGGGTGATCGTATTCAGTTGGTCGGTGATGATTTATTTGTCACCAACAGCGCCATTTTGAAACAAGGTATTGAAGCGAAGGTTGCCAATGCCATTTTGATTAAATTAAATCAAATTGGCACATTGAGTGAAACACTCAATGCGATGAATATGGCGGCTGAGGCGGGCTACAAGTCGATTGCTTCGCATCGCAGTGGTGAAACCGAAGATACTTTTATTGCTGATTTGGCCGTTGCTACCCAATGTGGACAAATCAAGACGGGTTCATTGTCACGTTCGGATCGCGTTGCTAAATACAATCAATTGCTGCGCATCGAAGCCGAATTAGGTGACGCCGCGGTTTATCCTGGTTTGCAGGCATTTCCATCTAGATGATATTCGCTGCATGAAAACAGTACTTATTGTACTGACCTTTATATTTGTGATGCTGCAATATCGTTTGTGGCTCAGCATGATGGCTTGCCGGCTTTATTGCGTTTGCATCACACAGTAGAAAAGCAACGAGTTGATAATTCTAAGTTAGAAGAACGCAATCAGGTGTTAGCTGCTGAGGTTGCTGATTTGAAAAGTGGCCTCGATGCGCTTGAAGAACGTGCTCGTAGTGAACTGGGTATGGTGAAACCCGAAGAAACTTTTTTTCATATCATCGATATACCTGAAAATGAGCAGTAAAGTCTGGGCAATTGTCCCGGCGGCGGGGATCGGCAGCAGGATGCAAGCCGATCGCCCAAAACAATATTTATTGTTGAATAATCGTCCGGTTATTTTTCATACCTTAAGCCGTTTGGTCAGCCATCCGCAAATTGAAGGGGTTGTTATTGCCTTATCAGCAAATGATCCTTATTGGCCTTCTTTGAATTTACCCGCTGATTGGCCGGTTCACACCACGATAGGCGGCGATGAGCGGGCAGATTCAGTCAGCAATGCTTTACGGTTGTTACAGAACCTGACGGATACAAATCCATGGGTGTTAGTACATGACGCAGCGAGACCCTGCATCAGACATAGTGATATTGATGCCATGTTGCAACAACTAGGCAATGATCCTGTCGGTGGAATTTTAGGTGTGCCGTTAACCGAAACCGTTAAGCGGGTTGATGCCAATAATCACATCGAAGCTACAGTTGATCGTAGTGGTCTATGGCGGGCTGCTACGCCGCAGATGTTTCGTTTAATGGCGTTGTCTGAAGCATTAACTCAGGCCAGACAAGCCAATATCAATGTTACTGATGAAGCCAGCGCAATGGAGTTTATGGGTTTGAACCCTAAAATTGTTGCCGGTCATGCTGACAATATCAAAATTACCTTGCCGCAGGATCTGGCATTAGCCGCGTTATTTTTACAGCAACAGGAAAATGGAGAAGCTGCGTGAGAATTGGTCATGGCTATGATGTACATCGGTTTGCTGAAAACTGCGCGTTAATTATAGGCGGGGTGACAATTCCGCATACGCATGGCCTGGAAGCCCACTCTGATGGTGATGTTTTGATTCATGCGATATGTGATGCCTTATTAGGCGCTGCCGGTTGGTGGGATATCGGTCACCATTTTCCGGATACGGATATGGCTTTCGCAGGCATTGATAGTCGGGTGTTATTACGCCGGGTTTATGATGATTTGGCTGCTGCTGGTTGGCAGGTTGGCAATGTCGATACAACGGTAGTCGCTCAGGTTCCAAAATTAGCGCCATTTATCCCACAAATGCGTGAGTTGCTGGCCAGTGATCTGCAGATTGATCCCAGTTCAATTAATATCAAAGCTACTACTACCGAAAAACTCGGATTTGCAGGGCGCAAAGAGGGTATTGCTGCTCATGCTGTTGCGCTTATTAAAAAGGTTGAATCGGTTTGAAACATTTTGATTATTTATCATTGCCGCGCCAATCTGACAGTGCAGCAACTTGCAGTGGTCAATTGCGTGAAAAAGCAGTTTATTTTGAAGTGGAAGAACATCTGCCATTTTCGCCTGAAGGCGAAGGTTCACACGTCTGGTTATACGTGCAGAAAACCGATACCAACACGGATTGGCTGGCGCAGGAAATAGCCCGATTTGCAGGTGTTTCACCCGTTGCGGTTGGCTATGCCGGACTTAAAGATCGCCATGCGGTGACTTCGCAATGGTTCAGTGTCAACTTACAAGGCTTGCCGGAACCAGACTGGCTGGCGTTTGAAAATGAACAAATCAAAATCATTAAAGCTGTACGGCATAGCAAAAAATTAAAACGCGGCGCGCTGGCTGGCAATCGTTTTCGATTGCGTTTAACTAATATCACCGGCGATGCGGCTATCTGGGAAAAGAATCTGCAAACAATTGCCGAGCAGGGTGTACCAAATTATTTTGCTGAACAACGCTTTGGTCATTTTGGCAATAATCTGAAAAAAGCCGATCAATGGTTCACCGAAGGCACCGAACCGAAAAAGCGTAATCAACGCAGTATCATTATTTCCGCTGCGCGTTCATGGTTATTTAATCTGGTAATGGCTGAACGTATTCGTCAAAACAACTGGAACCAAATGCTGGCAGGTGATGTGATGTTACTGGCCGGTACCCGAGCCAGTTATTTTGTCGCAGAAAGCAAAGATGATGTGCTTGAACAGCGGATCAAGGAAATGGATATTCATCCAACCGGTCCTTTATGGGGGAAAGGTGAGGCTATCAGTAAAGGCGATACGCTTGCTCTGGAACAATCGGTTTTGGCTAACTGGCAAGATTGGCAGCAGCAATTGGAAAAGCTGGGCTTAAGTCAGGAACGCCGAGCATTGCGATTATTCCCACAGAATTTTCAATGGCAATTTATCAACGAGAGCAGTTTACTGTTAGAGTTTGAGTTGGGGCCGGGAAGTTATGCCACGGCTGTACTGCGCGAACTCGCTGAAATTCAGGATATGTCGCAAAAAATTTCCACAGCATCTCCGGGTCTGAACGAATAAAAACCAGTTGATCTGAAGGAGGCTGATATGAAGCTGTCTGTAGATAAACTATTTTGGCTGACATTGGTTTTATTGCCATTAACCGCTCATGCAGAACGCTGGCATGCCGTTAGTGATCCCAAACATACCGCAGTACTGGAATTATTTACTTCAGAAGGTTGTGGCAGTTGCCCTCCTGCCGAACGCTGGTTATATCAACAACAGCAAAATAATACTGAGCTTAACTATATTGTTTTAGGTTTTCATATTGATTATCTGAATGATCAAAAAGGCTGGGTCGATGCTTTTGCCAAACCGGCCTTTTCCGAACGGCAGAAGCAATTAGCGTTATTGAATCGCTATCAGACCATTTACACGCCGGAATTTGTGCTCAGTGGCGAATCGTTGCCAAATTGGCGGGAAAATCTGCAGGAGGCTGTCAGTTTTCTTAATGAGTTTGATGCCCAGGCAAAGATTCGTTTATCAGCTTATCGGATTGATGATGCGTTAATGATCGACAGTCGCAGTCAGGTGACTGGAGATGAAAACCGTCAGCACAGCAAGTTGTATATTGCGATCATTGAAGATGATGTGAGCAGTAAAGTGCTTGGTGGCGACAATGCCGGAAAGACTTTCAATCACCAGAATTTGGTGCGTGAATGGTTAGGGCCGTTTGCCCTCGAGACATCCGGTGAAACATTTATCGAACATCAGGTGAAACTTATGCCTGAATGGCAGCAGGACAAATTGAAACTAGTGGCACTTATTCAGAATTTATCCGATGGCTATATTTTACAAGCCGTGGAATTACCCTTAACACAATAGAAGTAAGATGGATTATTTACCTATATTTATTGATTTAAAGAATCGTCATTGTCTGGTTGTAGGTGGTGGCGAAATTGCCGCCCGCAAAGCCGGCTTATTATTAAAAGCTCAGTCAACGGTCACAATTATTGCCCCGGAAATTGCTGAGATGTCGCGTCAGTTATTAGAAGACGCAGACTATCAGGGGAGGGTGCAATGGATTAACGACAAATTTTCACCGAATTACCTTGCTGATCAGACGCTGGTTATTGCAGCTACAGATGATGAAAGCGTGAATCTTGAGGTTTACCATGCTGCCCAGGCCAAAAAGATTCTGGCCAATGTGGCCGATCAACCTGAGATGTGTGACTTTATTCTGCCGTCTGTTCTAGATCGTTCCCCCATCGTTGTCGCTATCTCCAGCGGCGGACAATCACCCATTCTGGCCAGACAGTTACGTGCCCGTCTGGAAACCCTGATACCGCCTGCTTACAGTAAATTAGGTTTACTGGTTGGTGAATATCGTGAACGGGTAAAAGCGAAGTTCGGTCAGTTAAAACAGCGCCGTCGTTTCTGGGAGTCAGTATTACAAGGACCGGTCGCCGATCATGTATTGGCTGGACGTGATGAACTTGCCATTAAAACCCTTGAGACCTTACTTGAAGAGACAGCCGATAATGCGCTGCAACAAGGTGAAGTTTATCTGGTAGGAGCGGGTCCCGGCGATCCTGACTTGTTAACGTTCAAAGCGTTACGTTTAATGCAGCAGGCTGATGTCGTGTTTTACGATCGACTGG
Source organism: Methylophaga muralis (assembly GCF_001720165.1). GTDB lineage: Bacteria > Pseudomonadota > Gammaproteobacteria > Nitrosococcales > Methylophagaceae > Methylophaga > Methylophaga muralis. The sequence continues at coordinate 39,353 of NZ_MCRI01000021.1, forward strand.
TTAGCAAGGAAGTACTGGCGTTAGTACGTAAAGAAGCTGAAATGATTTATGTCGGTAAACAGCGGGCATGGCATAGCAAGCGCCAGGATGAAATTAATCTGTTATTGCTGCAGCATGCCCAGGCAGGTAAACGGGTCTTACGTCTAAAAGGCGGTGATCCGTTTATCTTCGGTCGTGGTGGCGAGGAAATTGCCACACTGGCTGAACAGAAAATTCCTTTTCAGGTGGTGCCCGGTATCACCGCAGCTTCTGGTGTCGCTTGCTACTCCGGAATTCCGTTAACTCACCGCGATTATTCACAAAGTTGTGTGTTTGTAACCGGTCAATTAAAGGAAGGGGAGCTGGATTTGAACTGGCAGGCTTTAGTCCAACCTCGTCAAACGGTGGTGGTTTATATGGGGCTGGCAGGATTGGATATTCTTAGCCAACAGCTGCAAAAACACGGCATGAGAGCGGATATGCCTGCGGCCCTAGTGCAGCAAGGTACCACCGAGAATCAAAAGGTTTGGGTTAGTACCATTGCGGATCTACCCGAGTTGGCAAAAAAACAACAACCTGTCGCACCTACGCTACTAATCATTGGAGAAGTGGTAGAGTTACATAATAAATTGGCCTGGTT
>NZ_MCRI01000022.1 GCF_001720165.1 Methylophaga muralis
GTTAAATTTTAACCATTTTGAACAGCTCTATTAAAGATTAATAACTTAGCGATTTTCAACATTGTTAACCACAGACTTATCCACAGAAAATGTGAGTAACTCGCTAAGCTATTGATTGTTGCTTTCAAGCACCTGAATTACTGGCTAGCTGGAGTGAAATCTTCAGCGAACTCCAACGCATTGCCGTCAGGATCTCGACAGAAAAAAGCCGCTCTACCAGACTTGCTGCGCGAGAACTCAACGCCTGCCTGTTCGAGCCGTTCTGCCAAAGCATCAAGATTTTCCACCAGCAAAGCAACATGCCGATCCCGACCTCCATGTTCCGGACGACCATCCGTCGAATCGGGGTTGGGTAATACCATCAGATGCAATTGTTGTTTGTTGTCCAAATCCAGCCAAGCTCCGTCATAGGCAAACTTGGGACGGTTTGGATTTAACGGGATCTGCAATACATCACAATAAAACTTCAGTGATTTGGATAAATCTTCCACCAGAAAGCTGGCATGGGCAATTGACTTAATCATAAATTTTTCCTGCAAGATCAATAATAAAAAGTTTAGCGATTGTGCTTTTCAACGCGGGCAATACCAAACGCCGCAGCAAAGATTAACGCCCCACCAAGCCATTCCGGCAATGTCATTATTTCAGTAGTTAATAATGCTGATGAAATCGCAGCTACAATCAGTTCAAATAACATTATCACAGCCGCTAAATAAACTGGCATTCTGGCCAGCCCATATAACACCGCAACAGTCATGGCGATGATGATACCGCCACCAATAAATACAGCACTCAACCAAACCGTCACGTCGACTACTGGCAATGAAGCCTGTTGCAGTAACAGAACCACGATCGATACGGCAACGACGCCCCACAACACAATGGTAGTTTTTAATGCCATCGGTACACTGGCAAGTTTACGGCTTAAGACATTGTTTACCGCAAAACACATACTGGCAAACAAAGCCAACCAATCAGCCAAGCCATGGGGCCAGGGAAAACCTACCTCCGGACGCCATAACATTAAAATGGTGCCTCCCATTGCCAGCAAAAACATGGCGATGGCTGCCAAAGACAACTTTTCACCCAACCACCATCGACCAAGAATCACTGACCACAGTGGTGATAAATAAAATAACAACATCACACGCATCACCTGCCCTTCGTTCAAGGCAACCAAAAAGGCCAGGTTAGTCATGCCGGCGGCCAAAGCCAACCAGAGTAAATCGGCAGGGATCTGCTTCCAGTGATAACGTTGCTTGAGGAAAACCGGTAAGCTGGCTACTGCTGCCGTAAAATACATCACCAAGGTGACCCAAATCACCGACATGCCTGCCTGTTCGAACAAACGCATCGGATACCAGATGAAGCCCCACATTGAGGCGGCAAATAGCAGACTGAGAATAGCGAGTTTGGATTCGGTTTGTTTTACTGTGCTCATGCTGATGCTTATAACACGAGCAGCAATTGAAGCGTTATAATGGGCGGATTTTTCTGACCCGGCGATATGTTTTAATGAATCCAGATCTGGCGCGATTACATCCTTATCCCTTTGAGAAACTTGCCGAACTGCAACAAGGCTGCACCCCTCCAAAAGCCTTGGCGCATATTTCGTTATCCATAGGTGAGCCAAAACATCCAACTCCCGGCTTTATTACTGAAGCGGTCATCAGTCATTTGCATGGCTTATCAGTGTATCCAACGACTGCTGGAAGTATCGAGTTACGTCATACTATTGCCAATTGGTTGGATCAACGGTTTCAGCTTGCGGGACATATTGATCCTGTTTCACAGATTCTGCCTGTTAACGGTACCCGCGAAGCATTGTTTGCTTTTGCCCAGGCGATAATCGATCGTCGTAAAGACCCACTGATTGTCATGCCTAACCCGTTTTATCAAATTTATGAAGGTGCAGCCTTTCTGGCTGGCGCCGAACCGTATTTACTGAATTGCACCGAAGAAACAGGTTTTGTACCGGACTTCGATGAAGTACCACCCAGCGTCTGGTCTCGTTGCCAGTTGTTATATCTGTGCAGCCCAGGCAATCCGACTGGTGCTATCGTAGATGCTGAAACACTGACAAAGCTGATTCAGCTAGCCCATGAGTATGATTTTATTATTGCGGCAGATGAATGTTATTCGGAAATCTATTTTGATGAAGCTTTGCCACCCGTCGGGTTGTTACAGGCAGCAGTAGCTGCAGGCTATACCGATTTAAGCCGCTGTGTAGTTTTTCATAGTTTATCCAAGCGTTCTAACGCACCGGGTTTACGTAGCGGGTTTGTGGCGGGCGATGCCAATGTTATGAAATCTTTTTTACGTTACCGTACTTATCATGGTTGTGCGATGCCGCCCTCTACTCAGTCTGCCTCAATCTCAGCATGGTCTGATGAAGCGCATGTTGCACATAACCGGCAGCTGTATCGAGAGAAATTCGATGCCGTTTTGGAAATTTTATCCCCGGTTATGAATGTGACTCAGCCCGAAGCGAGTTTTTATCTGTGGGCGGAAACCCCGATTGCCGATACTGATTTTGCTCGCGGCTTATTTGATCAATATAACGTCACCGTGTTACCGGGGCGTTTTTTAGCCAGAGATACCAAACAAGGTAATCCTGGCGTTAACCGGATCCGTATGGCATTGGTTGCACCACAAGATGAGTGCGTCGAAGCGGCTATGCGGATCCGTGATTATATTGAAACCCTATCTTAAATTATTTGGAGAAACCGATGAGCGATATCCAGCAGATTATCGAAACGGCATTTGAGCGCCGTGCAGAAATCACCCCAGCCAATGCCGACGCGGAAGTACGTAATGCTGTTAATGAAGTATTGGCGTTGCTCGACAGTGGTAAAGCCCGTGTTGCTGAAAAACAAAATGGTGATTGGGTCGTTAATCAATGGCTGAAAAAAGCGGTTCTATTATCGTTCCGCTTGAATGACAACCGCCCTATGTCGGGTGGTGAAACCCAATACTTCGACAAAGTTGAGCCAAAATTTGCCAACTTTACCGAAGCTGATTTCAATACCGCCGGTGTGCGGGTTGTTCCTCCAGCTGCGGCACGTCGTGGCTCATATATCGCGCCAGGCGTGGTATTGATGCCTTCTTACGTGAATATCGGTGCTTATGTTGATTCCGGCACCATGGTCGATACCTGGGCTACTGTTGGCAGCTGTGCTCAAATCGGTAAAAACGTCCATTTATCCGGTGGCGTAGGCATCGGTGGCGTGCTGGAACCATTACAAGCTGGTCCGACTATTATCGAAGATAACTGCTTTATTGGTGCCCGCTCTGAAGTGGTTGAAGGTGTTATCGTCGAAGAAGGCTCAGTAATTTCAATGGGCGTATACATTGGTCAAAGCACCAAAATCTTTAATCGTATGACCGGTGAAATCAGCTATGGCAGAATCCCAGCAGGTTCAGTTGTAGTATCAGGTAACCTGCCTTCCAAAGATGGCAGCTACAGCCTGTATTGCGCCGTTATCGTCAAACAGGTTGATGAAAAAACTCGTGGTAAAGTCGGTATCAACGAATTACTGCGTGATATTTAATTTATAAAAAGATACTGAGGACGGTGACGATACAACAGTGTCGTTACTGTCTTTTCAGTGCCAATTTACGGTGTAGTCAATAATGCAAAAACCATTGATATACTGTATCATTTCACGTCTTTTAACCCACATGGTGGGTTCTTCCAGGTGAGACGGCAACGATGAAACTATTTGGTATTAAGAATTGTGACACCGTCAAAAAAGCCCGGCGCTGGCTGGATGAACATCAGGTTACCTACCAGTTTCATGACTTTCGAAAAGACGGCCTTGAGCAACCTACTGTTGAACAATGGTTGAACTCGGTCAGTTGGGAGCAGCTACTCAACAAACGTGGCACTACTTGGCGTCAGTTAGATGATCCCCGCAAAGACCAGCTTGATCAACAAGCCGCTGTCGAATTAATACTTGCTCACCCCACCCTTATCAAACGCCCGGTCATTGAAGATGAGTCCGGCGTATCGATTGGTTTCAATGAATCTGATTTCCAGGCCCGCTATGCAAAATAATTTCTCTACTACTGTTCAGTTAACTATTGATTTGATTCAGCGTGACAGCGTTACGCCTGCTGATAAAGGTTGTCAGGTTATGTTGGCAGAGCGTTTAGCGAACAGTGGATTTAATGCCGAATATTTACGGTTTGGTGAAGTCGACAATTTGTGGTGTCGCCGGGGCCATAACGGTCCGTTATTTGTTTTTGCCGGACATACCGATGTTGTGCCTACCGGACCGGCAGACAAATGGACACATGAACCGTTTGCCGCCAAAATTGATGGCGATATTCTGTTTGGTCGCGGCGCAGCAGATATGAAAGGCAGTATTGCCGCAATGGTGACAGCCTGTGAACGGTTTGTGTCAGAACATCCACAGCATGCTGGCAGTATTGCTTTTTTGCTGACCAGCGATGAAGAAGGTCCGGCTACGGATGGTACTGTTAAAGTTATTGAAACCCTACAAGCAAGGCAGGACCATATCGACTGGTGTGTTGTCGGCGAACCGACCAGCACTGACAAAGTGGCCGATGTAGTTAAAAATGGTCGCCGTGGTTCGTTAAATGGTTATCTGACAGTTAAAGGTAAACAAGGACACATTGCCTATCCACATCTGGCGGATAATCCGGTACACAACCTTGCCCCTGCCCTGGCTGAACTCTGTGCGGTGCAATGGGATCAGGGTAATGAAGATTTCCCGCCTACCAGCTTTCAGGTATCCAATCTGAACAGCGGTACCGGTGCAACCAATATCATTCCCGGCACAGCAGAAATGATTTTTAATTTCCGTTATTCCACTGAAGTCACTCATGAAGAACTGCAACAACAGGTTGAAAGCATTCTGGACAAACATGGAGTGAGCTATCAATTGGATTGGGTGTTGTCTGGTAAGCCTTTTCGTACAGCTGGGGGCAAACTGCTAGAAGCTGTGCAGGTGGCTGTTAAAACAGTTACCGGTTACCACACAACTTTATCAACGTCCGGTGGTACATCGGATGGTCGTTTTATTGCACCAACCGGTGCACAAGTGATTGAGCTTGGTCCGTTAAACGCAACGATTCATCAGATTGATGAACATGTGTCGATTGCCGATCTGGATACCTTGTCGGCTATCTACCAGCAATTGCTCATCGAATTGCTGGTGAACTAAAAAAATGCAACTTCGGCACACCAAACATCTGTTATGGCTTTTTGCAGCAGCATTCTTGCTGATGCAGTCCATGGCAGTGTGGCATGATGCCGAGCATGCTTTTCACGAGCATATTGCATTATGTGATCAGTTAAATGTTGTTAGTCATACCCCTTCAATTGATGCTAACCATCAGCTTAGCATCGGTGTATGGCAACAACGTTTCCAGCTTGATGCTACTGTTTATCCCCCTGCTCGTTTTGAAAATACTTATCTCTCGTTCGCGATCCGCGCCCCACCCGTTATCTCATAGCGTTCTGATTTTGATTTATTGTCGTTTTCTTATTTAGAAAATGGCTGCTGATTTCTGCTATGAGGATTATTCGTGATGAATAAAAAACCACTTGTAGTGCTGCTTGCCGCAGCACTGTCGCCTATGGCTTCTGTAGCGTTTGCTGCTGAAGATACTGTTGATATTCCACGTCTGGTGGTCACTTCCGACCCTTTAGGCAACCGGACATCTGACGAATTGATTCAACCTGTTACCGTCATTGCCGGTGATGAACTCAATCAAAAACGTGCCAGTACATTAGGTGAAACATTAGATGGTCTGCCAGGTGTACATAATGCTGACTTTGGTCAGGGCGTAGGCCGTCCTGTTGTGCGCGGTTTACAAGGCTCACGCGTGCAGGTTCTGGAAGATGGCTTGAGTACCTCGGATATTTCTGGAGAAGGTGCTGATCACGCTATCGGACTGGATACCGGACGTGCCGATCAAATTGAAGTGTTTCGTGGCCCAGCTACCCTGTTGTATGGCAGTGGCGCAGCTGGTGGTGTTATCAACGTCCGCAGCAACCGTTTTAACCCAGAATTTGGTGACTCCCCAAGAGTTGATGGCCAAATGTCATACGGTTTAAATGGACATGACCGTCAGGGTCGACTGGGATTAGAACTGCCAATGGGCGACAGTTTTGTTTTACGCACCGATTATGGTGTGCGCCGCAGCAGTGATTTTGATATCGATGGTTATCAGGAAAAAGGTCAACGTTTCGGTCGTAAAGACAAGTTGCAAAACAGTGAAGTTGAAAATGATGTGTTCTCAATCACTGGGCTATATAAAGGTGATTGGGGTTTTGCTGGATTAGGTTATAGCACTTGGAAAACTCAATACGGCATTCCTGAAGTGTTTTTGGGTGACGGCGAAGAAGAGCAGGAACAAATTCGCGCAAAAAATGATCGCTTTGATTTCCGCAGTGAATTCAATGATCCTTTACCAGGCTTTAAAACTGCCCGTCTGAAAATGGCATATACCAGCTATCGACAGCAGGAAATCGGTTCTGAGTTTGATGATGGGGCATTCGTTGAAAGTGAAGTTGAAACCCGCTTTAACAATAACGAAACCGAAATGCGTCTGGAAATGGTGCATAACCCCATTGGCGACTGGCAAGGTGTTGTCGGTTTGCAGTTTAATGATCGTGATTTTGAAGCCGAAGGTGAAGGCCATGGTCATGGTGGCGGTCACGGACACAGTGATGGATTTTATATTCGCGGCAATGACACACGTACGGTTGGTTTATTTGTGCTGGAAGAACGCCCGACACACTTTGGTCGGTTTGAAGTCGCGGCTCGTGTTGATCACGTCCGTTCCAGTTCGGATAACCTGAGTGAAGATCGTGACATTGATCTGCCAAATGGTGATGAGCTCGAACAGGCAGCCAGCCTGAGCAGTCGTAGCTTCACCCCGTTCAGCTTATCCGCGGGCACAATCATCGATGTGGATCCAGCTCATCATTTAAGAATGTCAGTCACCCGCTCACAACGTGCTCCTTCGGCTGAACAACTTTATGCCTTTGGTCGCCACGCAGCAGCGGGTACAGTTGAGATTGGTGATCCTAACCTTGGCAAAGAAACCTACACTAATTTTGAAGTCGGTTTTGATCGTCATATCGGCGCATTTCGCTATGATCTGACCACCTTCTACAATTATGTAGATGATTTTATTTACTTGGCTTCACGCGATGATGGCACCGGTCAGGCCGTTGAGATTGAAGGCGATACATTGGTTGTCAACGAACAGCGAAATGCCAAATTTTATGGTGTCGAATTTGGTGCCATTACCGATCTGGTAGAGGGCCCTATTCCGCTCAGCATGCGTCTCTCAGCTGATCATGTACGCGGCAAACTCAGTGGTGGTGAAGATTTACCACGTATGAGTCCGACTCGGGTTGGTATCGGTTTTGATACTTCGTATGCTGATTGGGATTTCAGTCTCGACTATCGTCGGGTCTTTAAACAAACCAAAACAGCTGTCACTGAAAACAATACCAGCGGCTATAACCTGGTTTCCTTTGATGCAAGTTGGTCACCAGCTAGCTTAAAGGGAGCTCAAATCTTTCTTCAAGGGCGTAATTTGCTTAATGAAGATGGTCGCCGGCATACCAGTTTCTTTAAAGATGAATCACCGATTCTGGGCCGTACCCTATACACCGGTATCCGCTTTGATTTTGGCGGTTAATCGCTAATTCGATCTTTGCAGTATTAGGCCCGGCATTGCCGGGCCTTTTTTTGTGGAGCAAAAGTAAGGATCCTGCTAGATTGAAACCTTTTTTAATGAGTAACCACAAATGGCTTTAATTGAAACTGGCGACGATATCAGCAGTATTAAACTGATTTACATCTTCAATTTAGTCGGCTCACTGATTTACCCAATGCTAATCATGGGCGCCTTAGTTGCTTATGAAAAAAAACCTAAAGCAGCAGACTGGTTGCAATCACATTATTTGTTTCAAATTAATGGTTTCTTTATCAGCCTGATCTTACTGATGGTTTCATGGGGACTGTTGTGGATGGGTAATTTATACGGTTTGGCCGTAATGGTAGTCTGGATTGTCTGGAATATCAGCCGCAGTGTAAAGGGTTTAAAAACGCTTAAGGCTCAACAACCCATTGCCAATCCTAAAAGCTGGTTATTAGGCTGACTAGCCGCGAAAAATAGCTAATGGCCCGGTGGCTTGTTGGGTAGGCATAATCTCCATTGTGGTGACATTCATATGCACCGGGGTATTGACCAGCCACCAGATGGTATCCGCAATATCCTGAGCGGTAAGCGCAACAGTGTTTTCATAAACCTTGTCCGCACGCTGCTCATCGGCTTTAAAGCGCACCATGGAAAACTCGGTTTCCGCATTTCCGGGCTCGATATTAGTTACCCGAATCTGTGTGCCCAGTAAATCTGCGCGTAAGGCCAATGAAAACTGTCTGACAAAAGCTTTACTTGCGCAATACACATTACCGCCCGGATAAGGCCAGTTTCCAGCGACAGAACCTATATTGATGATATACCCGCTGTCTCGTGACTGCATGCCCGGTAAAACCAGTCTGGAGCAACGCATCAAGCCTTTAATGTTGGTATCGACCATACGTTCCCAATCTTCAGGATCAGTTGCGTAAGCCGGTTCCAGCCCTAATGCTAAACCGGCATTATTGACCAATACATCTATCTGCTTAAATTCCACCGGCAGCTCGGCAAAGGCTTGTTCTGTTGCCTGTCGGTCACTGATATCAAAACAGCTGATGCAGGTCTGTTTTGAGCCGCCCAGTTCCGCCTGCAAATTCTGCAGACGTTCCAAACGGCGGCCAGTAATAATCAAACGCCATCCGGCTTTGGCAAACAGCCTGGCACAGGCTTCACCAAAGCCAGCGGTAGCACCGGTGATCATAATTACCGGAGATGATAGATTTGTATTGAAAGCGTTCGTCATAATTTCTTTCAGACTCAGTTTACAGGCAGCAGGAATGGATTATCAGGCACCTTCTGCAAACACGATAGTGCGACGGCCACTGACAATGATGCGGTGTTCAATATGCGCTTTCACAGCACGTGCTAAAACCAGCCGTTCGATATCCTTGCCAATCATGACTAAATCTTGTGGGCTGTTATCGTGGCGAACCCGTTCGACATCCTGTTCAATTATCGGGCCTTCATCAAGTTCGGCGGTCGCATAATGTGCGGTGGCGCCAATCAGTTTGACTCCACGTTCATAAGCCTGGTGATAGGGTTTGGCCCCCTGAAAAGCCGGTAAAAATCCATGGTGAATATTGATAACCTTACCGGCAAATTCTTTAACAAACTGCTCAGACAGAATTTGCATGTAGCGCGCCATCACCACCAGATCAATCTGATACTCTGAAAGTAAGGATTTAATCTGTGCTTCCTGTTGTAGTTTGGTTTCTGTGGAGATGGGTAGATGATAAAAAGGCTTGTTGAACTGCCTAGCCATATTCTCCAAATCGGGATGGTTACCGATGATAACGGGAATCTCGCATTTCAGCTCGCCTTCCAGTTCCCGCAACAATAAGTCATAAGGACAGTGCGACGCTCGGGTGACCAGTAAAGCCACACGGTAAGGCAAGTCTGTATAGTGAACTGACCAGGTCAGTTGCAGGCTGTCTGCTAGCGAATTGAAGTCTTGCTGTAAGGCTTGATGGGGCATTTGCCCCTCATCTTCTACCTTGAGGCGCATAAAATAACGACCGTGCTCAGTATCGGTATATTGCTGACAGTGCAGAATATTGTAACCACGTTCTGCAAAAAAACCGGTGATGCCGGCCAGCAACCCTTTTTGATCGGCACATTGAATCAGCAACACGATGGCTTTCATGGAGAAACGACCTCTACCGGCTTAAAATCAAAGCGCAGATGCTAGCACTTTGTAGCTGTTTTATGAATATTCATTATATTTGTCAGCCCGACCTTTAACTTTCTCCACCGGATATTTCGCAGCATTTTTTTCCATTTTTCGCTTGATCGCCTGCTCAAGGTCAATATTCAGGTCATGGCACAAATAACTCAAATAGACAGCAACATCGGCAATTTCATCTTCAAGTGCTTCGCGTTTATCCGTCTCCAGCATTTGCTGAATTTCCGTCTTATCACGCCATTGAAACCATTCCAGCAGTTCAGCCGCTTCGATAGATAACGAAATCGCAATATCTTTGGGATTATGAAATTGCTCCCAGTCACGTTCACGACGAAATTCAATCAATTGTTTTAATAAGTCGGCATTAATCATCAGCTAGAAACCTGTTTACCTGCTCAATAAAAATATCTGGTTGATCTGCATGTACCCAATGTCCGGCATTATCGATCACTACATGTTCCGCGTTTGGATAAAAAGATTTAATCTGTTGCCAATCATTATCCGTAACGTAGTTTGATTTTTCACCACTGATAAACAGAGCTGGCACTTCTACAGCATCATTTTGCTCAACACTTTGCAGCAACCCTGGGTAACTACAAAACAAAGCCTGCAGATTGATACGCCAGTTAAATTCTTGATCGTTTTTTTGCAAATTCAGTAATAAGAATTGACGTACCAATGGATCTGGCAGTGTTCCCGATAAAGCTTCGCTCACTTCCGTACGTGATGAAAATTTTGATAAATCTAATGCTAATAACGCTTTGAAAATAACACTGTGTTCATCGATATATTGTCGTGGGGCAATATCTACAACAATAAGTCTGTTTACTCGATTAATAAAATTCTGGGTAAATTGCATGGCGGTTTTGCCGCCGAGCGAATGTCCCAGCAGATCTATTGTTGGTAAGCTTAAATCGTCTAGTAAATTCAGCAAATCCTCGGCCATTAAATCAAACGTTTGCTGAGGATGATGAAATGAGCGGCCGTGATTACGCAGATCAACACTAATAACCTGTCGCTCGGATGAAAGGGCTTTAGCTATACCACGCCAGTTATCCGCTGAACCAAATAAACCATGCAGGATAACTAACGGTGAACCCTGGCCAATTGATTGATAGTGTAATTTCATAATGGGCAACGTTAACACGTTATAATGTGTGATTGAAAAGTTTGGAGAAAGTGAACGTGGATGAAGCAATTTTGATGATACTGGTCAAACAATATGCCGATCGATTTGGCATCACCTTCAGTTCAAAACATTTGGACGATGAAGTGAAAAAACAGCAGCTAGTCAGTTTAATGCAGGAAGCGTTAGCAGGAAAACGTGGGCCGGTTACAGATGAGGATCTAAGCTAAAAAAACACCCTCGGCACCACGCTGAGGGTGTTTTAATTGTTAAATCAGATTTTCTCAAATACCAGACAGGCATTAGTTCCACCGAAACCAAAGCTATTTGACATCACAGCCTGCAACCCAGCATTGTCTTTGCGCTCTAATACGATTGGCATGCCCTTGGCTTGCTCATCGAGATTATCAATATTGGCTGAAGCAGCCACAAAATCGTTTTCGAGCATCAGCAAGCTGTAAATTGCTTCCTGCACACCAGCAGCACCTAATGAGTGGCCGGACAGAGATTTAGTGGATCCTACCAGTGGGATTTGAATTTCAGCGAAAGCTTGTTTGATTGCACCCAACTCAGCTAAATCACCTACCGGTGTACTGGTGCCATGGGCATTAATGTAATCGACTTTATTGTTACGCATTGTCGACATGGCCATTTGCATACAACGCTGTGCACCTTCACCAGAAGGCGCCACCATGTCATAACCATCAGAAGTGGCAGCATAACCGGTTAATTCTGCATAAATTTTTGCGCCACGCGCTTTAGCATGTTCGTACTCTTCAAGTACCAACACACCACCACCGCCAGCGATAACAAAACCGTCACGATCTGCATCATATGCACGTGATGCTTTTTCAGGAGTTTCGTTATATTTGGTCGACAAGGCGCCCATTGCATCAAACAATGAACTCATGGTCCAGTGTTCTTCTTCAGCACCACCAGCAAAAACGATATCTTGTTTGCCCAGTTGGATTTGCTCCATCGCATTGCCAATGCAATGCGCACTGGTTGCACAGGCAGAAGACATTGAATAGTTGACGCCCTTGATTTTGAATGGTGTGGCCAGACAGGCTGAAGTTGTGCTTCCCATGACCTGAGTCACGCGATATGGACCTACTCGTTTTAAGCCTTTTTCACGCAAAATATCAGCTGCTTCAACTTGATTTGAAGATGATGCTCCACCAGAGCCCATGACTAGTCCAGTTTTTGGATTGGACACATCACTTTCACTCAATCCCGCATCTTGAATTGCATGTTTCATCGCAATATAAGCATAAGCTGCGGCATCGCCCATAAAACGTAAAACTTTACGATCAATAAAATCTTTAAAATCAATATCAAAAAAACCCGCGACATGGCTACGAAAGCCCATATCAGCGTACTGCTGTTTAAAATGGATACCAGAACGACCGGTGCGAAGTGATTCGGTAACGGTGGCAAGATCCAATCCTAAACAGGAGGTGATCCCCATACCAGTAACAACTACACGTCTCATTGTCTTGTCCTAAAAGTTGTCAGTTGATGTAAACAGACCAACTCGTAAATCTTTGGCGAAGTAGATATCGCGACCATCCACAGATACTGTGCCATCAGCAATGGCAAGTACTAGTTTGCGTGAAATTACTCGTTTCAAATCAATACGGTAAGTCACTTTTTTGGCGCTAGGTAATACTTGTCCAGTAAATTTCACTTCACCGGAACCCAGCGCTCTTCCTCTACCGGGATTACCATCCCATGCCAGAAAAAAGCCAAGTAATTGCCACATAGCATCTAGGCCCAGGCAACCTGGCATGACCGGATCACCCGGGAAATGGCATTTAAAAAACCATAGATCCGGATGAATATCCAGTTCAGCAATGATTTCACCTTTTCCATAGGCACCACCATCATTGGAAATATGACTGATACGATCCATCATCAGCATATTGGGGACTGGCAGTTGGGCATTGCCCGGGCCAAACATTTCTCCGTGGCCGCACTGCAAGAGTTCCTCGAAGGAAAAAGATGATTGCTTACTCATGAAATTCTAAAATAACCCTACAAATTAAGCACGACATAATAGCATGATAGTTTGATTGCAGAAAAAGTTGCAGCTATCCACGTACAGGTTCTAAAAAAAAGCCATACCCCACGGGCATGGCTTATCGTTTGATTAAACTATGGAAAATCTAGTTTCGACTATCAGCAACAGTTGTAGCGGCTGCTGGTGCAATAATTTCTAAACTTTCCAGTAGTGCTCCAATACTGTTAAGCACCCGGTATTTGGTGAAAAGCTCATCGTACTGCGCGTTGGTCAACGATATCCGCGCTCTGAACAATTCGTTTTCAGAATCCAGTAAATCCAATAATGTGCGCTGACCGATATTGAACTGCTGTTGGTAGGCATCACGGGTTTTTTCTGCTGCATCAGCATATTGTTCGAAATAGGACATCTGCCGGCGAACGGTTTCTAATGCATTCCATGATAAACGGACACTTTGCTCAACTTGTCGATGTGTATTGTTACGAATTTCAGCAGCTTGATTGATTAGAAATGCGGTTTCTTCTCGGCGTGCTTTATCTCTACCGCCATTAAGCAAGTTATAACGCAAGCGGAACATAGCTGTAACATCTTTATCAGTTCCTCGAACCCCATCGATATCATGATCGTTTCGAGTTCCTAATTCAAAATCCACACGTGGTAAAAATGCTGCTCTGGTCACATCATGCTGCGCATTGGCTGAAGCCACATCGGCTTGAGCAGAGCGCAAGGTTGGATGATTTTGAAGGGCTATGTTCACAGCTTCTTCAATACTCGAAGGCATAAAGGGGTCAGGCGTCGGCGGTTCTGATAGTGAGCTTGGCGCTGCGCCAATTACTCTTAAATAATTAGTCTCGGCATCACGCAAATTGCTTTGTTCGGCCATTAGATTTGTTTCAGCCAAAGCCAAACGGCCAAAACTTTGATCCATATCGGCTCGCCGACCAACGCCACGTTCACTACGTAAAGTTATCTGATCGTGAGTGCGTTGATGAGACTCAAGATTGGTTTGAGCTAACTCAACCAGTTGTTGACGCCGTAAAACATTGAGATAGGCTTCTGTGGCTTCTAAAGCAGTATTCTCTGCCACACTGTAAACTGAATGAGCGCGTGAGTCTGTTCTTGCTTTATGGCGCTCTACCTCATTTTTAGTGAGACTGCCATCGTAAAGCATTTGCCTGAGATTCAAACTGGCTTCATCACGATTCAAATGTATTTCACCATCACCGCGATTACGGGTTGCTGGACTGTCAGTTGATTCCCAACCAGTTCCAACACCTAAGTCAATCGTCGGAAAATATCCGGCTCTTGCCTGATCAATTTCTTTAGACACAGCCTGACGTTCACTGACCGCAGCCAATACGTCTGGGTTGGTTTTTAAAGTGGTGTGAATTGCTTCCTGCAAAGTTTCAGCTTGCACTGAACTAAAGCACAGCAATGTCGGGATTATAAAAAGCGCTTTGTTCATAATCTTTTCCTAATTCAAAGCAGTAATCGGTATTTTTAGGGTTAATAACCGCTTACAGCTCCCCCCCCAAAGCAATACCTTCCTATTCCATTCGATTCTGATTGTAGACAAAACAACTCAACTACACAATGCGAGCTTATCTCAGATCGCGAAACACAATCGCGAGTGAAAGACGATCCGGTAAATTCATTTTTTGAAAAATGGTGGTTAAATGTGCTTTAACCGTTCTTTCAGTAATATTCATATTTCGGGCAATCATTTTATTGGTTGCTCCGTGACTTACCATTTTGGCTACTTCTAATTCTTTAGGGGAGAGCGTTTCTGCCGCTCGACGCTGCTTTTCACTTACTTCAGGGAGATGACTAATTTCATCAATCAAACCGGAAATAACATGACGCTCGACCCAAACCTCGCCATTAGTAATCAGCAATAAGGCTTCCTGAAGTTTGCTCATCGGCAGGTTTTGGTTGAAATAACCGCGAGCACCTTGTTTTAAGGCTGCAATTTGTACTGGGATTGGTCGTGGAGGTCCTATCACCAGAATACGGCTATCCGGACATAATTTTTTCAGCTGTCCGATGATTTGTGAAGGATTATCATCTAGTAAAAATTGATGACAGAGCACCAACTCCGCTGTTTGTTTTTTGAGTGCCTCAAGTAAACCATTAATATCTTTGTACAGACTGACATCGTAAATAGCTGGCAACGCGTCAGTTATAACGCGCGCCACATCATTATCTGCTGTTGCCAGATAAAGACTTTTTTCAGTCTCTGTAATTACTGTCATGGTTCAACCTTAGCCTCAACGTTCTCTCAACGCTTCATTTTTAGCTTTAAGTATGGGCTTTAATAGGTAATCAAGCACGGTTTTTTCACCCGTAAGAATATCCACTGTCACCGTCATCCCTGGAATTATTCCTAATTCGCCCAAACTACTTTTTATATAATTTTGTTCTGTGCGTAAATAGATAAGATAAAAACTTTCATCTTCATCATTTGTTATGGTATCGGCACTAATACGCTCCAACTTAGCTTGCAAACCACCATAAATGGAAAAGTCATACGCTGTAAACTTTACCATCGCCTCCTGTCCGGGCCTTAAAAACGCAATATCCGCCGGACGAATCTGTGCTTCAATTAATAAATTATCTTCTAACGGCACAATTTCTACCAGATCCATACCTGGTTGTATAACCCCGCCAATAGTATTAATCATCAAGCGCTTAATAGTACCTTTCATCGGCGAGCGAACATTGGTGCGGGTAACTCGATCTGCCAGTGCCGATACAGATTCTTCGGTTCTTGCCATTTCAGCACGGACATCACTTAGTTCTCTGGCCGCTTCAGATTTAAAACGGGTAGTGGCTTCATTTATTTTCTGTTGCACTTCATCCATTGATGAGCGAATACGCGGAATGGCCAATCTGTTTGAATCCATTTCACCTCTCAAATCATTGACTGTACGCCTCAGTCTCAACAACTCGACTTCGGACATAACACCAGCCGCGACCAATGGCTCTGACATTTGCAATTCCTGATTGCTAAGCTCAAAACTGCGACTCAGTTGTTCTTGTCTGGCCTGTTTTTCAACTAATTCTTGTCTACGCTGTTCAGCTTGCCGTTTTAAAACATCAATTGTGGTTTGCAACTGTAATTGTCGTGATTGATAAAGTGATCTTTCTTCTGCAACCAATGCTGGTTGCGCCTCGATCAGAGCAGCGGGAAGCTCCAAAGGTTTACCTTCACTTTCGGCAGCTAATCTCGCTGTCCTGGCGACTAACTCCCAATATTTAAGTTGTGATTCACGAAATGAAGAGGAGAAGCGCGTATCGTCTATTCTTAATAAGATGTCATCTTTTTCAACCAATTGACCTTCACTGACCAGAACGTCAGCCAATATTCCACCTTCCAGGTTTTGTATCACTTGAACTTTACTGGAGGGAACCACCTTACCCTGACCACGGGTGACTTCGTCAATTGCCGCAACACTAGCCCACCACAACGCTGTACCAATAAATGCCGCTATCAACAACAACAAAACATGTCCGCCCCAGTGAGTTGACGCCATGGTCGCCGCACTGATTTCAGACATAAAACTGATATCTTCATTATTTTTTTTAGACCAGGCCATCCATTTATCCTTTAGAAACCCGGATATGACCACTTTTCAATGCAGCCAGAATTTGCTCACGTGGCCCATCCGCCACTAATTTTCCTTGATCCATAACTAACACTCGATCTACCAGACTTAACAACGAAGCACGATGTGTAACCAGAATAAGGGTTTTATCTTTGATAATGTCATTGAGCTTTGCTTTAAACCGCTCTTCACTGCTGTTATCCATAGCATTAGTTGGCTCATCCAACACTAAAACCGGGGGATCCAATAACAAGGCTCGCGCCACAGCAATACTTTGCCGTTGGCCACCTGATAGGCCTTCACCACGCTCACCTACTGGCATATCAAATCCTGAGGGATGTCGATTAATAAACTCCGTCACGCCAGCAATCTCTGCTGCGCGAAGCACAGCTGAATCTTCAGCAAAAGGTGCTCCTAATGCGATATTGTCTCTGACACTCCCATAAAACAGCATCACATCCTGCGGCACATAACCGATTGAGCGACGAAGATCGATTGGATCGATCTGCCGAAGATCAGTTTCATCTAATAAAACAGCACCGTCAGCGGGCTCATATAACCCCAGAATAAGTTTTTCTATAGAACTTTTACCTGAACCTATCCGCCCGATTATCGCTACTTTTTCACCTGGAGTGAGCTTGAAAGAAACATCGGTTAATGCATCTATTGCTTGTTCGGGATAGCGGAAACTGACTTGCTTGAATTCAACACCACCTTTGAATTTTTCTCGATGTAAAAACTCCCGGCCATTTGGTCGTTCAACCGGTAAATTCATCATATTATTCAAAGAACCCAAAGCAGCTTTTGAATGGTGGAAACGGGTTAAAATACCCGCCAGTTGCCCCATCGGTGCCAGCGCTCTTCCTGCCAGTATGGTGCTGGCAATCAATGCCCCCATACTGATTTCGTTTTCACTGATTTTATAAACACCATAAACCACCACAGCGATAGTGGTCATCTGTTGTACAAAAGTCGTTAAATTCACCGCTGCGGAAGAGAGCAGTTTTGCTCTTTGACTGTATTTGGAAATTGAACCCGCCGTTTGCTCCCATTTGCGTTGCAAAGGTGTTTCAGCCCCGAGACTTTTTATAGTTTCTAGCCCAGTTAAAGTCTCGATAAGCGTGGCGCTTTTTTGGCCGGCATGGCGAAACAATTGTTTGATGGCTCGTCCAAGTGGGATCTGAATAATCAAACTAATCAAAATAGTGATGGGAATTACTGCCAGCGGAATATAAGCCAAATCGCCGGCAATCATCCAGATAACTGCAATAAATAAGAAGGTAAACGGCAGATCGATTAATGTGGCAAGGGTGGCTGAAGTAAAAAAGTCTCGAAAGGATTCGAACTCTTGCATGCTGTTGGCAAAACTGCCGACTGAGTTTGGCCGGGCCGCCATTTTTATACCCAACACTTTTTCAAAAATCGTGGCCGATAAAATAACATCGGCTTTTTTGCCAGCAGCATCAATAAAATAGCCGCGTAAAGTGCGCAGCAATAAATCAAATACAAACACGATAGCCAAACCAATCGCCAACACCCATAGAGTTGCCAGCGCATGATTCGGTACCACCCGATCATAGACATTCATGACAAATAATGGTGAGGCAATGGCAAATAGGTTGACCAGGATAGAGGCTAGAAACACTTCGCTATAGATAGGCCAGAATCGCGTCAATGTTCCCCAGAACCAATGTCTTGCACGAGGAATACTCGAAATTTCACCGCGTTTATCAAAATGCTGAACCGCTTTTATAAAAATTGCGTAACCAGTGTAATGAGCTTGCAGATCTGCCAGATCGACAAGAGATTCCGTTTCGCCACTCTCGGGATAAATCACCGTGGCTTGCTTCCCATCTAACTTCAGCAAAATACAGGCATTGCCATCATTCAGTAAAAGTACAGCCGGAAGCACTAGAGGAGAAATTTTTCGTAATGTGCGCTTAACGACTTTTGATGATAAACCAGCGCGCTCTGCTGCTCTGGAAAACAAATCTGGTGTCAGTCGATTATCAACCAACGGAAGACCTGCAACCATCGAGTCTGGACTGTGGGGTTTTTGTAGCAGTTTCGTCAGAACGGTAAGACAGGCTAATAAGGGATCGTCATGGGTTAAATAGGTTGCCTCCGCATCCCATTGCCGAGTTTGTCCTTGTTGATTGGTTGCTTTATGTTCCATGTAATACGACGACGCTATCCAACTCAAAATGTGAGGAGTTTCACAGTTTTTTTCTTTACTGTAAACCTATGACCGCTTAATCTTGATCAAAGTAGCATAATCCAGAAACGGCGGGAACATTAAGATGGTATACATCGAGCGTGATGAGAATGGTCAAATAATCGGTGTATTTAACGCCCCGCAGAGCGAAGGCAGCCAATATATTTCGCCACAAGCACCCGAATTACTCGAGTTTCTTGGACAATCCAATCGTCATGAAGATATTCAAACCATTCTCACTGCTTCAGATATGGCGATGGTTCGGGTTATTGAAGACTTAGTCGGCACACTAATAGATAAAGGTGTGATTTTATTTACCGATCTGCCTGAGGCGGCACAGCAAAAGCTAGTTCAACGCAAAAAAATTCGCCATCATCTTAATTCATTGGAAAATTTAATGAACGAAGATGAGGGCTTACTCTAGGGGCTGCTGATCTTTCAGAGGTGTCTCTGAAAATCATCAAACCCCATACTTTTTAAGTTTCTCTCTTTTTTGCTCGGCTTGCTATTATCCGCTTGCGCTTTTCCTGTGGAGTTTCGGGTTGCTTTTTTTTGCGCTCTTGGAACGGATTTTCACTGGTTTTGAACTCAATCATCACCGGTGTTCCCTGCAATTTTAGTGCAGTGCGGAAGTAGTTTTCCAAATAGCGTCGATAGCTATTTGGCGTAGCTTCTGTCTGGTTACCATGGATAATTATGCGTGGGGGATTTTTACCGCCCAAATGAGCATAACGGTATTTAATCCGACGCCCGTTTACCAAAGGCGGCTGATGATCGGCAACAGCTTCTTCTAAAACTCTCGTCAATTGTGGCGTCGGAATTTTAGCTAAAGCCGAGCCATACGCTGTTTTTACGGATTTAAGTAATAAGCCAACACCACTGCCATGTAAAGCGGAAATAAAATGGGTTTTGGCAAAACTTAAAAATGGCAGACGACGTTCAATATTGGTGGCGACCCACTCACGTTCCTGTTTTTCAAGACCATCCCATTTATTAACCGCGATAACCACAGCCCGGCCGCTTTCAATAATCAGACCGGCCAAATGCAAATCCTGATCAACAATACCTTCATGTGCATCCAATACTAACAACACCACATTGGCGGCTTCTATAGCTTGTAATGTTTTAACAATACTGAACTTTTCCAATGCCTCTGAAACTTTGGATCGACGTCTGACACCGGCAGTATCAATCAAGATGTAGTTCGTCCCTTCTTTCTCGAAGGGAATATAAATACTGTCACGAGTGGTGCCAGGCTCATCAAAAGCAACAACACGATCCTCACCTAACAGACGATTCACCAACGTCGATTTACCAACGTTTGGTCGCCCAACAACGGCTAGTCGGATATCACCCGAAGTATCATCTTCAGCCTCTTCCTCTTCCGTTTCAACAATGCGGATAGCAGGTAAGTCGCGCATCAAGGTATTCATTAAATTACTGATACCACGACCCTGGGTTGCTGAAATAACTTCTGGCTCACCCAATCCAAGCCGATAAAAGTCGGCGGCTGCTAGTTCACGTTGTTCGCTCTCAGTTTTATTAATTACCAATAAAACCGGTTTGCCGACATTGCGTAATTGCTTGGCAATGAGTTCATCTGCCGGCACCACACCAGCTTTACCATCCACTAAAAATAAGATCAGATCGGCTTCAACAATCGCTAATTCGGCTTGTTTACGCATCAGATCTGACATGTCGTCACCCTGTTCGGTCAAGCCACCGGTATCGATTAGAATGAATTCCGCTTCATCGTGTCGGGCATTGCCGTATATGCGATCACGGGTCAATCCCTCATGATCTGCCACCAAAGCATTACGGGTTTTGGTTAAACGATTGAATAATGTAGATTTGCCAACATTCGGCCGCCCCACAAGGGCAATAACAGGTTTCACAGTTAAGGGATCCGGATGGCGGTTAACTTGCCGCCTGTTGTCATCACATAAAGCACACCATCGCGAACGATAGGTTGGCTGCGTATAGCATTTTTATCAATTCGTTGGCGGGCAACAAAACGTCCATCAGAACGCGATACCCAATGCAGATAGCCTTCAAAGTCACCTACTACAACATTATCACCAGCAATTACCGGCGCAGAAATTGAGCGTCTTAATAATAATGTTTGACGCCATAATGAATCACCGGTGCCATCAGCAATAGCCCATAAATAACTCTGGTCATCACTGACATAAACTGCATTAAAAGGATCAACGGCAATTCCGGAAGTAGATGACATTTCTCTATCCCAAAGCGTTTGTCCGGTATCAACATCCATGGCAGCGAGATTACCTTGGAAAGCTACAACATAAACAATACCATTATGAATAACTGGGTCCGCATCAATATCAACCAATCTTTCGAGTTCAGTTCGACCACTAGGAATTGCGACACTTCTATCCCAAATAACTTTGCCATCATTAAGGGAAAGTGCAACTAACTTACCATTGTCATAACCCGCTAGAACACTTTGACCTTCAATGATTGGGGCACTTACCCCACGTAAACTCAATAACGGTACTGCCCGCTGGTAATTCCAGAGAACGTTGCCATTACTAGCTGATAGAGCCGTTAAACGGCCATCAGCAGTTCTAACGACAGCACTACCACCACCAACTTTTGGTGGAGCTAATACCTCGCTACTGAGTCGTTGACGCCAGAGCTCTTTACCGGTGGATTCATCTAAAGCCACAACTTCACCGGACTGGGCACCAACTACAATGAGTCCTTCTCCACCACCGACACCGCTGGCTACTGAAATATTTAATCGAGTACGCCATTCGCGTCGACCATTTTCAATGTTATGGCTACGAACATCTCCTTTATGATCAACCGTTACAATTGAGTTGCCTTGCAACCAGGGAGCCATATTTGCATAGGCCGTATTTGCCCCATCGCCAGTATTGGTGGACCAGATATTTTTCGGTTCAAATTCAACTTGAAATTCCGTTAGTTCTGCAGGAGGTGCTTCATAGGCATCTGCAGCAAAAAACTCTTTAATCGTTCCACATCCAGCCAAAGCTGTAAGAACTATCCCGATAAACAGGTTTTTTAGTAAATTAGCCTTCATTGATAACAGCCGCATCATCTCGCTTCATTTCCAATAGAATCTTACGGGGATCATCGGCATCCATGCTTGAGATAGCATTACGATAAGCTTCATAAGCTTCTGCTTTATTCTCCTGGACGAGATGAATATCGCCCTCCAGTTCGGCAAACAGAGAAGTAAAGCCTGCTGATGCTGGCTGCTGGGCTAGTTGCATGGCTTGTTCATATTCACCTTGATCAACCAATACTCGCACCATACGCAATCTGGCTAAGTCTTTTTGCCCAGTCAGCTTTGCTTTATCTGCTGTCCATTTCAAATATTCCAAAGCAGCGGCGGCTTGATCATTGCGGACTTGTTCTGCGGCAAGTTCAATGGCAGCAAATGCTGCATAAGGCGTTTTGGAATGAGATTGCATGAGCTCTTGAGTCAGATCTTCAGCAGCAGTCAAATCCGCTTCGCTGATATTGAACTGAACTTGCTGATACATTGCTGCAGCTTGCTCAGTTTTAGCTTGTTGGAAATTTATCCAGTATCTGCCGCCAAAAATAACAGCCCCACCTAATACCACACCGGTAACTACTGAGCGGCCATTTTCACGCCACCAATTTTTTATCGCTTCGCCTTTTTCATCATCCGATGCGTAGATATCCATCGTTTACTCCTTGCATACAGCAATTATGTGTAAAGCCATCACTGTTTTATAAGTGAATCAAAGTGCCAGATTATACGTGTTTCTTCGCTGATTGTACTAACCAGCTCTGACTCAGTTCTTTTGCATCCTATAGACACATAAAAATTAAGTTGTATTGTTTAAAAGTTCAGTTAATGAATATTTTGAATTAAGTAAAACATCTGAAATTTATAAACATCAACAATAAGATATTTTTTTCTTAATGGGGCGTTGAGTTTTTCTGTTAACTGATTTGGCTTTAATATCACGTAGATTGTTTGGATGATTATTCGGCCGCTTGCATAGGGTACTATTGCAGTCAGGATTTCCGGTCAGAACATTTGCAGCATAGATGAGTCTACCGGAGTAGATTTGGGCATGCATACTATCCTTTCGATGCATGCTAACGACTTAATGTCGTTACAAAGGAAATTCAGCTTCTAGTTATACTACCGGATGATTCCACCTTGTTGTTTATCCAGAAAGTCAATGAAGATCTCTAACTCAGCTGCTTCCTGTTGGATATCCTGCAACTTCTCACGAGCCTGCTCCATTCGTAAGCCTGAACGGTAGACCAATTTATATGCCTGTCGAATATTGCGGATTTGTGTATCGGTGAAAGAACGTCGACGTAAACCTTCTACATTAATACCGACTGGTTCAGCCATATGACCTGAAACCAAGACATAAGGCGGTACATTTCGTGAAATGACACTGCCCATAGCACTAAAACAATGCGAACCAAGGTGATTGAATTGGCTAACTAAAGTGAAGCCACCCAAAATAACCTGTTGATCAACGATCACATGTCCGGCTAGCGAAGCATTGTTGGCAAAGATATTGTCGTCACCAATGATACAATCATGGGCAATGTGAACATAAGCCATGATCCAGTTGTTACTGCCAACCTTAGTAATACCTCCACCTTGTACCGTACCACGATTGATAGTGACTGATTCACGGATCAGGTTATTATCGCCAATCTCAAGTAAAGTAGGTTCGCCATGATATTTCTTATCCTGAGGCTCTTCACCTATAGAAGAAAATTGAAATATCCGGTTATTGCGGCCGATTCTAGTAGGACCATTAATCACCACATGGGAGGCAATTTCTGTACCTGAAGCGATTTCAACATTCGCTCCGATTATGCTATACGCACCGATAACTACGTCATCGGCAATTTTCGCACTGGGATCAATTAAGGCTGTTTGATGAATCACGAAGGCATTTCTTGGTTAACACACATAATATCCGCACTGACAACGACCTCTCCGTCAACAGTCGCCTGTCCGTAAAACTTCCATAAATTACGCTTATTTTTAATTAACTTTACTTCTAGACGAAGTTGATCGCCAGGTTCAACGGGTTTTTTAAAACGGGCATTATCAATACCTGCGAGGTAGTAAAGAGCCTCATCGGAACGAATTTGATCAGCTGTTTTAAATGCCAGCAGTCCTGTAGCCTGGGCTAAAGCCTCAAGGATTAAAACTCCTGGCATAATCACGCGTTGTGGAAAATGTCCGGTAAAATGTGGTTCATTAAAGGTTACATTTTTAATACCAACCAGATGTTCACCCGGTGTAAATTCAATCACCCTGTCAATCAATAAAAATGGATACCGATGCGGCAACAGGCGTTGAATTTCATGTATGTCAATGGTGTTCAATCTGATTATCCTTTAGGATTTATATTTTTGTTTGCAGTAATCTTACGTTGAGACACTGTTGCGGTAAAGCCGAGTCTGTATGCTTACAATGAAAACATTCATTGATTCAACTTGGCTTCTAATTGTTTTATTTTGTCGTTTAACTTATCTAGTTGTCTGTAACGAACTACGTTTCGATGCCAATCTCTGGTAGGTTCTACCGGAATTCCTGAAGAATAGGTCCCTGCAGTCATAATTGACTTGGTCACCATGCTCATACCTGTTAATTGAACCCCATCAGTGATTTCAATATGCCCGGCTATCCCAGTCCCACCACCAATAGCACAATGAGAACCAATACGAGTACTCCCTGATATGCCTACACAACCAGCAATCACAGTGTGCTCACCGATGAAAACGTTATGACCAATTTGAATTTGATTGTCCAATTTGACCCCATTGCTAATGATAGTGTCATCAATTGCTCCACGATCAATAGTTGTGTTAGCACCGATTTCTACATCATCCCCGATAATAACTTTACCTACCTGAGGGATCTTTAACCATTTGCCCTTATCATTAGCTATACCAAAACCATCTGCACCAATAACCACACCGGGATGAATACGAACTCGTTGACCAATGCTAACTTTTCGGCATAACGTCACATTTGACATCAAACGGGTATCAGCACCAATTTTGACATCATTTTCAACAATGCAGCCGGGACCTATAACAACATTGTCACCGATCTGAACATTGGCGCCGATAAATACCTGTGCAGAAATCCTGGCAGAATTAGCGATATTACAGTTATCGCCAATCACTACACTGGAATGAATACCGTTATCAGGCAGTTCTTCAGGGTATAACAACGAGGCAACTCTAGCATAGGCAACATAAGTATCATCAATGACCAACGCATTGGTTTTCACCTCGGCCAAATCATCTGGTGAGACAATCACACAACCGGCAGAAGTAGATTTAAGATATTGACGATACTTGGTATTGGCCAAAAAGCTGATGTCGGTATCCTTTGCATTTTGCAAGGTACCGACACCTGTTATCTTTTTGTCCGCATTTCCTACCAGCTGCGCACCAATTTCAGATGCTATTTGTGCTAACGTCCAAACCACACGATGACTCTTATTTCGCTTTCAATCTTTCCAGCACTTTAGCGGTCAAATCTGCCCGTTCACTGGCAAAGATAACGCCTTGATAAAGTACCAAGTCATAAGATTCTTTTTTAGCAAGTTCGACGATAGTTTCGGCGATTTCTTCTTCTAACTTACGCAACTCTTCGTTACGACGGATAGATAAGTCTTCACTGTATTCATCTTGCAAACGTTTCAATTCACGTTGGTCGTTAATAATTTTACGTTCTTGGGCCTGACGTTCGTCATTGCCTAGCACGGCTGCATCACGATTCAATTTATCCTGAGCTGCACGAACTTCTCTGAGCTTATTTTCGAGTGATTTGCTGCGAGTTGAAAATTCTTTTTCCAATCTTGCTAAAGCACGTTCTTTCTGTGGAGACTGATCTAATACAACACTGGCGTTAACAACGCCGATTTTCATTTCAGCTGCATAAACAGGGCTGACCATTAAAGATGCCAATAACAGGCCAACAATCTTGATGTTTTTCACTCTTAACTCCGATAGTTAAATTTAAAATGTCGATCCCAGAGAAAACTGGAATATTTCGGTTTCATCATCAGGCTGATCGCGGAACGGAGCAGCAATACTAAACGACATTGCGCCAAATGGTGAAATCCAGATTGCTGATAAACCGGCAGAATATCTTAATAAATCAGCATCAAAGCTTTCATCGACATCATATACGTTACCCACATCCACGAAGGTGCTCAAGCGGAAAGAGCGTAAAGCTTTTTTCATAAATGGGATTGGGAAAATAACTTCTGCTCCACCAGTAACCATCAGGTTACCACCGAGAGGGCGATCGTCTTCTCTGACGCCCAAAGTGTTCGCTCTAAAACCACGTACACTACGGATACCACCAGCATAAAAGTTCTGGAAGAATGGAAATTGTTCCGTGTCACCGTACGCTTTACCGTAACCAAGATCTGCTTTCATGGCAAAGGTAAAGGTTTCGTTTAAAGGGGTATACCAGTTATTACGGTAGCGCAGTTTGTAATACTGCAAATCACCGATTGGAGTGGCAACTTCGGCAGAAACACTTTGCGACATCCCGCGGGTCGGTAAGATAGCATTATTGCGCGTATCACTTGACCAACCAACTGTCACAGGAAACGCATGAAATGAATCACCTTCCTGTGCAATAAAATCATCATAACGGGTTATGAGATTATCACTCGGTATATCCAATTGAGTATTTTCATAACCAAACGCAAGGTTAATGCGGTTATTCTCAGAGATCGGAATACCAAAGTTAATATCACCACCAAACACGTCAGTTGTATAGCTGGCTATATTAGCCTCAAAGGCATCTGTTTCACGATAGAAAAGGTTAAAACCCTGACTGATGCCATCAACCGTAGCAAACGGGTTGGTATAACCAAAACTGTAAACCGTGTTCACTCGGCTGTTGTTAAAACCAAAACTAACGTGTTTACCACTACCAAAGAAGTTTCTTTGGGTCACGTTGGCGTTAAAGATAATACCGTCAGATTGCGAATAACCAATACCAGCTGACAAACTGCCTGATGCCATTTCCGTTACATTGAAATCAAGATCTACCTGATCAGATGTCCCTGCTACAGGCAATGTCTCAACGTTAACATCTTCAAAATAGCCTAAACGGGCAATTCGTTCACGCGAACGCTCGACCTGTCCGGTTGAGATCCATGCCGATTCCTGTTGACGCATTTCCTGACGTAAAACTTCGTCACGGGTTTTACTATTACCAGAAATATTAATGCGGCGAACATAAGCACGACGACCGGGGTCAACAAAGAAAGTGAGATTAACTTCGCGGGTAGCACGATCAATGTCCGGAACAGCATTTACGTTGGCAAACGCATAACCATCATTACCCAAACGATCTGTCAATCTTTCAGAACTTGAAGTTATTGCTTTTCGAGAGAACACAGAATTCTTACGAATGGTGACCAGATCAAATAACTCTTCTTCCGGCACAATAAGGTTACCGGCTAGTCTTACTTCATTAATTTTATATCGTTCGCCTTCTGCAATATTAATGGTAATGAACATCTGTTTTTTGTCATCAGAAATCGTTACCTGCGTTGACTCTACGGTGAAGTCAACGTAACCACGGTCCAGATAAAATGAACGAAGTGATTCAAGATCAGCAGATAGTTTTTGGCGCGAGTATTGATTGTCTTTGGTTAATGAAGATAACCAGCCACCGGTAGTTGACTCAAATTCACCGAGCAGCTCTTCATCATCATAAGAATTATTACCAACAATATTAATTTCACCGATGGTGGCAACCACGCCCTCAGCCATATTGATTCGGACGGCTACACGATTACGTGATAAGGGAGTGACTTCAGAGTCAATGGTGACGCCGTATTTACCACGGCTGAAATATTGACGTTGCAATTCGAGCTCAACCCTTTCTAACATGGCCTGCTCAAAAACCTGACCTTCTGCAAAGCCAATCTGACGTAATGATTTGGTCAGCTCATCACTATCCAAATCTTTGTTGCCGACAAACTCAATACTGGAAATCGCAGGACGCTCGCTGACTTTGATAACCAAGACACCATCATCACGCTCAACTTCAACATCATTAAAGTATTTTGATTTAAACAGTGAGCGAATAATGCCTCTTACATCATTCTCTGTCAGTTCATCGCCAACCCTAACTGGCAAGAAGTTAAAAACCGTGCCTGCAGAGATCCTTTGTAAACCCTCCACCCGGATATCTTTGATGATAAATTCCTCGGCCCAAGCTGCGGAGGATAACCAGATGAGCGTCAATGCTGTGATGATTTGTTTCATTGTTATTTTACAGTCAGTCAGCCGAAGAAATCGTAAGTGTACCTGCAATGTGCGCATTAGCCAATGAGTCGAACGATGTCATTTGTAAAAGCGAATACCATTAGCAGCAAAATCAAAAATAATCCTATTTTTTGTCCTTGGATTTGTACCGACTCCGGTAAGGGTTTACCGCGGATCCATTCAAAAAAATACATCAGCAAATGACCACCATCAAGTACTGGCACTGGTAATAAGTTCAAAATACCTAAACTGATACTTATCATGGCTAAAAAACTGATAAAGGCAATCAAGCCCTGCTGCGCTGAATCGCCGGCAAACTGTGCGATGGCAATGGGTCCGCCAAGGTTGTCACTGGAAACGGTACCGACCAGCATTCCCCATAGACCACTCAAGGTTGTGACACTAAATTGCCAGGTTTGTGTGAAAGCCTGCGGGATTGCAGCCAATGGTCCATAGCGTAATTCCGATCTTAATTCGGCAGGAATTTCATATGCATCCGTGTTGACTGCCGCCCCTATTCGCCCCACACCGTTTTCATCTGCTGCAGGGGTAATAACGAGTTGCTGAATCTCGCCATTGCGAAGAATTTCAATATTCATCGCCGTATCAGCATTGCTTTGAATTAAGCTGACCCAGGCCTGCCAGCTCGACAGTGTTTTGCCATCGGCTGAAATTAATTCATCTCCCGCTTGTAATCCGGCTTTTTCTGCGGGGCTATCGGCCACAATATTATCTAAAACGGGTGGCATTTCTGGTTGTACAGTGGTTATGCCAATCTGATTGAATAATGACCCTGCATCATCTAATCCAAGCTTGGGTAAAGTCAGCTGTTTATTCGTTTCGACATCAGCACTACGAGTGGTCAGGGTGATAGTTTCACCGGACTGGGCCAATCTTAACCATTGCTGAAACAAGCTATTGACGGTTGGGGTAGCCTTACCATTGACGGCAATGATCTCTTCGCCCGCATACAATTGCGCTGCAGCGGCCGGTGAATTTGCAGTGACTTCTGCAATAATCGGTTTCATACCCGGCACACCGATGACCATAATCATCCAGTAGGCAAACACGGCAAATAACAGGTTAGCAATAGGTCCAGCAGAAACAATCGCCACTCTGTTTCTCAAAGGCTGGCGATTAAAGGTTTGCTCCAGTTCATTCTCGGCTACTGGTGCTTCCCTTTCATCCAGCATCTTTACATAGCCACCTAAAGGAAGGGCTGCTATAACAAATTCAGTGCCATTTTTTAATTGTTTTGACCAGAGTTTTTGTCCAAAGCCAACCGAAAAACGTAATACTTTTACCCCGCAGCGGCGTGCCACCCAGTAATGTCCAAACTCATGGATAACGACCAGCAAGCTCAGTGCGATGATGAAAAATATCAGTGATTGCATAAAACCTGCATTTGTTGATGAGCCACTTTTCTGGCCATTTCATCGGCTGACAATATTTGCTCCAATGAATCTGCAGCTGTTGAGGGGATTATTTCTAAAACCTCAGCGATAATCCGAGCAATATCGGTAAATTTAATCTGACGATTCAAAAATGCTTCAACAGCCACCTCATTGGCAGCATTGAGGATAGCGGTACTGGTTCCACCAGCCTTTAAAGCTTGATACGCAAGAGCCAAGCAGGGAAAACGTTCAAAATCCGCTGCTGCAAAATCAAGTCGTCCTGCTTTGACTAAATCCAGCGCCTCGACTCCTGAGTCAATACGTTCCGGCCAGGCCAAAGTATTGGCAATAGGCGTGCGCATATCAGGATTGCCCATTTGCGCTAATACCGATCCATCAACGTAATCCACCATTGAATGAATAATACTTTGCCGATGTAATACGACTTCAATCTTGTCACTCGACATGCCAAACAGCCAGTGGGCTTCAATGACCTCTAGCCCTTTATTCATCATGGTGGCGGAATCAACTGAGATTTTCTGCCCCATCGACCAATTGGGATGCGCTACAGCTTGTTCAGGCGTTACATCTTCTAAATCAGCAATATTCCAATCACGAAACGGTCCACCAGATGCTGTAAGGATAATGCGGCGGATGCCTTTATTTTCATAATGATACTGCTGAGTATCGCCCACTGGCATACATTGCCATATAGCATTATGTTCACTATCAACAGGCAACAAAACAGCATTATTTGCCTGGACTTCACTCATCAATAAGGCGCCGCTCATTACCAGAGCTTCTTTATTGGCCAGCAAGATTCGTTTACCTGCTTTGGCTGCGGCCAACGTCGGCAGTAACCCGGCAGCCCCGACTATTGCGGCGACCACAACATCAGTTTCTTCGGTGCTTGAGATCATTTCCAGCGCTTGCATGCCGCTTTGTACTTTAATGGCTAATCCAGCATTGCGAAGCTTCTCTTCGAGCTGTGCAGCCGACTCAGGGCATAACATCACGGCGACTGCAGGTTTAAATTGTTGGCATTGTTCAAACAACCCATCAACTGATTTATTTGCTGCAAGTGCGTAGACACGATATTTATCAGGATGACGTTGTAATACGTCTAAGGTGCTGATGCCAATTGACCCTGTAGAGCCAAGGATAGTAACGCGCTGCATCAGAATTGACCTGTCAGCCACATTAATGCGGCAAAGAATGGAACTGCGGCTAACAAACTATCAACCCGATCCAGCATTCCGCCATGACCCGGTAGTAAATGACCACTGTCTTTTATCTGATAGCTACGTTTAAACAGACTCTCAAATAGATCCCCACTGACTGAAATCAGTCCAGTTACCAGACTGATACCTATCCAGGCTATCAGTGATAAATTTGCAGCAATACCCATGAGATAGGCTATCACGCTCCATACAGCGACCAATATCATTGCTCCAGCCAGTCCTTCCAATGTTTTATTCGGACTAATGGCAGTAGCTAAAGCGTGTTTTCCCCAACGTTTACCAGCGAAATAGCCGCCAGTATCTGCCAGCCAAACACTGACCAGAACATATAGCACTAAAACCGGTCCATCGTTCGCCAGTCCATGCAGCCATACCGCGCTATAAACAAACAACAGCGCGACCAGCATACTTAGCAGATAGGTGAATAATTTGTTATGAAAGCAGCGTGCTAGAAATCCAGGTAAAGGTCGATGAGCAAATAAAACAATGATGAGGCTGGTGAGTAACCAGAAAACTAAACCAGTCAGCAGAACATTTTGTATGTCTGCCATGGTAAACAACACCACTAGCACGGCAAGAAACGACACACTTGATAAAACTTTAGTAAGAGGCTTCATTGCTGCCATGGAAAGCCATTCCCACATTGCCATCAAGGCAATAACAGCTAATAAAGCGATAAAGCCAACACTGGGTAATAACAATATTGCCAAAATAACGATTGGGATTAGCACTGCGGCAGTTAATAAACGCTGTTTAAGCATCTTCTTGCCCCGTAAGTTGTTCTGATGTTCGACCAAAACGACGTTCGCGGCTGGAAAAAGACTCAATGGCAGCGTCCAGATCCTGCGCGTTAAATTCAGGCCAAAGCTTCTCAGTAAAATACAACTCGGTGTAAGCAAGTTGCCACATCAGGAAGTTACTGATGCGTTGCTCCCCACCAGTACGAATAAACAAATCCGGTTCAGGTAGTTCAGCAGTCACCAGATGACTGGCTATAAGCGTTTCATCAATTTGTTCGGGTTGTAGTGCGCCAGACTTAATTTTGTCAGCAATCTGCCGAACCGATTGAGTAATATCCCATCGTCCGCCATAGTTGGCAGCAATGTTCAAAATCAGACCGTCATTAGCAGCGGTTAACGTTGTTGCATCGGCAATTTGTTGTTGCAATGAATCCGAAAACCGGCCGATATCACCAATAATGTTTAGACGGATATTATTTTTATGCAGACGTTTGACCTGGTTATCCAAGGCGTGACTGAATAACTCCATCAACAAATTAACTTCTTTGCCGGGCCGACGCCAGTTTTCACTACTGAAGGCAAACAGACTAAGGACTTCAACACCGGTAGCAACACAGTGCTTAACAATCCCTTCCACTGCTCTGACACCTGCACGATGTCCCATAAAACGGGGTTGTAGCCGTTGTTTTGCCCAGCGACCATTGCCATCCATGATGATGGCAATGTGTCTGGGGATAGAACGGCTGGAAGATTTCATCAATAATGGCTAAACCGAAATGGCTTAGACCGCCATCAAATCAGTTTCTTTTTCTGCCAGCACTTCGTCAATCTGTTTGATGGTGCTATCGGTTAACTTTTGAATGGCTTCTTCTGCACCACGCTGTTCGTCTTCAGAAATTGCCTTGTCTTTTAATAAATCTTTCAAGCTACCATTGGCATCACGACGAATGTTACGCACCGCAATACGAGCATTTTCAGCTTCAGATTTAGCAACTTTAACTAAATCTTTACGACGTTCTTCGGTTAATGGAGGGATCGGAATACGAATGGTCATGCCAGCGCTATTTGGATTGACGCCCAAATCAGATGTCATGATGGCTTTTTCGATCACTGACACCATATTTTTTTCCCAAGGTGCCACTGTAAGTGTTCTTGAGTCTTCAATACCAACACTGGCAACCTGACTTAATGGAACGTCAGAACCGTAATATGGCACTGTGACATGATCTAATAAACTGGTATGTGCTCGTCCGGCACGAATTTTCGCCAGTGCAGTGCTCAGAGCGGAAACACTTTTTTGCATCCGGTCTGCTGCATCTTTTTGAATATCATTAATCATGATTTGTCCTATTTAACCAATGTTCCAACATTTTTTCCGTACACAATGTCAGTCAGATTGCCGTAACGATGAACATCAAATACCCGTAAAGGCATTTTCTGTTCCTGACACATGACTACAGCAGTAGTATCCATCACGCCGAGACGGTTATTAATGACTTCATCGTACGATAAAGTATCGTAACGAACAGCATCTGGATTTTTCCGCGGATCAGCATTGTAAACACCGTCAACCTGGGTGGCTTTGAGCATCAGCTCAGCACCAATTTCAACTGCACGTAAACTGGCTGCTGAATCGGTAGTGAAAAATGGATTACCAGTACCGGCAGCAAAAATCACTACACGGCCTTTTTCCAAATGACGAATCGCCCGACGACGCAAATAATCTTCACACACTTCATGTATACGGATTGCAGACATGACACGACAGAATGTTCCATTACGTTCCAAAGCATCCTGCAGTGCCAGCGCATTTAATACCGTTGCCAACATGCCCATGTGATCGGCACTGACTCTATCCATGCCGCTAGCCGCAAGACCTGCGCCACGGAAAATATTGCCACCACCGATCACAATACCCAGCTGAACACCTTGGGCATTCAGTTCAGATATTTCTTGGGCAAATCGGGAAATCACCTCGGGTTGAATGCCGTATTCGGCACTTCCCATTAAAGCCTCACCACTCAGCTTGAGCAGAATACGCTTGTAAACTGGCTGACTTCCCGATGTTGTCATAATTTAATTTCCTCGTGCCTGAGCCATAACCTCTTCAGCAAAGTTATCTGCTTTTTTCTCGATGCCTTCACCAACTTCAAAACAGGCAAAGCCTTCAACTGTTGCACCAGCTTGTTTGACCAGTTTTTCAACGGTAACATCTGGATCTTTAACAAACGCTTGGCCCAGCAGGCTAATTTCGTTAACAAACTTGCTCATCCGGCCTTCGATCATTTTTTCAACAATCGCTTCAGGCTTGCCGCTTTCACGTGCTTGAGTTGCCACGATATCGCGTTCTTTTTGCAACAACTCTTCAGGCAGCTCTGCAGCCGAAACTGCTTGCGGGCGGCTGGCGGCAACATGCATTGCCAAATCTTTTGCTAAGCTTTCATCGCCACCGTTTAATTGAACCAAAGTACCGATGCGATCACCATGACGGTAGGCACCAATCACGCCAGCTTCTGCATTCATCAACGTAAAACGACGAATTTGAATGTTTTCACCAATTTTTGCGACTAATGATTGGCGAACAGTATCGATGCTTTCACCATTGCTTAATGATAATTGCAATAACGCGTCTAAATCAGCAGGTTGAGCTTCAAGCACTTTCTTCGCAACAGCATCAACGAAATTAACAAAATCATCGGCTTTTGCCACGAAGTCAGTTTCTGAGTTCACTTCAAGCATTACTGCTTGTTTGTTATCAGCACTGGTTTCGATTGCAATAACGCCTTCAGCAGCAACACGATCTGATTTTTTGTCGGCTTTAGCCAGACCAGATTTACGCATTTCTTCAATCGCTACTTCGATATCGCCGTTAGATTCTACCAATGCTTTTTTGCATTCCATCATGCCGGAGCCAGTACGCTCACGCAGTTCTTTTACTAAAGCTGCAGTTATAGCCATTTTTTGTAACCCTTAAAAATCAATTTTTGTGAACGGTCTTTTTCAGACCACACATACGACACAGGCCCGCTTTTCAGCGAGCCTGCTTAAGTCATTAGCCGAGCTTATTCAGCTGCAGCTGGAGCATTTTCTTGCGCAACTTCAA
This sequence comes from Methylophaga muralis, assembly GCF_001720165.1. Classification (GTDB taxonomy): domain Bacteria; phylum Pseudomonadota; class Gammaproteobacteria; order Nitrosococcales; family Methylophagaceae; genus Methylophaga; species Methylophaga muralis. The sequence goes on from NZ_MCRI01000022.1 coordinate 34,619, forward strand.
CAAACTCATCACCAGCATCAGCGGTGGTGACAGATGCACGGCCTTCCAGAATGGTATCAGCAATGTTTGCTGTATACAGGCGGATAGCGCGCATTGAATCGTCGTTGCCAGGAATAACGTAATCAACACCATCAGGATTACTGTTGGTATCAACAACTGCGATTACTGGAATGCCAAGTTTGTTGGCTTCTTGAATCGCGATGCGTTCATGATCAACGTCGATTACAAACAAAGCATCCGGCAGGTTACCCATTTTCTTGATACCACCGATGCTTTTTTCCAGTTTCTCTTGCTCGCGGGACAGGTTAAGCACTTCTTTCTTTTTCAAACCTTCAGTTTTACCTGACTCAATCATTGCTTGAATTGCTTCAAGACGTTTGATTGATTGGCGAACGGTTTGATAGTTTGTCAGCATGCCGCCTAACCAGCGACGGTTGACGTAAGGCATGCCACAACGTTCAGCATCTTCACGGATAGCATCCTGCGCAGCACGTTTGGTGCCAACGAACAGAATACGGCCTTTTTTGGAAGCCAGTTTGCTGACGTAGTTGAGTGCGTCGTTGAACATAGGCAAACTGTGCTCTAAGTTCACGATATGAATATTGTTACGTTTACCAAAGATAAAAGGACCCATTTTTGGGTTCCAGTAACGTGTTTGGTGACCGAAGTGAACGCCAGCTTCAAGCATTTGGCGCATTGTAATTTTAGCCATTTTTATACCTATATATATGGGGTTAAACCTCCACGTACCCCAGCTATCGACTGATCTGAATTTTCAGACAGCACCCCGAAAACTGTGTCGGCACGTGTGTGATTTTGCCTTTGCTAAGGCGCGCATATTATTCCACAGTTAACAACTAAAACAAAGCACCATCACTATATCGCTTTGATTCCGCCACTTAGCTGGCAGTTGACTGGTTTTTACGGCAAACTATGTCTTGTCTTTTTACCGTTAACAGCAATCAGGATCTGGCATGGGCGTGACCATTAAAACAGCCGAAGAAATTGAAAAAATGCGTGTGGCAGGCAAACTTGCCGCGGATGTTTTGACCATGATCGAACCACATGTGGTTGCGGGCATTACTACCGATGAACTAAATACCATTTGCCATGATTATATTGTTAACGAGCAAAAGGCCATTCCTGCCCCGCTGAATTATCACGGTTTTCCAAAGTCTATTTGTACCTCGGTCAACCATGTGATTTGCCATGGTATTCCCGGAGAAAAAAAACTCAAAGACGGCGATATCATAAATATCGACATCACTGTTATCAAAGATGGTTATCACGGTGATACCAGCAAAATGTTTCATATAGGCAAAACCTCTATTCTGGCTCAACGTCTATCTAAAGTTGCCCGTGAATGTATGTTGATCGGAATTGATATGGTCAAGCCGGGCATCAAATTAGGTGATATTGGTCATGCTATTCAACAGCACGCTGAGAACGAGCATTTTTCGGTTGTCAGAGAATATTGTGGACATGGTATCGGTCAGGTGTTTCATGAAGAACCTCAGGTTTTACATTATGGTTCGCCAGATACCGGGATGACTTTACAAGCTGGCATGACTTTTACTATCGAACCGATGATTAATGCCGGTAAACGCCATGTCAGACAGCTGCCTGATGGCTGGACCGTGGTTACCAAAGATCGTTCTTTGTCCGCCCAATGGGAACACACTATTCTGGTGACAGAAGACGGTCATGAAATCTTAACCCTTCGGGATGAAGAACGCTCATAGGAGCCTCCAATAATGGCAATTTCTGCACAATCTGTTTGGGAATTTGGCCAGACAGATAATGCAATTGGCTGTCGAGATATTCTCGCCCAAGCCTCACAGCATTTAAAAAAATGCTTTTTTGAAGACCAAGCTGATATTGATTGGCTGGTTCATCAACAATCGCATTTTGTCGATGAAGTGCTGCAATTTTTATGGCAAAAAAATCTGGCGTCGGAAACCACGGTCAGTTTGATCGCTGTGGGTGGTTATGGTCGCGGCGAATTACACCCCCACTCTGATATCGATTTACTGGTTTTATTGGATGATTCAGTAGCCGAAACACCACCCGCTGAATTATCAACTTTTCTGACTCAACTATGGGATATTGGCCTGGAGATAGGTCACAGTGTTCGCACAATTGGCGAATGCCGGCAACAGGCCGAAGATGACATCACTATTGCCACCAATCTACTGGAAGCACGGTTTTTATCCGGTAATAAAACTTTGTTTGAGCAGTTACAACAACTGACGGTTTCTAACAAAACCTGGGACAACCGGCTTTTTTACGAGCGTAAAAAACAAGAGCAAATCCAGCGTCATCATAAATACAACGATACCGGCAATAATCTTGAACCCAATCTGAAAGAATCGCCCGGTGGGCTGAGAGATATTCAAGTTATCAACTGGGTCGCCCAACAACATTTTGATGTTCGTAACCTGCAAGGTTTGAAATCAAAAGGTTTTCTGGCAGAAAGTGAGTTTGATATTCTGCAGCAATCACGCCGCTTTTTATGGCGAGTACGTTTTGCATTGCATCATCTGGTCGGCCGAAAACAAGAAAAAATGATGATTGATCATCAACGTGAACTGGCGAAACAGTTAGGTTACGTTGAAACCAACAGCCGGATGGCCGTTGAGCATTTCATGAAAGATTATTATCGAACAGTTCGTGCGGTAAGTCAGATGAATGCCTTGCTATTGCAGCTATTTGAAGAAAATATCATTCTGGCCGACGAGCCACGGGATATTGAACCGATAAACCGTCGCTTTCAATCACATAACGGCTATTTGGAAACCATCAATTCCGGTATGTTTGCTTACTATCCCTATGCATTGCTGGAAGTGTTTTTAATCCTGCAACAAAATCCACATATTAAAGGTATTCGCGCCTCGACCATCCGTCAGATCCATGCGCATCTGCATTTAATCGATGAACGCTTTCGTGCTGATATCAAAAATCGCAGCTTGTTTATGGAAATCATTCGTCAACCTAAAGGCGTGACCCATGAATTTCGCAGGATGAATCAGCTCGGTGTATTAGGTGCGTACTTGCCAGAATTTGGCAGAATTGTTGGCCAGATGCAGCATGATCTATTTCACGCTTATACAGTCGATGAACATACCTTGTTTCTGGTGCGTAATTTACGGCGTTTTTCCTGCCCCGAATTCAAAGATGAATTTCCATTATGCTCCGAAGTATTTTATCAACTACCTAAACCCGAATTACTCTACATTGCCGGTATTTATCACGATATTGCCAAAGGGCGTGGTGGGGATCACAGTATTTTGGGGGTGCAGGACGCAGAACAATTTTGTACTCAGCATAATTTGAGTGATTACGACACCAGCTTAGTCACCTTTCTGGTTCGTCATCATTTAGCGATGTCCTCTACTGCCCAAAAGAAAGATCTGGAAGATCCCGAAGTTATTCAGGACTTTGCTGCACTGGTCGGCAGCGTCAATCGCTTAAATCATTTATATCTTTTAACCGTCGCGGATATTCGGGCAACCAACAATAACTTGTGGAATGGCTGGCGTGATTCACTGCTCAAACAGTTGTATCACAGTACCTATCAATGGCTTGAACACACAGAAGTCCAAGCCAAAAACACCCAGGAAAAGAGTCTCAAAAAATACCAGCTTGCACTGGATAAGCTGGTTGAAATGGGCTGGGCTGATGAAAAAATTACAACTTTATGGCATGAATACGATCTGGATTATTTTCTGCGACACACAGTTGATGAAATCGTCTGGCAGAGCAATGGTCGCTTAGAAAAACCCGATCAAGAACCACTGATTCTGGTACGCCAACATAATGATCAACACACCCTCGAATTATTTATTTTCGCAAATGATCGTCGTGGCTTGTTTGCCGCTATGACCGCCTGCCTGGAACAATTGCAGTTGAATATTCTGGATGCAAAAATCAATATCAGCAGTGACGGAAAAGCACTAAATACCTTTATCCTGAATGGGGCTCAACAACGCTACGAAGACATCATTAGTGCGCTAAACAAACAACTTGCCCGTGAAGAGCTGACCTCTGGGTACAAGCCGCAATTAATGCCGCGTATTTCCAAATTGTTTAAAACTGAACCCGTTATAAATTTTTCGACCAACTCACAGCTAGACCATACAGTTATGGAGTTATATACCCACGATCGGCCAGGATTACTCTCTGCCGTAGCACAGGTTTTTCTAACGCATCAGATTCAAGTTATAAATGCCAAAATGGTGACTTTGGGGGATCAGGTGGAAGACGTATTTTTCATTACCAACAGCGATGACCATCTTTAACTGAAGCAGAAAAGCAAAACCTGAATGAAGAACTGAAAGACAAACTGGTGATACAAGCAGAATCGGTTGTCTCGACCTCTGTCGCTTTTTAGAGACACAAAAAAAGGTGAGGTATTTAGCCTCACCTTCTTCAATCTTAATAACTATAGTTCAGTCAGATACCGTTACCTGCTCTGCTAAACCAGCCACCTTCTTTTCACCAACGCCTTTAACATTAACCAGATCTTCGACACTGGCAAAAGCGCCATTTTGCTCACGATATTGCACGATAGCATTGGCAGTAGATGGTCCCACACCATTCAGCAACTGTAACTCATCAGCTGATGCTGTATTGATATTGATTTTATCTGCTGCAAATGCAGCGAATGAAGATAGTGAAAACGCCAACAATAAAGAAATAATCCATTTCTTAAACATCTTTCCATGCTCCTTGTATTAATTGAATTCAGCTCATCCGAGCTGCAATCAAAGAATAAAATAATTTGTTAGATTTATTCCATAGGGGAAATTGGCAAAAATATTAAATAGGAAATAATCCTGTCCAATTTTGAGATGTGGTTCACATGAAAAATTGCAGTGCAAATGGTTTTCGTTAAAAAAGTCCATTCTTATGTTTGCTAACAAATTAGTTGCGATTCGCTCTTCGTAATGA
>NZ_MCRI01000023.1 GCF_001720165.1 Methylophaga muralis
AATTTAACAGAAGAGACTGATAATCAATCGCCCGGTTTCCAGGGGCTTCGTTAATTGAAGTGATATTGGTCCTGGAAACTAAAATCTTAGATTATGTTTCATGAATTTCTAGAAGCTCCATGATTGGTTCATATTCTTTATACCGGTAACCCTGTTCTAAATCCAAAAAAAAGCCCCAATTGAATTAACAACTGAGGCTTAGATATTTTTGTTGGTGCCCGGGGCCGGAGTCGAACCGGCACAGCCGCAAAGCCGAGGGATTTTAAGTCCCTTGTGTCTACCAATTTCACCACCCGGGCAGCAAGCGGCACATTATAAACAAGATTGAGCAATTGTTCATACCCATTTCAGTTATTTTTTGCTTGAAGTGGGCAAATGGTAATGGCTTTCGATCATTTCTCTGGTCAAAATCCCATAAATTCGGTCGATCATCGGGGTGCTTTGTCGGCTGACATATAGCGCCTCAACTTCATATTTATTAAGTGCCTGATAGGCTTCATGCAGGCTGGTATGCAGTGAGATTTTATGTACATTGCGTCTGGTTGCCGGGATTTGCATCAAATCGATCTCTGACTCATCTTCGTCTTCTTTAACGCTTACCGCTCTGGCCAAGTCGCTGGCGGGCATTAAGGCAATCGGATTGCGTTCTTTGGTGATCACTATCCATTCCGGATTGTTTTCGAGTGTGTGTTGGGCCAGTTCACGAGTGATTGTCTGGTTCAATACGGCGATATTACGTTGCATCGCTGCACCGACACTGATTTTGCGAAGCGTTTGCGAGATTGGGTCATTACGAAAATCCAAACCTTTTACTCGCATCAAGTTGACGAACATTGGTTCCTGTTTGAAATAATCGTGGGTAATCAGACTGGAAAAGACAATGGCGAGCATGCCGGGCAGAATGATTTCTGGGTTGCCGGTTAGTTCCAGCATGGCCATTAATGCAGCAAGCGGCGCTTTTAAAGTGGCCGACATCATCGCGCACATGCCTAAAACGGCATAAAAGGTCATTGATGACGCATAGTCGGGCAATATTAACTGACCGAAGTAGCCCAGAATTGCGCCAGCGCAGGCGCCTACCACCATGGTTGGGCCAATGACACCGGCCGGAATTCCCAGGCCAACAGTGGCGGAAGATAACAGCAGTTTCATTACCATGATGATAACCAGCGTGCCGATAGCAATATCATTGGCTGAAATACTGCCAATAATGCCGTAGCCCATGCCCATTACTTCTGGCACCATCATGCCGCACAGACCCATTAAAATTCCGGCATAAACCGGACGTAACCATGACGGGTGATTGGTATAGAGATTGGTAAATAGCGTCAGCGTTTTTAACGCAATAGTGGCTAAGCCGCCGATGACGATACCCAGGAAAATAATATAGGGTAGCTCCCATAGCGACTGCATCTGAGCGCTGAGGTTAATAAATACAGTATCGTCACCAAAGGTCAGCCGGCAGACTACTGCTCCGGTGACGGAAGCCAGAATCACCGGAATAAAACTGGCGATGTAATATTCCATCATGATGACTTCCATGGCGAAAATCACCCCAGCGATAGGCGTATTAAATGAGGCGGCTATAGCGGCGGCGGCACCTGAGGCGACAAGGACGCGAACACTATTGTTGGGGAGTTCCAGGCTATTGGCTAATAAACTGCCGCTGGCGGCACCAAGATGTACACCTGGACCTTCACGTCCTACTGAATGCCCGGTGATGATGGCAATACTAGTACCGATAAATTGGCGAACGGCATTTTGCCAAGGCAGACGGCCTTCATAGGCAGAGAGTCGTTCGATAACATGCAAGATACCGGTGGTGCGTTGTTCTTGAGTTAATCCGCGAAACAGCAGACCGATAAGTAGACCACCGAGAATAGGCAGACCCAACAGGCCCCACCAGGGCAGGCTGGCAAAACCATCGACTTCGCCGGAGGGCAATAACAGCATTTGACCATGTTCAATGGTGAGTCTGAGCAGGATAATGGCAAGGCTGGCCAATAATCCGGTGATAACGGCGAGCACATAGAGCTTTACGCCTAATCTACCAAATATGAAGTACTGTCGGATTTTTTCCAGCATCAGCCCTATATAACTTTGGAAAATCGCTGTTTTGCTTGTTGACTGTATTTATCAAACGCCATGCAGATATTACGGATTAACAAGCGACCAGCTGGTAAGACCACAATCTCCTTCCAGTTATACTGCAACAGGCCATCTTCGGCAAATTGTTCGAGCTGAGGGTAGGCATCGGCAAAATATTCTTTAAATGGAATGCCGTATTCTTGCTCGATTTCTCCAATATTCAATTCGAAATCACAGATTAGACGGGTAATGATTTGGCGTCGTAGTTTGTCATCCTCTGTCAGGCTGATGCCACGCATTAACGGTAGCTGATTTTGTTTGAGCAGATTGTCGTATTCAAGCAGGGTTTTTACGTTCTGTGCATAAGCATCACCGATATTGCCAATCGAGGTAATACCAAAGCCGATCAGGTCACACTCGGCATGAGTGGCATAGCCTTGAAAATTGCGATGCAGCCGATTTTGTTGCTGAGCCAGACTGAGTTCATCATCCGGTTTAGCAAAGTGATCCATGCCAATATATTGATAACCGGCCTGGGTTAATTTATTAATCGATAGCTGCAAAATGCTCAATTTTTGCTCTGCAGTAGGTAAGTCTTCACTTTTAATCTGGCGTTGTGTTTTAAACAACTTTGGCATATGGGCGTAGTTAAATAATGAGATACGGTCAGGATTGGCAGCGATGATTTTATCGAGCGTGGTACTAAAGCCGGATAACGTTTGCAGCGGCAAGCCGTAAATCAAATCAACACTGATCGAGCGAAACTGATGCTGGCGGGCAGCATCAATCACCGCTAAGGTTTCGGCTTCAGATTGAATGCGGTTAACCGCTTTTTGCACGGCCGGATCAAAATCCTGTATTCCCAGACTAATTCTGTTGAAACCTATTTTCTTTAACAGGGCGATGGTATCGGCATTGGCTTCACGGGGATCAATTTCAATCGAGATATCAGCATCATCGGCAATATGAAAATGACGACGGGTTTCATTCATCAGATCCTGCATTTGCTGTTCGCTGATAAACGTTGGTGTGCCACCGCCCCAGTGCAGTTGAGTCACTGGTCTGCTGGTATCAACTAATGCGGCCTTAAGGGCTAGTTCTTTGTAGAGGTTTTCAAGATACGGTGCGGCATGATCGCGATTTTTGGTGATGATTTTGTTGCAGGCGCAATAAAAACACACGGTATCGCAAAACGGTAAATGGAAATACAGAGACAGTGGCCCGCCACGCTGATTGGATAGCTCAGCATGTTCAATGAAGTCCTTCGCCTTAAAACTTTCGTGGAATTCTAATGCAGTGGGGTAGGAGGTATATCTTGGCCCAGCGGTATCGTATTTCTGGATAAGTTGGCGGTTCATAATCAGCTGATTTTGCATAGCAAAGTCCTGTAAAACAGTTTGGCGATGATTATAAACAGCGGGGTTTTATCGCGAGCGGTTAACGCCCGCTTTCTTGATCCAGATCAGACAGGAAAACGTTGCTCGTCTTCTGGATGGGCTCCTAAGGCAGCAAAATGTTGCTGGATAATCGGCAGTACTTCTTCGGGTTTATCGACCATATGGAAAATATTCAGATCTTCCTCCTGAATGCAGCCTACTCGTAAAACCTCGGCGCGAAGCCAATCAATCAGGCCTTTCCAATAATCAGAACCATACAGAATTACCGGGAAATGGCGAATTTTACGGCTTTGGATAAGGGTTAATGCCTCAAAAAATTCATCCAGCGTTCCGAAGCCACCCGGAAACACGACGTAACCCATTGAGGATTTAACAAACATCAGTTTGCGAACAAAAAAGTAACGGAAACTCAGGCTAATATCCTGATTCGGGTTGGGTTTTTGTTCCATCGGTAATTCAATATTAAGACCAACCGAATGCGAACCTTGTTTAAATGCCCCCGCGTTGGCGGCATGCATAATTCCTGGACCGCCGCCGGTAATGACCGAAAATTTTGCCTGAGAAAGTGATTGAGCCACTTGTTTGGCGGCTTGGTAATACGGTGAGTCTTCGCGTAAGCAGGCACTACCGAAAATGGATACGGCGGGTCCCAGTCCATTGAGGGTTTCGATACCATCAATTAATTCAGATTGAATGCGAAAAACCCGCCAGGCTTCTGATGTTTTTAAATCTTCCACAATTATTTCCTAACTATCGGCGCTTAACTTTAATCGCCACATTACTGGACATCACAATAATGAAAAGCCTTGATAGTTACAATCTGTGCCTTGTACTGGCGATTATTGAGCGGTCAAGGACAGGTATTAATATTTGGTTATACAGTCATCTCCGGTATCATTAACGCTTTATTTCAGTAGGTATGGCAGCAATATAATGAAAGTTCTGGTCATTGGTAGTGGCGGTCGTGAGCATGCGCTGGCTTGGAAACTCAAACAGTCACCGCGTTGCAGTGAAGTTTTTGTTGCGCCGGGTAATCCGGGAACCGCAAATGAAGCAGGTGTCAGCAATGTCGACATCGCAGTGGATGATATTGATGCGCTGGTGGCATTTGCACAGCAAAATGACATCGGTTTAACGGTTGTCGGCCCTGAAATCCCATTAGTTAAAGGCGTCGTTGATGCCTTTGAAAATGCCGGTTTACGTTGTTTCGGACCGAGTAAAGAAGCCGCTCAACTGGAAGCTTCTAAATCCTTCACCAAAGATTTTCTAGCACGTCATCAAATTCCTACTGCTGCTTATCAAGTCTTCACCAATATCTCCGATGCCATCGAATATATTTTGGAACGTGGTGCGCCTATCGTTGTTAAAGCCGATGGTCTGGCGGCTGGCAAAGGCGTTATCGTCGCGCAAACCGTTGAAGAAGCGATTGCTGCCGTTGAAGATATGTTGTCCGGCAATGCCTTTGGTGAAGCGGGTCATCGAGTGGTTATCGAAGAGTTTATGGCTGGTGAAGAAGCCAGTTTTATCGTAATGGTTGATGGTGAAAATATTCTGCCGCTAGCCACTTCTCAGGATCATAAAGCCCGTGATAACGGCGATAAAGGTCCAAATACCGGTGGCATGGGGGCTTATTCGCCTGCGCCAGTGGTCACCGATACGGTATTTGAACGTGTGATGCGTGAAGTTATTGTGCCCACAGTAAAAGGTATGGCTGCAGATGGTCGTCCGTATACCGGTTTCTTGTATGCCGGTCTGATGATCGATGAAATGGGCGCACCACGCGTAGTGGAATATAACTGCCGGTTTGGTGACCCTGAAACCCAACCTATTTTGATGCGTCTGCTTTCTGATTTAGTTGAATTATGTGAAGCCGCTTTGGATAAACGTTTGGATGAAGTGACAGCGGAATGGGATCCACGTGCAGCTGTCGGTGTGGTGATGGCTGCTGGCGGCTATCCTGACAGTTACAAAAAAGGCGATGTGATTTCCGGGTTGGATACAGTTGATTCGGCTGATACACGAGTATTTCATGCTGGAACAGCATTTGATCAGGACAAAGTCGTTACGGCTGGTGGCCGCGTGTTATGTGTTACCGCACTAGGTCATGGCGTTGCAGCCGCTCAGCAGCAGGCTTACGCTGGCGTTGCAAAAATTCAATGGCAAGATGCCTATTACAGGACTGATATCGCTTACCGTGCCGTGGCTCGCGAACAACAACAAAACTGATTGGTTACGACTTTAAGAGGAGGGTTGAATTGTCTGTATCCCATCCGATTATTGCGGTAACTGGTTCGTCTGGAGCTGGAACATCCACCGTAAAACGGGCATTTGAGGATGTTTTTCGTCGTACTCAGGTTAATCCTGTGGTCGTCGAAGGTGACAGCTTTCATCGATACAATCGTGAAGAGATGCGTTCCGCAGTCATTGCCGCCGAGGCAGAAGGGCGTTCACTGACTCATTTCGGGCCAGAAGCAAATTGTCTGGATAGATTGGAAAGTTTGTTTCGGACATATTCAGTAACTGGTCGTGGTGAAAAGCGTCATTACATTCATGATGAAGCTGAGGCGACACAGTTCAATCAATCACCTGGTACCTTTACCGATTGGGAAGAACTGGATGAGGACAGTGATTTGCTGTTCTACGAAGGCCTGCATGGCGGTATAGTCACTGACGAAGTCAATATCGCCCAATACACCGATTTACTGATCGGTGTGGTGCCGGTAATCAATATCGAATGGATCCAGAAGATCAAACGTGATTGCAGCAACCGCGGGTATTCTCAGGATGCGGTGGTCGATATTATCCTGAAGCGCATGCCGGATTATATTCATCACATCATTCCGCAGTTTTCTCGGACTCATATCAACTTTCAGCGGGTGCCATTGATTGATACTTCTAACCCGTTTGTGATGCATGAAATTCCGACGGCAGATGAAAGTCTGTGTGTTATTCGCTTTAAAGATCCGAAAATGGCTGATTTTCCCTATTATCTGTCGATGTTAAAAGATTCCTATATGTCTCGACCCAATAATCTGGTGGTACCAGGCGTGAAAATGGGGCTGGCCATCGAGGTTATTTTGACGCCGTTTGTAGAAGCAATGATGCAGAAAAAGCGACAAAATGTTTAAGTTGGTTTCTAAAATTAGCGAAGAGCGGCGAAATATATGAAATTCTCTGATTGGCAATTACGACAAGCATGTAAAGCTCTGGATGATGATGGTGTCATTGCCTATCCGACTGAAGCGGTATTTGGCGTTGGTTGTGATCCCTGGAGTGAAACTGCCATCATCAAATTGCTGGCGATGAAGCGCCGACCATTTGATAAAGGACTGATTCTGATTGCGGCCGACTTTAATCAGTTACAGGATTTTATAGAGCCGTTATCTGCCGACATTCTGGCAAAAATCACCCAAAGCTGGCCCGGTCCTAATACCTGGCTTTTACCTGTTCAAGATCATGTTTCTCCATTTTTGACCGGTGGGCGCGATACGCTGGCCGTACGCGTTACTGCCCATCCTTTAGCGGCAGAATTATGCAAACGATTTGGTGGGCCACTGGTTTCCAGCAGTGCCAATTTGACAGGCCTTCGACCCGCTAAAAATGTGCATCAAGTGCATTGGCAATTACCGGAGTTGGATTATGTATTACCTGGTGCATTGGGTGGGGCAGCGAAACCATCAACGATTCGTGACGCATTAACTGGGGAAGTACTGCGATGAGTGCCCCCAATATTGATGCAGTGCGTGAGTATTTACTCTCACTTCAAGACTCTATTTGTAAACAAGTAGAGGTTTCGGATGGTAAAGAAAAATTTGTCGAAGATGACTGGCAACGGCCAGCTGGTGGCGGTGGGCGCACCCGGGTTTTAAATAACGGTGCAGTGTTTGAGCAAGCGGGTGTGAATTTCTCAGAAGTTAGTGGAGATAATTTACCACCCTCAGCTACAGCCAATCGTCCAGAACTGGCGGGCCGTAGTTTTCAGGCAATGGGCGTTTCTTTAGTTATTCATCCGCATAACCCTTATGTGCCAACCTCTCATGCCAATGTACGTTTCTTTATTGCCGAAAAAGCTGGCGAAGAACCTATCTGGTGGTTTGGCGGTGGCTATGATCTCACGCCTTATTACACCTTCGATGAAGATGTGATTCATTGGCACCAAACCGCTAAAAATGCCTGCGATCCTTTTGGTGAATCGGTTTATGACGATTACAAAAAATGGTGCGATGAGTATTTCTTTCTTAAACACCGTAACGAGCCGCGCGGTGTGGGTGGTTTGTTTTTTGATGATTTGAATGAGCCGGATTTTGAGCAGTGTTTTGGCTTATTACGCAGTGTCGGCGATAGTTATACAACCGCTTATTTACCAATCGTCGAACGCCGTAAGGATTTAAGTTATACCGAGCAACAACGTGACTTTCAGCTGTATCGTCGTGGTCGTTATGTGGAATTTAATCTGGTGTATGACCGCGGCACATTATTCGGCTTGCAGTCGGGCGGACGTACGGAGTCAATTCTGATGTCTTTGCCGCCACTGGTGAAATGGCGCTATAACTGGCAACCTGAACCGGGCTCTGCTGAAGCCCGGTTATATGATCACTATTTACAGCCGCAGGATTGGCTGGCGAAAGCCTAGGATTCTTTGGACAGTAACGCCAACTGATCAGCCTGATATTCACTGATCAACGGATCGATAACTTGATCCAGTTGTCCTGACATCACTTCATCCAATTTATAGAGCGTCAAATTGATTCTATGATCGGTAATTCGGCCTTGAGGATAGTTATAGGTACGAATACGTTCACTGCGATCGCCGCTACCAACTAATAAACGTCGAGTTTCGGCCTGTTCGGAAGCTTGTTTTTCCTGTTTAGCCGCCATGATGCGTGACTGTAAAACCGACATCGCTTTAGCGCGGTTTTTATGTTGTGAACGTTCTTCCTGACATTCAACAATAATGCCGGTCGGAATGTGGGTAATACGCACCGCTGAATCAGTGGTGTTAACGTGCTGACCACCGGCACCGGATGAACGGAAAGTATCCATTTTGATATCGGCTGGGTTGATATCAATCTGATCGATTTCATCGGCTTCCGGCAAAATCGCTACCGTACAGGCGGAGGTATGAATACGACCTTGCGATTCAGTTTCCGGAACCCGTTGCACACGATGTGCGCCGGACTCAAATTTCAGCCGGGAATAGGCACCATCGCCCACAATACGCGCGATGATCTCTTTATAACCGCCATGTTCGCCTTCTTGCGCATTAATGATTTCGACCTGCCACCGGCGGATTTCTGCATAACGGCTATACATACGGAATAAATCGCCGGAAAAGATCGCAGCTTCATCCCCACCGGTACCGGCCCGCACCTCAAGAAAGATATTGCGCTGATCATTGGGATCTTTAGGCAGCAACAATTTTTGCAGATCAATTGCCAGCTGTTCCTGTTTTTCTTCGGCGATTGCCAGTTCTTCTTTGGCCATTTCACGTAATTCAGGATCTTTTTCCTGCATCATTGCTTGCGCGTCTTTTAGATCACTCAAGGTCTGCAGATACAGTCCAAAGTGTTTTACAACGGGCTCAAGCTGAGCGTATTCCTGCGATAAGGTGCGAAATTTATTCTGATTGGCCATGGTTTCGGGGTCTGAGAGCAGACCGCTGATCTCTTCATGGCGATCAACCAAGGCTTCAAGTTTATGCCTGATGGAATCTTTCACAGATCAATCCTTAATGTTAAATAAACGGCGAGCAGCATCAATCATGGGATTATTTTCATCTGATTCAAATGCTGAAAGCCGCAGTTGTCTACTAGGTTCATGCAATAATTTATTGGTCAGGGTGCGTGCCAGTTCGGTCATGACCATTTCGGCATTCATGCCTTGTTCCAGTTGACGTAATGCTTTATCAACTGACTGCATACTATGAAATTGCCCCTGATCGCGAATTGCTCTGATGACCGGTACCGCATCCTGACTACGCATCCAGCCGGCAAAATGATCGGCTTGTGTTTCAATGATCTCTTCAGCTTGCTTGGCTGCATCACGGCGAGACTGTAAATTTTCTTCAATAATGTCGTGGAGATCATCAACAGTATAAAGATAGATATCTTCCAGCTGGCCGACTTCGGCTTCAATATCCCGTGGTACCGCAATATCCACCATAAAAATTGGACGACGTTTACGTTGTTTCAATGCGCTTTCGACGGTACCCTTACCTAAAATAGGCAGTTGGCTGGCGGTCGAACTGATGACGATATCAGCTTCGGCCAGATGGGCGGGTATTTCACTTAAGCTGATGGCGTAACCATTGACTGAGGTTGCCAGCATATGAGCCCTTTCAACGGTACGATTAGCAATAATCAGTCGTTTAATGCCATTATCATACAAATGGCGCGCCACCAGTTCGATGGTTTCTCCAGCACCAATTAACAAGGCAGTGGAGTCGGCTAGATTACTGAAAATTTGTTTTGCCAGACTTACAGCGGCAAAGGCGACGGAAACCGGGCTGTTGCCAATCGCCGTATCTGTACGTACTTGTTTGGCAACGGCGAAAGCATGTTGGAATAGTCTTCCAAGTGATTTACCTAAAGCATGAGCATTCAATGCCTGAGTGTAGGCGGTTTTGAGCTGACCGAGGATCTGTGGTTCACCCAGCACTAATGAATCGAGACCACAGGCAACCCGGAACAAGTGTCTTACGGCATCGGCGCCTTCATAGTGATATAGATAAGACTGGAGAGCATTAGCATCTTGTTGCTGAAAGTTATGCAACCATAGCAAGACACTATTGTCATAATCCTCGTCAAGGTGACAGTATATTTCGGTGCGATTGCAGGTTGAAACAATGACCGCTTCAATCACGCTGTCATTTAACATCAGTGACGCTAAAGCCAAAGGTAATTTATCAGCATCAAAGCTAAGCTTCTCGCGCACAGCAACCGGAGCGGTTGTGTGATTAATGCCGTAAGTGACAAGATGCATAATTAAGGAGTCGTGTTATATGCTGTTAAACTTTACAGCCTTCAGCTAAGTTGTCTGATATTAGGTCTGGACAAAATTAATTCACCATTCTATCAAACTCAATCAGTCAGGTCGTTGAATTATGGATTTATTGCAACAGTTACGCGGTTATTGCAAGCAGTTTGCCTCATCGGCAACGTGGTTGATGATACCTATTTTACTGTTTGGATGCGCTGCAACTGCTCAGCAATCAGACGAAAACAATTCTCTTGAAGCTGTTGAGCTAATTGATGGGGATACTGAAAAACCAGCGCAAACCGAGATGGATTTGCCGCTTACTCCGGAACTGGTTTATTACATCCTGACCGCTGAAATCGCCGGACAACGAGGGCAACTCGATATTGCAGTCGATTTATACAATCAAGCGGCAGAATTAACCGATTCGCCCGAGTTGGCGGGGCGTTCCGCAAGAATTTCAACTTTTTCACGCGATCCACAACGAATTAACCGTGCCTTGACGCGCTGGCAGGAAGTTTCTCCAGGAGAAGCTGAAGTCTATGTAATGCGGGTGCCATTTTTGTTGATGGAAGATAACTATCCGGAAGTAGTTAAAAGCATGAACCGCGCCTTAGCGCTGGATCCGGAAAATAAAGAAAGATATTTAGAATCGCTGGCGGCCAATTTAAGTGAAAAAGGTGATCCGGAAAGAGGTTTGCAGACACTTCTGGAACTGGACCTTTATCAACAAGACGATCCTGACGCACGTTTTACCTACGCACGACTTGCCGCTTATTTTCAACGCTTTGAAGTGGCCGAAATTGCGGTGGATGGATTGCTTAAGGAATATCCGCGCAATGAAGCTTATCTCGGTTTAAAAGCGGATCTGCTGCAAACATTTAATAAAAACGAAGAAGCTTTAAAACTTATCGCTAAAGCAGCCGAACAAGATGGTGCCAGTGAATCTCTACGCTTCACCTACGGAAAGCTGTTAGGAGAAAGTGGTCAATCAGATAAAGCAAAACGCATCTTTGAAGAACTGCATTTGGAAAACCCGGATAACCCGGATGTTATTTTTGCACTGGGATTATTAGCTCTCGAACGGGAAGATGGGCCAACTGCTAAAACCTTTTTCAGTCAGCTGTTGCAGATGGGAGATGCGGGAGGTCAAGCCAGTTACTTTATGGGGCTGGCCGAAGAAATGAATGACAATATCGATTCGGCGTTAGTGTGGTTTGCTTCGGTACCTGCCGACAGCCAGCGTTTTGAAATGGCACAAACCCGTTATATCAATTTACTCGCTAAACAAGGCGATATCGATAAAGCACGGCAGCATTTGAAATTATTGCGTCAGGAACGTCCGCAACAGGCAATTGATTTTTATTTGTTTGAAGCTGCTTTTTTGCGCGATCAGGGGATGCCGGAAGAGTCGTTCAATGTATTGAGCGAGGCGTTGAT
The DNA here is from genome assembly GCF_001720165.1 of Methylophaga muralis. GTDB lineage: Bacteria > Pseudomonadota > Gammaproteobacteria > Nitrosococcales > Methylophagaceae > Methylophaga > Methylophaga muralis. The sequence goes on from NZ_MCRI01000023.1 coordinate 11,901, forward strand.
AAATCATCCAGGCAATATTGATTTGTTGTATAGCCGCGCGATGGTGGCCGAATCAATTGATAAACTGGATGTGCTGGAAAGCGATTTGCGCACTATTTTGAAAATTGATCCGAATAATTCACAGGCACTCAATGCCTTGGGATACACCTTGACCGATCGTACTGATCGTCACGACGAAGCATTGGAACTGATTAATAAAGCATTGGAATTACGTCCCAACGATCCTTATTACCTGGATAGTTTGGGGTGGGTTTATTACCGTTTAGGTGATTTGGAAAAAGCGGAATATTACCTGCGTGAAGCGGTTGCGATTCAAGCAGATGTAGAATTCCTGGCGCATCTTGGTGAAGTTCTCTGGGTGCAGAATAAAAAATCAGAGGCTAGAAAACACTGGGGCGAAGCATCTAAGCTTGATGCTGATAATAAAGTGCTTCAGGAGACCCTGCAGCGGCTGACTAAATGAAACAACTGCTCATCATTATGGCGGTCATGTTGATGACCGCCTGTACCCCTTTCTGGCAAACCAAACCAATCGCTCCTACGGAAGTTATGTGGGAAAACCGCCAGGCTTCATTAAGGCAAATGAACGATTGGTCATTTCGTGGTCGTACCGTTATCCGGCAGGACAAAGAAGGCTGGAATGTTGGCGTAACCTGGCAGCAGCAACAAGACGACTTCAATATACGTTTGTTTGGTCCTTTTTCGCAGGGTGCCGTTGAATTAAAAGGTGATGATGTATTGGTCACCATGACCTTTTCCGATGGCGAAAGCTATTCTGCGGAGACACCCGAACAGCTTTTGGCCGAAGTCTTAGGTTGGTTATTACCGGTAAGTGCTTTGCGAGATTGGGTGAGAGGTTTGCCGCATGAGGCAATCAAAATCGATGAAAAAACACTGGATGAAAAAGGTCGCCTGGCAACACTTTCTCAAGCTGGATGGCAAGTGGAATTTGTCGATTATGTGCCGTTAGAGGGCAATGACATTCCAGCCAAAATTTTTATTGAACATCCGCAATTAAGTATTCGCCTAGTAATGAATGGTTGGAAAGTTGGTAAATGATTGAATGGTGGCCTGCTCCGGCAAAAATCAATTTGTTTCTGCACATCACTGGCCGCCGAGCAGATGGCTATCACGAACTGCAAACAGCCTTTCAGTTTCTGGAGCATGGCGACAAGCTGAAATTTACCATTACAGAAACCCCAGAAATTATTCTGCAAACGCAACTGACCGATGTCGCTGCCGACGATAATCTGATTGTTCGAGCCGCTAAACTTTTACAAACAACAGCTAAAGTCACTTTAGGCGTCGCTATTCAACTCTACAAAAAACTACCTATGGGTGGCGGTCTGGGAGGCGGTAGTTCAGACGCTGCAACTACTCTGGTTGCGCTGAATAAGCTCTGGCAATGTGATTTAACCGAAGATCAGTTGGCAACATTAGGATTACAGTTAGGCGCAGATGTACCGGTTTTTGTCCGGGGACACGCTGCTTGGGCAGAAGGGGTTGGTGAAATATTTACTGAGATTGATCCACCAGAACCATGGTATTTAGTTATTTTTCCAGACTGTGCTGTCTCTACTGCAGAAATATTTTCCGCAACAGAATTGACACGTGATTGTGAACCAATCACAATAGCGGGCTTCCTTGCGGGGGAAGGCAGTAACATTTGCGAATCGGTGGTGAAAAAGTTACATCCACCAGTTGCACAAGCACTGACTTGGTTGGCACAATATGCAGCCATTCCACGTATGACCGGAACGGGTTCTTGTGTTTTTGCCCGCTTTAATTCAGCCGATGAGGCTGAAAATGTTTTACAAAATGTGCCGGAACATTGGCATGCTTTTACTGCCAAAGGGTGCAACGAATCACCGTTGAGTCTTTGTGCAAAAGACTTCGATAGAAGTCTGAATGTAACTGCAAATTGATAGAGTTGTGTAATAACAGTTGGGGTATCGCCAAGCGGTAAGGCAACGGGTTTTGATCCCGTCATTCCCAGGTTCGAATCCTGGTACCCCAGCCACTCTTTTTGTTTATTGAACGAACTCGGCATCTCTCATAGTGACTCAAAACCGACTCCTCCAGTTACATCAGCGTACCGCAGACGACAATATGATGGTCTTCACCGGTAATGCTAATCGTAAACTGTCAGAAAGTATCGCCAATTTCCTGAATATCAGCTTGGGTAAAGCCACTGTTGAGAAATTCAGTGATGGCGAGATCATGGTGGAAATTCTTGATAATGTTCGCGGTAAAGACGTGTTTATCGTCCAGCCGACCTGCATGCCCACCAATGATAACTTGATGGAACTCATGGTCATGACCGACGCTATCCGTCGGGCCTCTGCCAAACGAATTACGCTAGTTGTTCCTTATTTCGGTTATTCCCGTCAAGATCGTCGTCCCCGTTCAGCCCGTGTTGCTATTACCGCTAAAGTTGTCGCAAATATGCTGACTGGTGTGGGTGCTGATCGTGTTTTAACAGTTGATTTACACGCGGATCAAATCCAGGGCTTTTTTGATTGTCCTGTTGATAATGTTTACGCCTCGCCGGTATTACTGGGTGATATCTGGAAGCACAAATATGAAGATTTAGTCGTCGTCTCACCAGATGTTGGTGGTGTAGTGCGTGCACGTGCACTGGCCAAACATCTTGATGTTGAGCTGGCGATTATTGATAAGCGTCGTCCACGCGCCAATGTGGCAAAAGTAATGAATATCATCGGCGATGTAGATGGCCGTACCTGTGTGATGGTCGATGATATGGTCGATACTGCCGGCACATTATGTGCTGCGGCAGCCGCCTTAAAAGAACATGGTGCGACGAATGTAGTTGCTTACTGTACCCATCCGGTATTGTCGGGTGCAGCCGTTGCCAATATTAATAAGTCTTTATTAAACGAATTAGTTGTTACTGACACCATTCCATTGCAGCCCGATGCGGCGGCATGTGACAAAATCCGCGTGCTAAGCATTGCAGAAATGCTCGCAGAAGCGATGTACCGAATTAGTAACGAAGAGTCAGTTAGCTCTTTGTATATGGATTAACCAAAGGTTTTATATTTTTGGTTGTATGTGCTGAACCTGGTCGCGGGGGAGGCGAAAAGCCGTAAAACGGCATATTTAACGGACCTTAGTCCGTTTTTTAGTCTTGGAGAAAAAGATGGAAAATTTATTTGAAGTACATGCTGAAGCACGTACAGACGAGGGGAAAGGTGCGAGCCGCCGCCTACGTCGTTCGGGCAAAGTACCAGCAGTAGTATATGGCGCTGAAAAAGAACCTGTTTCAGTCTCTGTCAATCACAACCAGTTCATCCGTCACCTGGCAGAAGAAGCGTTTTATGCGCATATTCTGACATTGGTTATTGATGGCAAGAAAAATCAGGTTGTATTGAAAGATCTGCAACGTCACCCAGCCAACGACAACAAAATCATTCATGCTGATTTCCTGCGTGTTGATGCCAACCATGCAATGACAATGACAATTCCATTGCATTTTCTTAATGAAGAAAAAGCGGTTGGTGTTAAAGCCGGTGGTTTGGTTTCGCACCTGATGACCGAGGTTGAAATCTCTTGCTTGCCTAAAGATCTGCCTGAATTTATTGAAGTTGATGTGGCAAAACTGGCTATGGACGAAGCAATCCATTTGTCTGAACTGAAATTGCCTAAAGGCGTTACCTTAACAGCCTTGACTCACACTCAGGACGAGCATTTGGAAGAAGGTGAACGTTCTTCTTACGATCAAGCGGTTGTCAGCATTCATGAGCCACGTGTAGCTAAAGTGGATCTTGAAGATGATACCGAAGCTGATGAGGACGCGACTGAAGAGTAATTCAGTCGTCGGGAACCGTTATGACAAACTGGATTATCGCCGGTCTGGGCAATCCCGGTTCTCAGTATGAACAAACCCGTCATAATGTCGGGTTTTGGTGGTTGGATCAGTTGGCTAATGATTTGAGGCTAGGTTTTAAAACCGAGTCACGCTTTCATGGCCAACTGATTCAATACACAACCCTAGAACATAAAATCTGGTTAGTTAAACCACTCACCTTTATGAATCGCAGCGGACAATCTGTTGCGGCACTGGCCAATTTTTACAAAGTCCCTCCAGAAAATATTCTTGTCATTCATGACGAATTGGATTTACCTGCAGGTACGGTCCGTTTAAAACGTGGTGGCGGCCATGGTGGTCACAATGGTTTGCGTGACATCATCAGCCAACTAGGCAGTAAAGAATTTTTACGTTGCCGGATCGGCATTGATCATCCCGGTAACAGCAAGCAAGTGGCAGATTACGTGTTGAGTAAACCCTCAGCAACGGATCGAGAGAATATCCTGACAAGTATTGATAATAGCCTACGGGTTTTACCAGAAGTACTCAGTGATAACCTCGACAAAGCCATGAACTGGCTGCATTCACAGTAATACATGTTTAATTTCACGCTCGGCAGATAACTTTGACGTCTCGGTTCGACGCGAGTTAAAAGTAGTTAAGTCGTTCTATATAAATGAACCCTAAGGATTTTTCATGGGATTTAAATGCGGTATCGTCGGTTTACCTAATGTAGGCAAATCCACTTTATTTAATGCGCTGACACAAGCGGGAATCGAAGCGCAAAACTACCCGTTTTGCACAATCGAGCCCAATGTTGGCATTGTGCCGGTGCCTGATCCACGAATGGATAAACTGGCGGCCATTGTGAAACCGCAGCGCGTTTTACCGACCACGATGGAATTTGTCGATATTGCTGGACTGGTAGCAGGTGCTTCCAAAGGTGAAGGCTTAGGTAATAAGTTTTTGGCCAATATTCGTGAAACCGATGCTATTGCTCATGTTGTTCGCTGTTTTGAAGATGAAAATGTCGTTCATGTGGCGGGCAAAGTATCACCGGTAGATGATATTGAAGTTATCAATACTGAATTGGCGTTATCGGATCTCGAATCCGTCGAAAAAGCTATTACCAAAACCACAAAAGATGCCAAAGGCGGTGATAAAACTGCCAAGGCACGTCTGGATTTATTAATACAGATTCGTGAACATTTAGATCAAGGTTTACCGGTTCGGGCAATGAATCTGGATGATGATCAATTGGGATTATTGACCGGTTTGCATTTACTGACCATCAAGCCCACGATGTATATTGCCAATGTGGCTGAAGATGGTTTTGAAAATAATCCAGCTTTAGATGCCGTAACCAATTTAGCAGAAAAAGAAAATGCCATTGTGGTGGCTATTTGTGCAGCCATCGAATCGGAAATAGCTGATCTGGCTGATGAAGATAAAGCCGAGTTTCTTGAGGAACTTGGTCAGGAAGAACCGGGTCTGAATCGGGTGATCCGTAGCGGTTATCAGTTATTAGGTCTGCATACCTATTTTACCGCCGGAGTTAAGGAAGTTCGTGCCTGGACGGTAGAAGTCGGCGCGACAGCTCCTGAAGGAGCTGGTGTTATTCATACCGATTTTCAGAAAGGCTTTATCCGCGCTGAAGTTATTGGTTATGAAGATTTTGTTCAGTATAACGGTGAGCAAGGCGCAAAAGATGCCGGTAAATGGCGTTTGGAAGGTAAAGAATATGTCATCAAAGACGGTGATGTAATGCATTTCCGATTTAACGTTTAATCCAACATACTGTCTTCGTCATATATGTTTGTCGAGGCGCTCTGAATCTTAAGGAATAATCATGAATAAATGGTTTGTCGGTGCGTTGTTGGCACCTTGTATGATGAGTGTGGCGTATGCGGATCAGACAATGGATTCATGCATGCTGTCTAAAATGGCCACCTCTGATGAGAGTGTGACAGTGGGCAATATTCGTGAACTTTGTACTGCAGAAATTGCGGCGCAAAAGCCAAGTGAAGTTGCACCGGTATTGCTCTCTGATATTCCTGAAGATCAGCAGCCAAGTATTTCCGTTGTAGATGACAGTACAACTATTCAAACAGCAGATGGGTCGGCTTTGTCCCGTCGACTGCTGTTGGAAAAAACGCAATCAAACAATCCATTTGCATTCTTACCGCATCGCCCGAATTACTTTATTTTCAGCAATAATCTTGGTTCGGCCAACGAAGCACCTTTTGATGCTGCCGATCCTGATCGTGATTATGATTTTCAACCCTGGGAAAGCAAATTTCAGATCAGCTTAAAACTACCAGTGGTTCGAGGATTGTTTGATGGTCGTGCAGACGCATTTATTGCCTACACCAACCGTTCTTTCTGGCAAATGTTTAACAGTGACAGCTCAGCCGCATTTCGTGATTCCAATCATGAACCGGAGGCTTGGCTGTCTTTTGCTAACGACACAGAACTGTTCGGTTTCAAAAACTCATTGATTAATGTGGGTATCAATCATCAATCTAACGGTCAGAGTGGTGAACTTTCACGTAGCTGGAATCGCGTGTTTGCCGAGTTTGTTGTCGAAAAAGGAGATTTCTATTTCTCCGCGCGTCCTTGGTATCGGGTTCCTGAACGCAGCAGTTCAGATGACAATCCCGATATTGAAAAATATCTGGGCAACTTCGATTTCACTTCTGTTTACAAATATGGCGATCATAGTTTTGACCTTATGATACGCAATAACCTGCGTGGCGATAATAAAGGTGCGACTCAGCTTGGCTGGAGTTTTCCTTTGTATAAAAACTTCCGGGGTTATGTGCAATGGTTTAATGGTTATGGTGAGAGTTTAATTGACTACGACCATCGCACAAATAGTGTCGGTTTTGGTATCCAGTTCAGTGACTGGTTGTAACGCTATCGCTAAATTGTTGATATTTACGGCCCAGACAAGTAAAATGCTCGGCTTCGTGGCTACATAGCTCAGTTGGTTAGAGCACATCACTCATAATGATGGGGTCCCTAGTTCGAATCTAGGTGTAGCCACCACAAATTCAAAAACCTGCTCCGGCAGGTTTTTTTATGTCTGTAATATTTCATCTGAACATTTACCCCTAAAAATTTCCTGATCGATTGTCAGGGTAGAGCTTATCTCAATAATGACTTCCTGAAATAAATAGGGAAGATCACCTCAATTATAGCTCGGTAGAAACTTTGAAAATTACTACCTAGTCTGCTTTTGGTTCACCTAACTTATCATTCTGGAGTTAATTCATGTCCACTAAGCCGGTCTATGCCGTATTACTCAGTTCTCTTGTCGGGATATTTTTTACCATCAATAGTTTAGCGATAGCTGGGGATGATGATGGTAGTCAATATGTTGAGTTTTATGAGGAGTCAGATGAGGACTGTGAAAAGAAAGGTGGCGCTAGAATATTTGTTAAAAACAATCATGCAGAGCAAATCCTGGATTTGCATTTAGATCGCTATTTTTATGATGTGCGGCAGGGGGGGCGTTCGATGTTCCCTTTAAAACCTTCTACTTCGCAAGCCTTGGGGTGTAGCCGAGTGTTTGACGCTGAGCAGCGATGGGAATTGGTTTCAGCAACGTTTATCAGTGAAGTGGCGGTTAAAGAGCGTTACGGAGATTTTGAATAGTCAGTGAGTCATTAAAAACAAATCAGTCTGAGTTGTGATTGAACACTTTTAAAACTGTGATTGGCAAACGGAGCATACAAATGACCATATCAGCTTATTTGGCAAGCATTAGACGATGGTTGTTTATCATGTCTGGCTGCATAACTATCGTGGTTTTAACTGGCTGTGAAGATGATACACCACAACAGTCTCTTGAGTTTGAAGAACAACAGCCTTCTTATGCCATTGTTAAGCCGGTCCCACAGAATTTACAGGGTGGAATGCCCACAGCAAAACCAGCAGAAATGTTGTCTGTTGCAGATCCAACACCTCCTGAACAATGGTTATTAACGCTTTATCTGGGCAAACCGGATGCAGATGAAACGCGAGATATAGGTTATTACCAGAAGCTGTTGTCATCTATTAAATCACATGTGCATGAGCAGCCTCGTGTCATTGCCAACCGCACAGTACAGACGACCCGGCAATTACAGGAAATGGGTATTGAAGCTGATGAAGATCAGCTTCTACAGGATTTTGCGGACCAATTGAAAACGACGACGGGACGTTATGTTTACGGAGAGTTGTGCGCTAATTATAGTAATTTGAGACAACAGCAATTAAGCCACCAACAGGCAATGCAGGATCTCTTGGAGTCACTCTAATCTATCTTTTTCAATCGCAAGTATTGCGTCACCACTGGAGTCTTAGACATGCAGGATATCATCCAAGGTTTAATGGTTTGGGCGGTGACTTTAACCGGATATCAACAACCAGTGGAACCGCCAAGCGTTGAGGCGGTTACTCACCAACAACTGGTCAAAACCTTATGTGATGATCAATTCTGTACGGCGGTGGCCTACTACGATACGAAAACTCAGACTATCTATCACGACGAGCGAATGCAGCTGGATCTGGATCAAAGTGCCAGAGGCTTTATTGTTCACGAAATGGTGCATTATCTGCAGGATTTAAATGGTGAATTGGTACCGGAGGAAATGAGTTGTGAACAACGTATAGAAAAAGAACAGGAAGCTTATCGGGTTCAGCGGTATTTTTTACGAGAACATCGGCAACCCACCTTTCAGCTTGATCTGGCGGTTTCTGTGTTAGCCAATGTGTGTAAAAACACCAAGGCCATCGATTAAGGCTTAATGTATCGGCAGATCAATGTAATCATCTTTGAGATCAACCGCCTCTATCAGAACGTTACTTACCGATGTTGGGTTTTCACTCAATGGAGGATCGTCACATCCACTATGGTAATGCTCTATCCTGAATTCATCAGGAGAGTTTTGATCAAACAGAATACGAAATGAATTATGTTCACTGTGCTCGCTGAGTGTTGCACAGTTTTCCTCAACCAACGGAAACCTGCCGAATAAAGTAGTTGAGCTATTATCTAGAGATATCAGGCTCAAAGTTGTCTCATTGCTGCCTCCCATTCCAAAACCGCCAATCAGAGCTAATTCGTCCAGCCCATCCTTATTGATATCAGCAACGGAATACAAATGATGGGTGCCGCCAGCAAATACAATATTACGAATCAGCTGCTCATTTTCGATGATGGCGAGTCCCATATTGCTGCAACAGCGTGGCCATAAACTAAGTAAATACAACACAGCGGTTTGTTTACTTTCCGGCCGAGTGAAATTACCTTCGGTGCTGGCCATGATTCGGAAATCGTCTTCGTAAACACTATTCTGTTCGAGCCAGTAATTCTTAGCTTGGTCGGAAGCTTGCAAAATAGCGGGATGTGTTGCCCAGCTACTTTGATCGGTTCTTGCCAATGATTGGCGACCATCGCCAATGAGATAAAGCTTGTCTGTTTGCTGAGCCTGACTGATATATGGCAAGCTGAGGCAGAGCAATAAGACGATTGAATAGTTATTCATTACCCTGCCTCCTATGCTTTTTCTGCAAGTCATTTCAATCAAGTAATAACATTTTTTACTTTGTCGATTAGTGCCGGTATAGCTGTTTACTCCGGTTTTTTCTCATCAATATCAACATTATCAATGCTGAAAGTTGGTTCTTTGCGTGCTGTAGTTTTGGGTTTTTCAACGGCCTTTTCAGGGGCAATAACCACGGGTTCTTTGCGCTCGGTTTTGGTTTCTTGCACGATTATGGGCGCTTCATCCATCACTACAGGATCTTTGCGATGAACATTATTCTGTCTGGCTGCTTCCAGGCCTGGTTTCATGCCTTTAGGAAGTTCATCGAAAAATAAAGGATCCAGGCGGCCATTGATATAGCTTAATGGCTGAGCAAGTTTTTGTTGCTGACAGTAGCGAATAACACCGATAAGCACCTGACGAATAGCTTCAATATCCTCCAGATCATCCTCAGTAAAATAAGCAGCCAAAAAGCTAAAACGGTTATCGAGGGCAAATGGCAGGATTTGACGCCATAGACTATAAAGATCTTCGACTTTAATTAAGTCACTTGATACGGCTCGATCCAGATGGCGGAACCAGAATAAAATCTCATCCATTACGCTGGCCGTCAGTAAATCATCCTGATCGGTTATCACAATCATGCGATCTCCCATATGCCAGGAGGTTTGAATATTTTGTGGTGCATGCCAGCGTATGTCTGGAGTAAGGGCCAGAGAAAATTCATAAACCACTTTGGCATCAAAAGTAGATCGGTTAGTCATCCAGACTGCTGGTTTGGTATTGATAGCCAGAAATTGACTTTCCAGCTCCTGCAATAACTGTTGGCGTTGTAGCTCTTTGTTGTTTGTAGATGCTGGATTGGCTCGTCGTTTAACCATCCACAATAAAAATAATCCGACCAGTAACATGCCCGAGAGAGTGAGCAATACGGTAGAAAAATATAACGCCAGGTCTGATGACAGTTGTGCCATCTGTTCAGCTGACAATGCTGCAGAATCGTCAGAGCTCGCAACGTTATTGAGAATGTCTTCAATGCGTTTTTGAAAAAAACCAATTGCCATAAATAGCCTTAATAGATTTGTCGATGTAACGAATAAAACGTCGTGGAAAGAACAAGAGACAGTTATTGTCCGCTAATTCTTCCAAAGAAAATTTTTTTATGTCATATATTCTAAACTGCTGATATAAAAGCCGTAACAATCAATTTTGTTGGGAAGTTTATTTAGTTAAAAAAGGAGAGAGATGATGAGCATGGTACAAGAATTTAAGAAATTTGCGATGCGCGGTAATGTAGTGGATATGGCAGTCGGGATCATTATTGGCGCGGCTTTTGGCAAAATTGTTTCTTCATTTGTGTCGGATGTGATTATGCCGCCGCTGGGTTTGTTGCTAGGTGGTGTGGATTTCAAGGATCTTGCGATTGTGCTTAAAGAGGCGGTAGGCGAAACGCCAGCAGTTGTTATTGCTTATGGACAGTTTATTCAAACTATTGTCGACTTTGTGATAATTGCCTTTGCTATTTTCATGGCAATCAAAGTGATGAATAGATTGAAAGCTAAGGAAGAAGCGGCTCCAGAGGCGCCACCAGCACCGACTAAAGAAGAAATTCTGTTAACCGAAATTCGTGATCTGCTCAAAGAGAAGTAAGGCTTAAATTAACAAACCGGATGTCATTTGATATCCGGTTTGTAATCTTCAAAAAACATACTGCTTGAAAATACACATTGGCTGAATGTCTGCCGGTTTATCATTTATTATGCTGGTGAAGCCAGAAGCTGTTGTATTTCTGCGTACAAGTTTTGTAAATCATCAATACCTTTTCGGGCTAACGCGATTTCGTTCTCTTCAAATTGGTTACGCAAACTGGCTGCAGCATGAAACAACTCGTAATAGGCTAGTTTGAGGCGATCCAGCCACAATTGATTAAACAATTCTTCCTGTTTCCCTTGTTCCAACCAATGAGTAAAGTGGCTGCGTTTAGGGTTCATTAACGGCCAGTTGCTGATTTGAGCGGGACTACTGCGAAGGTTATCAATGACCAGTTGCAGCCATTGTTCTCCCTGCATTTGCATCAATGTTAGCAATCGCTGTTGAGGTGATAATGAATTGCGAGCATGATTCAACCAGCGGGGTTCAGGTTGGTAGTTGTGCATCCATTGAGTTAACTTCTCTGCAGGCATGGGCTGGGCAATGATGAAGCCTTGAGCCATATCACAGCCAATGGTCATCAACATTAAACCATGCTCTACACTCTCAACACCTTCGGCAATTACCTGATGTTGAAAGGCATGACTTAAACCAATTACACCCTCAACAATAGTAAAGTCATTTGGATCATCCATAATGTCGCGGACAAAACTCTGATCGATTTTAATCACATCGACCGGCAAATGCCGCAAATGGCTTAACGAAGAATAGCCCGTACCAAAGTCATCCAAAGCGATTCGAACCCCAAGGCCATCTCGGCAGGTGCCGATAATCGAAGATATGCGGTGGATGTCGGTTAACACACTGCTTTCCAGTACTTCCAGTTGTAAATACTCTGCTGGTAAATCCTGATATTTCGATAGCAGTCTTTCGAGCGTGTCAAAAAAGCCAGACGATTGCAGATGATGTGCAGTAATATTGACACTGATTTCGATCATCCGACCTTGTTGATGAAAGCTCAGTAATTGTTTCAACGTTTGGTCGATAACCCAGTTACCGATACGAATTTCCAGATCGGTGCCGGCTAATGAACTGAGAAAAGTTGGTGGTTCGAGAATGCCGTGCTCCGGATGATCCCAGCGAAGCAGGGCTTCAGCACCATAAATACGCCCATTGCGCATATTGATTTTAGGCTGGAAGTACAGGCAAAACTCATTATTGGCAAATGCCAGGTGCAGATTATTTAATTGAGTGCGTTGCAGTAAAATTTGCTTGTCATGTATCGCATCAAATATCGAATAACGATTTCGACCATTTTGTTTAGCCTGATACATTGCCTGATCAGCATGACGTAACAATGTGTCGGCATCAGCCTGATCTAATGGATAAAGCGTGACGCCCATGCTGGCACCTAATTGGATTGTATCGCCATCAACTCGATAAGGCAGTTGAATGGTGCGTAATAGTCTGCTGACTAAGCGCTCACAATGTTCTAACGAGCTGATGTCATTCAGCAAAATAGCAAACTCATCTCCACCTAATCTTGAAGCTGTGTCATCCAGTCGAATACACGCTTTGATGCGCTGAGCTACCTCAATCAACACTTGATCGCCTATTTTATGACCGTAGTTGTCATTGATTGGCTTGAAGCCATCAAGATCAAGAAACACAACACCTAAAAGACTATGTTGACGAATGCTGTGTGCGATAGCCTGTTGGAATCTGTCCGCAAATAATGTGCGATTCGGCAATTGAGTCAGCATGTCAAAATGCGCCATCATTTCCAAGGCATGCTGCTGCTCTTTGATTTCGGTGATATCTGAAAATAAACCCAGATAATGCAAGGTTTCCCCATGGTCATCAGTTAAGGTCGATATGGTTAATAACTCGGCAATTAATTCGCCATTTTTACGACGGTTCCAGATTTCTCCCTGCCAATAACCTTTCTCAATCAGGCTCAGCCACAATTCCTGGTAAAAGGTTTCACTGTGTTTGCCCGACTTAAACAGAGAAGGTTGTTGATTAACTACTTCCTCACGGGTGTAACCGGTGATGTTACAAAATGCCGGGTTTACATCGACAATTCGACCATCCGGATTGGTGATCAGAATGCCTTCATGTGCTTGATGAAATACCCGGCCAGAGAGTTTCAATTTTTCTTCAGCAAGCTTGCGTTCGCTAATGTCATAAAAAATAGTGATAAACACATTGGCATTGCCATCTTTAATGACTGTGCTGGAAATCAAAACTTGTCTGGCTTGCTTTTGTTGCGTCAGTATTTTTACTTCAACTGCCTCACCTCGATAAGGAAGCGGTTGCTGTAAAGCTTCGGCCACAAAGTCATTCCACATTTTTTTGATCTTCAGGCGATAAAGCGGATCAGGATAGGCAAGTTCAAACCATACATCCAAGTTCGGTACTTTAGTTTCATCAAAACCGAAGCTTTCGACAAAAGCCTGATTCATATAATGAATTTTGTGTTTTCCGTCAGATATTACATGAGGTATTGGAGAGGCATTTACGATATTGCGTAATTTAGACTCGTTACGGGCTAATATCTCGCCAGACTGCTTGAGGCGGAAGATCCATACGGCAAAAACCAGAATAATGGCAATGATGGACAATGTAATATTGATAATCGTTGTTCTGGAGATGTCGTGGTTAATCGTCAGCCCCATCCAGTTTTGTTCTATACGTTGTCGTTCTTCTTCACTGAGCGTGTTCAGAGCCTTATTGATAATGGATTGCAGCTCAGGGTGCGAAGGATTCACGCCCATGCGATAGGCATTGTATTGACGGGTTTGCCCGGAGAATTGCAGGTTAATCAGATTGGCTTGTTTGATTGCATAATTGGCATAGGCGGCATCACCGACATAGGCATCTGCATCTCCTGTGGCAACTTTCTTTAGTGCTTCAATGGTAGTGTCGGTCAGAAGCAGCGCTATATCAGGGTAGTTCTGCGCCAGATTTTCCTGAACATGGTAGTTTTTTTCCACTGCTACCGTTTTGCCCTTTAGGTTTTCCAGACTGCCGATATAACCAAAGCGGTTAGCATTGACGATAACGACGGGGTTTGTAATGTAGGGTTGACTGAATAATAAATATTCAGACCGTTCTGGGCTCATATTCAAACATGACAGCATATCCAGCTCGCCACGTTGTGCCATCGCGATTATTTCATGCCAGGGTTTATCTGCAATGATCTCAAACTCCACGCCTAGCTTGGCTTGCAATAACTGGATATATTCTGCCGCAAGACCTTGATAATGGCCTTTGTCACTCATCCATTCATAGGGGGCAAAGTCACGATCAATACCGAGTTTGATAACCGGATTATCATCCAGCCAAGATTGTTCCTCTGGCGTCAGTCTTAGCGCGGCGTTTGACTGATAAATAAATCCTTCTAATTGGGACTCAGATAACGCAGGGGCAATATTCAAACGTTCGTAAATTTGAGCACTACGGCGTAAACGTGCCGGATCCAACTGTCCTAGAGGAATCAACTCGGGCAAAATCAGTTTCTTAATTTCACGGGCTTCATGTTGTAGTTGTTGGCGACTGGCCTGACTGCCGTATTGATTGATGATCAAGTCAATCAATTTATCGGGATTATCAAGTGCGTATCGCCAGCCCTTTAAGGTTGCCCGTCGAAAACGATCAGCTCGGCCAGGATGGTTACGCAGCTCACGGTCGCTGGTAAATAAAATGTCGCCGTAAAAATCAAAACCATAGCTTTGCGGATTAATAATGTTAACTGAAACACCCTGCTCCGCCAGAGTAAAGAGTTGATCGGTTCGATAAATTGACATGACATCAACTCGATCATTAATCAAACTGTCGAGTTGTTGATCTTGAGCAATAAATTGGTAGTCTTCCGGCGAGATGCCAGCATCAGCAAACATGGCAAGGAATACTGCATCATTGCCCGCTGAATCATCAAACATGAGACGTTTGCCAATCATTTCGTAGGGGCTGATGATTCCTGATTGGGCTTTGCTGACCAGTACTAATGCGTCGTGTTGAAATATAGCAGCCAATGCTCTGACAGGACTGCCAGCAGCATACTCGGCTAATAACCCAATACCACCGACGCCATAATCTGCACGGCCACTGCTGACTTCATTTAATACATTAATACCGGGATGACGTTCGCGAAGAGTGACCTGCAGGCCTTCTTGCTGATAATAACCTTGATCAATAGCCGCATAAAAACCGGCAAACTGAAACTGATGCCGCCACTTGAGTTGCAGGGTCACTGAATCAGCCGAAGCCGCATTTGCTTGAACAAAAAAGCTGCTAGCAAAAAGGGTAAAGAGTAACTTTATAGTTAGTTTGTAGAGGGTGACGTGCATGTGATTCGTCTTAAAAAAGCTTGCCGATAATAGCAAGAATTTCAATTTCTTGACGAATTAATCCACCGATAAAGTATTGATAGGTTTGATTTTAATCATAATTAATTAACTAACTATTAAGTTTGCCAGACATTATTTTTCTCGATTTATGTTTAAAAGAGAGCAAGTTCTCTGGCAGATACGCTAAAAACAAAAAGATCAGCGCCAACGCGGCAGGGATAAAACTTAAATCTGTTTGGCGGATTTGTCGTTGAGAGAAGTCTTCATGGGTTATAGCGTCATACAATTCATTAGCACTCTGCAGATGGTGATAATGCAGTTTTGCTGGTTCAGCCAATGATTTTAAATAATCTTCTTTAACGTTGGAAAGATGCTCACTACCGGCACGAGCTTGATTGCCCCATGGGGCATTCCTCGGTACATAACCTTCAATTTGACTGGGGTCTTCTGGTAAGCCGAAGGTTGTGCCCTGAGGTACATCCTCAGCGGTATAGAAGCCTACCTGTAGACCTTCTTCATCATATTTTGGGATCCGGCTCAAAGCATGATCACCAGTGCCAATAATGATACCTTTGATGGGATTACGATCTTCTTCTGCGAATTGTATCTCTGCCAGATCCGGCGCATAACGGGAATTCATCGGCGGAGCTTCTTGACCATCGGTAAAAAACACTAATGTGGTGTTGCTTAGTTCTACCGTATGTATCAATTCAAGTGTGTTCGCCAAGGCTTGAATGATATTACTATCCGCCACCCAGGCCATCCGCCAATCTATTCGCCTAATGCTCTCACGTATTTCGGGGTAGTCTGAACAGACTTCCATTGGTGTATAAAGTAGCGTCGGCATGCGTTCGGTAAACACACCTAGACCAACACGCGATCCGCATGGCAGTTTTTGTATAGCAAGCAATGCATCTGCTTTGACTTTTTCCAACCGGCTTATCGGATCTCCGTTGTTATCCTGGTAATCCTGAACATTCATGCTTCGGGTAATATCCAGCATAAAAAAATAATCATATTTTTTACTGGGGAAAGGCAGATTGGGCATCAAAACCGCAGTTAGCAGTAGCAGTGCTGAACTGATAAGTAACCAGATGGATTTCATCAAACAAATACCTCAGGGCAGCCCAATTGGAAAGCCGGGCATAGCAGACCATAGTTCTGTGCTGGCATCTTGAGACTCTTCGCTGATAGTGACATCCCCCATTGGCAAATCTCGCGATAGGCGCTGTGCTGCTTCTAAGTTGTATTTTGCTTCCCAGAATGTCGGTTGATTTTTTAATGAAGACCGATAGAAATCTTTTGCTACATCGGCCATTGCCACAGCGCGATCAACATAAAGATTTTCTGCTAAATCAATAGCCTGAGATAAATAAAGGTTGCCAAGGTTATAGTGAATTTGCACCAACTGTTGCTGGTTAGCAAGGCGTTCCGTAGCGCTATAGGTTTCAACAGCTTCATCAAATAAATTTAATCTGCGCTGCAGGTGGGCGTAAGCAATTCTAACCTCAGGTGATCGCATATTTAATGCCTCCATATCAACCATTTCACCTTGATTGAGCAGGGAGATTTGCTGATTGATCTGCTGTTGCTGCTTTAATGTGTAAAGGTTATAAACCAATCCGCCAATAACCATAATTGTCAGCAAGCTAATCAGGTGAATAAGTTTATTTCGGTTTAGATAGATCATTTTGCCTCCAGCGCTTTGATGCCGACTAAAAGTAGAACTGCAAGCAGGGCGCTCAAAAAACATAAACGCGTTAAATCATTGCGGGGAATCAATTCGTTATAAACCAGTGGCAGGCTTTCCAAATCATCTAATTGATCGATGGCAGCTTCAAGCGATTCCGGGGTATCTACTTCATAGGCGTGATAGGGAATCGGCAAGGTACGGAAAAACTGATCGAGATAGCGCTCAGGCATAACCCGAGGATTATCATCTCTTGCCGAACCCGGCTCAGAAGTAATGCCCAAACCGTTTTCGGTACGCAGGAAAAACCAATATAAACTGACTTGATAACGTTCAAACCACTCACGAAGTACCCGCTGCGCACGGTGGTCCAATGTTGCTGCGCCATCCGATACCAATACGATGACGCGAGAGCCGGTATGCGGTTGATCCTGGAAGTAACTCAGCCCCATGCCTAAACCTTTAGCCACATTGGTAAATGCGAGGCCGGGACTGGTCAAACTGTTAATTGCCGCTTGGGTAGCTGATTTGTGTTCGGTGAGTGGGCTGATAAAAAAAGGTTGGGTACTAAATCCAACAACCCCGAATAAATCATGTGGACGTTCATCTACAAAATTGGATAACAAACGACGCGCCACCTGACTTTTAGCCGGTGTGTCTTGATCGGGTACTTTGCCACCAAAGGTCTCATTCATACTGGCACTGCGATCCAGTACAAAGACGATATGTGCGCCGGTACCAGTGCGAGTGAAGGTTTTTTCTGATTGGTACATTCCCGCCAAACCCAACACAATGCCTGTGAAGGCTAATAGACCTAACAGTTTGATGATTCTGTTGGCCCAGCGAGTGACGTCTGAGGCTGGAATTAACCGATTCCAGCTTGCCAGTCGCTTATGGAAGATTCCACCTAAAAAAGGCAACAAGGCAAATAGCAATAAAATAAGTGCCCAAGGCTGGGCAAACGCGATGTTCATGATTTTTTCAGAGCCAGTTTTTCGGCGCCGGCCAATTGTTTGCAAAGACTCAATAACTGATCGAAGTCTGTTGGGTCACCCTTTTTCTGTTCTGAGTAAAGTGTTTCGGCAGAGAGCTGATAAAAGTTATCAATCTTTTCTTGATAGGCTTTTAGTTCTGGGTGCTGTGACACAAAGTCCTCTATTTGATGGGCAAATAATGCTTGTTTCGCACGACGATTAAACGCTCGATGAACGGCTTGTAATGCCTGGCTAAAAGCCGAGTCTTCAGCGTGGTACTTACGTAGTTTTTTTACTTCATGAAAGGCTTGTTGAAAAGGCGAACGGGCAAATGAAAATAGGTAGCCATTCAGACTTAACCAGAAAATGACCAAGATAATCAGGCTAACCGCCAGTATCCATATTTGTTGTTTCAGGTTAGCAGTTGAGATCGTTGTGGGACGCAGATCTGCTTTCATAAAAGCATTTTGTGTTGAATCACTGGCGACGCCACGCGGCACAATCTCCTTAATTGGAGACATGGTAAAATCCCAGGCAGGGATGGCGATTTGATGCGCATTATCGTCAGCGGTAAATCGAACGGCTAATGACGGAATGGTTAATGCTCTGACATCAAGAGGGGCATAAAATGTTTGAAAGGTGAAATGCAAACGATAACGACGCAGTTGATCGTTTTCACTAATTAATTGGTAATCGCTGTTCAGTAACTCCAGCCAGTAATCCAGGTCCCCATTGGGGGGTAAGGAAGCGGGTGTCAAATTGTAGTTCGCGGGGACTTGAACAACATAATAATGTTCAATGATGTCACCTACCACGATACCGAAATCCCTTCCTAATGATTGTTCGACGATGCCAATATGGGGGGCTGGTTCAGCATTAATCGGACGGATAAACATCATTAAAAACAGCAAAACAATAATGTTAGCCTTATTCATATTTAGATTTAGAAGTGGATTAATGACCATGAAAATATTCACTCATGTTTTGTGCTGAAAATTGATCAATCATCCAAAAGGCTCTGCTGTTATATTTTTGAAAAAGTTTATTGAGGAATAACTTGCGATCAACAAACGTTGATTCAATAAGTTTTTTTTGCTTTGGAGTGACAAAAACCAAACGATTTTCGCCAGTTTCAGCATCCCGCAGTTGTACAAAACGCCATAACGGAAAATTTTCATACTCAGCAGAGCGCCAGATAACAATCGGTACCAGATAATGCCCTGACAAGCTGTTGAAAACCTGATGCAGCTTTTCGTTGCTCCAATGAAAATCTGATAACAAAAATATTAATGAGCGACGAACAGGTAATAAGCGGTCGATATCAGCAAAAGCATTTGCAGAGTTGTGATGTTCTCCATTCCCTAAAGCAGAAAAATACTCTGTTAAAGTTTGCGGATTCGTTACAGAGTGAATTGAATCGCTAAATAAATAACTTTGATAATGGTCGTTGCGTGCGGCAACAGAACAGGCAATGCTCGTCTCGCTCAAATTCAGCAGATCAGCTTTTCCGGGGATAGTCATTGAGTCCGAACCATCAATAAAAGTGAGCACGTCAAGTTTGCTGCGTTGTCGAAAGGTTTTGACATAAATGGACTCAAACGGATCGGTTACGCTGCTTGCCAGATCAATCCGAGCAGGATTGGGATCGGCTAAAAAAGCTGATTTTTTGTAAAAATCACTGCCTGGTCCCTGACGTTTGCTTTTATGTTCACTTTCGCGCAAGGCATTGAGCAAAAATGGGGTTTTATAATCAAAGACTAAATGTTGAATATCACGCTGATTCATGGAGATGGAATAGTATTCAGTACACCACTGATCAGCTCTTCGATAATGGCTTCACCGTTATAGTTGTATACAGGATTGAGAAAAATACGGTGTTTGCTGATTGCACGTATAACAGCATGAAAATCTTCAGGGATAACATTGTTGCGTTGTTTCAGCCAGGCATTGGCTCTGGCGCATCGCGCTAAATAACTTATGCCGCGTGGCCCCATACCGCCTAAGACTAATTTTTCACTATCGACATCACTTATCTGGATGTTGTAGTCCTGTGGGCGACGTAGCGCCTGACACAGGTGATAAGCATAATCCTGAACGGCATCACTGGCGTGGATCTGTGACTGAATCGCCGTGGCAATATCATTTAATTGGTTAAACGGTAACACCGCTTTATCAGCGCTATCGACTAATTTATCCGCATCGTAATAGCGGGTATTGAACATCAATTCCTTGAGTTGAGCTTCTGCTTTGGGTTGTTTTATATGCAGTTCCATCATAAAACGATCACGCGCAGCAGCGGGTAATTCAAAGGTTTCGTCTTTTTCAATTCGGTTCCTATCGGCAAAGACTTGCAGATGCGGAAAATGAAACGTTTTATTAAATGCAGTGACACTACGTTCAGCCATCACGCGTAGCAATAATGAATGTACTTGAGGTCTGGCGCGGTTTATTTCATTAAAGAAAAAGATAGATAAATCTTCACCGTGCTTCAGTAATGGGCCTTCACTAACAGCAGGTTTACCGTCACTGGAAATATGCGTGTAATACACCAAATCATGAGGCATTAAATCTATCGTGCCTTCAATACGCTCAAAATCTCCACCCAAACTCTCTGCTGCCGCTCTTAATAAAGTTGTTTTACCTACACCAACATCACCTTCCAGCAGAATATGGCCTCGGCAAAATATTGCTAACACCATTAGTTCAATGATGTTTTCCTGGCCTAAAATTGTCTGGTTGATGTTGTTTTGCAGAGTGACGGCTTGTTGATGCCAATCGCTTAGATAGTTATCAGAGTATGTAGCAGCGTTGCTCATGAGTTTATGCCTGGACAGACGGTGATGTCATTAATAAAAAAGAGGCCAGTTGTTACCAACTGGCCTCACTTAGGTTTTGGCTTAGTAAGACCACTTACCCGTTTGTTTGAAGTTTTCTACACGCTTAGCATTACGTGCTTCCATCGCTTCCATTGCACTGGTTTGTTTGTCCAGTTCAGTTTGGCTATGTTTAGGATCAAATTTAGATCCTTTGATTTTTTCAGGAAATCCTGGTTTAGCTTCCCAGCAGTTGCCTGATGCTTTGCATTTTGTACCGTCGTAAGCCATTGCTGATGACATGCCGAAGGTTAACAAGATTGCTGTCGCGCCAGTTACGGCTAATGTTTTAATTTTCTTCATATTTCTCTCCTTTTGGTTTTGACAACATAATGCTTGATAGCGTGGTTGCCCTGAGCTGGCTAAGGCCACGCTATCAATCACTAATCTTTAAAATTTGTCTTGAGACACATTTAATTTCATTAATGTGTTTTATTAAAATTTTCTAAAGCTTCTTTGAACTCGGCTGGCATTTCCGCAGGAACCAATTTGGCGCGTTCCTCTTCAGGTAACCACAGCGCTTTTTCTGGCTCATCCCAATAAACACTGCGAACGTAAGCCATAACCTGCAAAATCTCATCAATACTTAGGTTGTTACGTTGCGGCCCCATCATTGCCCGTGCACCGTCATAAATGATTTCAAAGAAACCTTTGTCATAACGACCTGCAGGATAAGTCCAATACGCATCACCTAACGCTGGGCCCAATTTGCCTTCTACATGGTGACCATGACAGCCTGAACATGCTGTCATATAAAGGTCTTGGCCGATTGTGATGGCTTCTTCATCCTGGTTGTAAAGATTTTCTGCTGTTTCCATAAAATGTTTTACGGCTTCAGTTTCTTCACCTTTTTTACCAAATGAAAAATCAATCACATCACCTGTTGTGGCATTACGAAAGGTGACTTGAGCTTCTGCAGTCATTGGCGTCAAGCTGACAGCAGTAATCATCGATAAACCCAGCAGGCATGCTGCTTTACTGGTTAAACTTTTTACATTTTTAATCATAGTGTTTAAGTAGTCCTGTTGAATTAAAAGAGACTGCATGACAAGGCATCAAAGCAGTGGAATCCCTTCTTTTTTGAGGATGGCATTTATCTTCGGTGCAGCATCAGCCAAACCTTTATTTATTGCTTCCAATAAAGCCTTGTCATCTTCACGAACCGCTACAGATTGATCGTAATGTTGAACAATGCCTTCACCATTTTTAAGCTCACCAAATTCTGGTGATAAGACCATTTTTAGTGGTGTACTTGAGTCACGGACATATCGAGCTACTTCTGGTGCCCATAGATGAGCAATATCGCCATTACCTGAAGTGACTTCACCAATTAATTTGGTGGGTTCTAGGCGAACGTATTTATTACGTGGAGATTTGTAGCCGGATAAGGATTTTGTGTAGTTGAAATTACCTTCAAACTTTCCAACTTCCCGTAGCATGACTTCAGACGGGCTGCCTGGAATAACCACAAAACGATTGAGTTTTTGAATATCAGGACTATCCCAGTCACTGATTTCGAGATTTTTATCGGCACGGTAAACAAAAACATAGCCTGATTTATAGTAAGGCTGGCTAGTCGCAACGCGCGGGTCATCACTATCCACACCCATAACGACATCGCATTCTTTTCTTAGTAAATGTTCGGTTACCAGAAAAATCGCCGCCTTATCGGACCAGACAAACTCCAGAGGCATATCCATACTTTCTGCGAGAACTTTGGCGATTTCGTTTTCAAAACCTTGCTGTTGCGTGTTTGAGTAAGGCATTTCATTGCCTGCCGCACAGACTTTTAGTGTTTCTGGTATTGCATTGTTTGCTTGAGCTGGGCTCAGTACAGTGAACAGTGAAGCCATAAGCAGGCTGCAATGAGTTAATAATTTTGTGCTGCCCACTTTCTTTTTGGTTTGTAATTTATTGTTTAGCATGTCTTACACTCTCAGAAGGGGCTGGCAACACAAGCTTTGTGTTGCCAGCCGGATTGAATACAACGATATAACTCGATACAACCAAGTTATATTGAGAATCAGTGATTACATTTCGTATTCACCAACGCTCAAGTCGTCGTAAGGTCCTTTACCATCCAGAGCAAAGACCATCAGACCACCACCCATTTGAGTGTTACGTGCCAGTTCTTTAAAGGCACCTACAGCACCCAGACCAGCGGATGGATCGTTCAAGTCAAATACCAGACCAACAGCAGGCCAACCACCTACACCATAGTTAATGGCAACGTATTGAATGCCATCATGGGTGTAAGTCATTGGATGACCGATAGCGCCTGAAGGAAGTTTGAATTTCCACAGCAAGTCACCGTTGTCTGCATCACGAGCTTTGATGAAGCCATCCAATGTGCCGTAGAATACCAAGCCACCAGCGGTTGCCATGGTGCCGCCCCAGATTGAGAATTTTTCCATTTTTTCCCAAGCGAACTCACCAGTAATGGCGTTGTAGGCTTTAACCTGGCCAGAACCGATACCACGTTGACGATCACCTTTAGGTCCAGGATAGCTCCATACGTTTGCACCTACGAAGAATTGACCTGCACGGTAAGGCAGCATGAACGGTTCCCAATCCATACACAGATGGTTCAGACCGAGATAGAACAATTGTCTTTCTGGATCATATGAATCCATACCTTGGTTGTGGAAACCCATGGCTGAAGGACAGATATCACGTGAACGGTGACCCATTCTGGTGCTGAATTCTGGATCACGAATTGGCAGACCTGTTTCCAAATCTACTTTTTTCACCCAGTTTGCAGTGTCATCCATTTTGTCTGCAGAAACCAAATCACCTGTTTCACGATCCAGCGTGTAGATAATGCCGTTACGATCCGGGTGAGTCAGTAATTTACGCATTTTGCCGGATTTGTCTTTTTGCTCAGAAAGCATCATGACGTTAACGCCAGCGTAGTCCCATTCATCATGTGGTGTTTTTTGGTAACCGAATTTAGCTAAACCGGTATCCGCATCACGACCCCAGATAGTCATGGTCCATTTGTTGTCGCCTGGACGCATGGTTTCGTTCCAAGGAGCAGGGTTACCTGAACCGTAGTAGAACATTTCTAAATCAGGATCGTAGGCATACCAACCCCAGTTAGTACCACCACCGATTTTCCAGGCTTCGTCTTCCCAGGTTTTCAGACCCAGATCTTTTTGACCGTAATGTGGGTTAGCACTGTTGAAGTCTTTTGCTAAACCAATTTCGTCATCAGGACCTGTTGCATACCAACGCCAAACCATTTCACCAGTGTGGATGTCAAATGCTGTGACGTAACCACGCACACCCAGTTCAGCACCTGAAGAACCTTGGATAACCAAGTCTTTAACAACAAACGGTGCTTGTGTTTGAGTTTGACCAACACTGATATCACCGTTTTCAACTTGCCAATGCACCGCACCTGTTTCAGCATTTAATGCTACGACATGTCCGTCCAATTGGCTTTTCAAGATCATTGCAGGTGTTTTGTCATCGCCAGGCCAATAAGCCAAACCACGGTTAACGACGTCACAACATGCTACTGCGCGAGCAGCAGGATCTTGTTTTGGTTTATGTTCCCAGACGATAGTGCCAGGATCTTTTAAGTTGATTGCGAAGGTATTGTTTGGGAATGGTGAGTGGATGTACATCATGTCACCAATAACCAGAGGAGCACCTTCATGACCACTTAAAACACCTGTGGAGAAAGTCCAAGATGGCGCCAATTTACTGACGTTCTTTTTATTGATTTGTTTTGAAGAACTGTAGTGATCAGCAGAATAGTTTTTACCCTGCATAACCCAGTTAGCTTCGTCCTTTTGAAGTTCAACCAGCTTGTCATTGGCGAAAGCAACGCCTACTGTCATCATGCCGATGACAGAGCTGACCAATGCAGCTGAACCGGTTTTTGTTAACCGGCTTAGTTTTTTCTCTCTCATATATCCTCCTATTTTAACTGGATGTCAGCTTGCGCTGACCCTGTGTCTCAGCACACATTCGAAAATGCGGCTGTGCACCGGTAATATCATCAGTTTTTAAAGGGGGTGGGGGATAGAGAGTGGCGCCATCTGTGTTATAGGGAAGACTTCACATAATTGTCAGGGTTATAGGCTTTTTCCGTTATTTTTAGGGGATGTAAGCCTTTATTGATTGTTAGGCGGGTGAATCAAACCAATTTTCTGTGCCAGAAAAATAATGTCTGCCAGTTTGGTTGTGCCCAGTTTTCGCATCATATTCGTCTTATAATTAGAAACTGTTTTTGGTGCCAAAGTGAGACTCTTGGAAATTTCCTCAATACTCATTCCTTCAGCCACCATCCGGAAAACAGCGAATTCCTGATGAGATAACGAGTCGATTTTCTGATCGGTTTTGATCAGCTTTTCCATCGCAATAGAACGTGCAACTTCGGCCCCAAGATAATGACGTTTTTCAGCGACGGCCTTAACCGCTTCAATTAATACATCAGAAGAACAGGATTTAGTAATGTAACCCATAGCGCCTAGTTCAAGAGCACGCATGGCGAGCGTGGTTTCTTCATGCATGCTGCAAACCAGAATACGAGCATCTTTGTCCCGGTTACAGATCCTGCGGACACACTCCAACCCACCTGTTCCAGGCATGGTCAGGTCAATAATGCATACTTTTGGTTGTAACGCGATAAATGCCTGATAACCATCTTCTGCATTTCCAGATTGGCCGATAACTTCAAATCCAGCGGATTCGAGTAATTGCTGATATCCCTCCCGAAGGATGGCGTGATCATCAATTAATAATATGGTCGTTCTCTGCTTGTTCATTTCTATAATTGCCTCATCACATATGTGAAATTAGATCCTGTCGATATTCATAACGGAATAGTTAAAGTTAAAACGCTACCTGTCGGTTCTGCTTGATGCAGATTGAACTGACCATGAAGAGCGTGAACCCTTTCTCGTATGCCAATTAGTCCCAGACCTTTACCCATGCCTTCAGCTGGGTCGAAGCCTTTACCGTCGTCACGAATGGTCAAACTGATGTCGTATCCATGTATGGATTTGTTCTGGGTTACTAGATGAATATAGATGTTATGGGCATCAGCATGACGCGTAATATTGGTGAACGCTTCCTGTAAACAACGGTAAACCGTCAGTGCTGTGTCATACCCTACCAGCTTGTCATCAACATCTATGTTTATATCAATGGCGTAATTCGTAAATGACATCTGCCACTGAGAAATAAGATCTTCAATAGCTGCAGAAAGCCCAACGGTCTCCAGACCGGGTGGTTTGAGACTGCGTAATTGAGAACGAGTGACATTGCGAAGATAGCTGGCACTGTCCTGAATGGTTTTGAGTATTGCTTGAAGTTTCGGATCTTCAGTTTTGTATTTAATTGCGACAGAAGCATTTACATCAATCGCTGCCAGGTATTGTCCAAAGACATCATGCAGCTCTGACGCTAAGTGATTCCGTTCTGCTTCTCTAACCTGAGTTATATGTTTAATGAGGGCTCGGTTTTGTAACAGTAGCTTTGCATTGTCTGCATTTTGCATTTCAAGCTTGGTTTTAATTTCGAGGTTACGTTTCAAAGTTTCCTGCAATTCGATGTAGCGTCTTCTGCCAAACCACATCAAACCGGTGCTTAGCACCAGCAAAACAAAAATAATTTCATCAAGCTGATAAAACTCACCAAGTGCTGCCCAATTAATCCAGCGCTCGGCTAAGTCGTAATATCCAGCAACAAGATAAGTTAGCAATGATGCAGCCACAATGATCGCTAAATCAGTTTTGCCCCTGTTTTTCTTATCAGTTAGGGATAATTTAGGTGACAGCATTCAGACTAAGTCCATATATAACTTTAAAATTAAACACCTATTTTATGATGATTAATTTTAATATGTATATGCCAATATTGATGATAAATACAAAAAAACATAAATCAGGAAAAAGTCATAACAATAAGCGTGACATATTCCCTATCTCATATAAGTCAACTGCTCTATTTGGCCGCTGTGCACTGTCTGTAGGATAGGGCGAGTTTTTATTGGAGCACATTGTTAATGAAAAAACTTTTTAATACGCTGGCCATGTCTGCCTTTCTGGCACTCTTCTCATTCAATATTGCTTACGCTGATTCAAAGCTGC
>NZ_MCRI01000024.1 GCF_001720165.1 Methylophaga muralis
CGAATTTTATAGATATTTCTTCGGAGACACCTTCTCGATACTCCAACTGATTAGGTACAATTGTTCCACCAATTACGCCTATCCCATCTTGGTCAAAAGCGAGCCTACCCTCTTGTCCATTCAGTTTAGTTGCTTTAAGAGTAACGCCATTCCACGCCGCACTACCAACCCCATCACCATAATTATTAGTAATTGTATTGATATTGGCAGAAAATTCTTCTTGCGTTGCAATCCAAAGAATAGAGTCACCAGCGTTAAACGTGTTATTGCCTTCTTCGCCTGCCTTTAACGCTACCCATTCGCCTTCCACTAATTTATACAGCGTACCAAATGAGGGATCGGCAGTTAGAGTAAATGTTAGTAGGGATTCAGGAGTACCATCTGGACCATCATCTCCACCTAAACTAGGATTTGCTTCAAATATTGTAGGTGATTTAAATCCGAATTCAGATTCATCTACTCCGCCACCAACAGTGAAATTTTTATAAACATATGCCCCTTCCGGTAGCGATTCTTGCGCCTGTGAAGCAAAAGAATAACTTGTTAATACCGGATCGGCGACTGGTGGTGTGTTATCAACTGGAGGAGGTGTAATTGGATCTGGATCGATAGGCTCCAAATCATCCGATTCATCCACTAAAAAATCAAATGGAGGAGGATCTAAGAAAGCAACTCCCGGTCCTGTTGTTTCAAAACCTGAATCAGGGGTGATGCGTGGAGCAAGGTAATCAACAACTACAGCGTCGCTTCCACCTTCACTGGTTGGCAGTGCGCCAGGACCAGCAGCAGTAGCATCAGCGATTTGTGTTGGATCTTCGCCAGCCAATAATGCTTGTTGAATTGCTTCGATTTCATCTACGACATCTGCGGCGGGAGTCGGTGTTTCGGCATCTGCCACGTCTAATTCAAATGTTTCACTGTCTAAAACGGCTTGAGAGTTTCTTCCCAAATCCATGACACTGCCGTCAGGAAATTCTATTTCGATGGCACCAGCAAGACCAGTTGTAATGATCTCGTTAGGGTAAACCCTGTCACCAACTTGTAAATTTCTTACAGTCCCATCGACTGCTGTAGCAGTTGCGGTGCCAATTAAGGCTGAAATAATACCGGCTTCTGTTGCCATAATGCTTCTCCGATGAAATGCTGCTTCCTTGGGTCGACATAAATATGTGACCTACTTTGCAAATAGTTTCCCATGACATTTAAAACCGATCTACTGTACATTGGTACTAACTATTGAATTAATGTTGAAAATTCAATATGCATATATGCAAAATTTCAGCCAGCTGACACTATCATGGAGCATTATTCAATTCTTAGCCTAAATCACCGGCAGCAAAATGATTTAGCATGTCAGCTACCAAACGCCTTGGCAACCAGGCTTCACCGTCATGTACAGCACGAATCGCTTTTACTAATTTGTCATGTTGTGGGGGAGTAATGTATCCCCGCGCCCTAAAACCGGTTGCTTTTAACTGCTCAAAGTCCGGCACTTTGTCTGACAGGATAATTGTTTGGTTAAGCGGATAATTGGTTGCCAAGACCAAACATAAAATATCGGTATTAATCTGTTCGTTATGCTGTTCTAAGACCGTCACATCTGTTTCTGCGGCTTTTATTGCCAATAACGCATCATCAATTGTATGGGGCTCAATCACTTTGATATTGAGACCATCGTGCTCAGCCAAATTAATTAAATTCGTTATCGAGCGACCTAACACCACTACATTGATCATGCGTATGTCCTGAGAATCGTGTTGATGAGTAGCCATTGTTGTTCCCATCCTTGAAGTGGTGATTGGCGAAATCCACTACGAACAAATTGCTGTAAGCGCCCTTCAACAATACTGAGAAGCAAATTAGCTGTTTCATTAACTGGCCGTCCACCAGCTTGCGTCAAGGTTAATTCACGCTCACGTAAAATTTGTCGAAATTGTGTTTCCAATCGGTCAAAAAATTGACTAACACGTTGGCGAAGCCGCTCTGTTTCGCCTGTAAGTGCAGTTCCAACGAGTACGCTACTTATGCCTGGATTTTTTGCGCTGAATCCCAGCATCAATGCCATGATTTTTTCACATCGGGAAACCGCATTGTCGTCTTCATCGAGAATTCTGCGGATAAGGCCAAATACCGTGTCTTCTGAAAATTCGATAAGGCCTTCGAACATTCGAGCTTTACTTGGAAAGTGGCGATATAGGGCCGCTTCAGAAACTCCTAAACTTTCAGCCAACTGAGCCGTGGTAATTCTTTGTCCGGGATGTTGTTCAAGCTGCGATGCTAATGCTTCCAGTATAGCTTGATGACGCGACTGTTTATTTTGAGCACGCGTAGATTGTTGCTCCATCATCGACCGCCTCCACGAATAAGTGTACCTACACCCTCATCCGTAAACATTTCCAGTAAGACCGCATGCTGTACACGACCATCGATGATGTGTGAGCTGGTCACCCCTGCTTGAACTGCATCTAGCGCACAGCCAATTTTAGGTAACATTCCACCGTAAATGACACCCGACGCAATTAAATCATTGACTTGTTTTGCATTCAAGCCCGTGAGTAATTTTCCGTCAGCATCCAGCAGGCCGGGCGTGTTTGTCAATAGGATCAATTTTTCAGCCTGTAACACTTCAGCAATTTTGCCTGCAACCAGATCGGCATTGATATTGTAGGACTGGCCATCCTGCCCTACACCAATAGGTGCTATGACCGGAATAAAATCACTGTGTATCAACATATCAATGACACTGGTATCAATACTGGTCACTCGTCCAACGAATCCGAGATCAATCATTTCCGGCGAATCTTCGCTGAGATCGTCTGCTGAAGCAAATTTCATTTTTTCTGCAAAAATTAAACTGCCATCTTTACCCGTCAAGCCAACCGCGCGACCGCCATGATTATTAATCAGATTCACAATGCTTTTATTGACCTGCCCACCAAGCACCATTTCAACAATATCCATGGTCTCGGTGTCGGTCACCCGCATACCGTTGATGAACTCTGATTCTTTGCCAATCTTTGCCAAAAGCTGGCCAATTTGAGGTCCGCCACCATGCACTATAACCGGGTTAATACCTACGGCTTTCAGTAACACCACGTCACGGGCAAAACTATTTTTCAACGTTTCATCAATCATGGCATTACCACCATATTTGATGACCAATGTTTTACCGGAAAAACGTTGTATATAAGGCAACGCCTCAGTAAGTACTTGAGCAATATGTGACGCTTTTTGTGTATTCAAACTCATTAACTAATTCTTCCTTGTCCTGCGTTACCTAACACAGGCTTTTTTATTGTTTTTGCTTAAGCAAAAATATGACCAACTTGTTTTTGATAAAAACGCTCAACAAGTGCGGACTAAAAATTCAAGCTTAGGTTGGGTTTCACTTGCAACATCTGTTGAATAAACTGTTGTTTGATTTGCTCCAAATCGGCTTCTGTCTCAGCTTCGAAACGCAAGGTTAAACCAGGAACTGTATTCGACGCTCGAACCAGGCCCCATCCTTTGCCAAAATTCACCCTGACACCATCAATGGTGATGACTTCAGCTCCATCGAACTGAGCATTTTGGGTGAATTGTGTCATAAAACGCCGACATTCTGCTGTATCTAAATCAATTAAAATTTCAGGTGTGCTAACGCTTTGCGGTTGAGCAGCAAAAATTTCGGTTGCGCCTCTTCGTTGCGGGTCATCGGCAATCAGCGCCAATAACCTGCAAGCGGCAAATAACGCATCATCGAAACCATACCAATTATCGGCAAAAAAGATGTGGCCGCTTAACTCGCCAGCTAATTTTGCATCATGCTTCATCATTTCTGCACGTAATAACGAATGGCCAGATGCACACATAAGCGGTTTACCGCCTGCTCTGCTGATGACCTGTTCTAACATTCCAGTGCTTTTAACGTCATAAATAATGGTCGAACCTTTATGCCGTTTCAGAATGTCGGTGGCAAATAACATCAGTAAACGATCTGGCCAGATGATTTCGCCTTCCCCATTCACCACACCCAGACGATCTCCATCACCATCAAATGCCAGACCGATATCCAGATGCTTATCCCGAACTAGTTTGGAAATATCTCGCATATTCTGTGGCTGAGCAGGGTTTGGGTGATGATTGGGAAAATGTCCATCTACTTCGCAAAAAAGCTCATGTACATCACAGCCCATCGCTTTCAGCAATCTCGGAACCACTTTGCCTGCAATACCATTACCGCAATCCACGCCAACTTTCAGCGGACGAGATAATGTCACTGCCAGTTTTACTTTTTCAATATAACTTTCAATGATATCTGCCTGACGTAACTGACCTTCACCGTCATATAAGCGCGATTGTTGAATACGATGGTAAATACCCTGAATTGCTTCCCCTGCGAGGGTTTTGTTATTGATGACAATTTTCAGGCCATTGTAGCCTTGAGGATTGTGACTGCCGGTGACCACTACACCACAATTCGTTCGCATATGCTGGGAGGCGAAATACACCAGCGGAGTAGGTACGGCGCCAATATCCGTCACATCACAACCACTGGCCAAAATGCCTTCAATCAGGGCATCACTAAAACTTTCACTAGACAGTCGTCCATCACGTCCGACGATAATCCTTGTCTGTTCCTGATGTTGTGCCTCGGTACCTATGGCAAGCCCCAAGACTCGCATAATTGGCTCACTAAGCTGGGTGCCAACAATGCCTCGAATATCATAAGCTTTGAAAATTACCGGCTTGATATCGACTGGCCTTACTCTATCAACTGCCTCGGTTTTACTGATTTTTGGCGCCGCTACACGGATCACGGCAGGCGTCGGGGTGTTATCAATGTTGACTTCATTTTCCACATATTCGACAGGTCTTGGGCGGGCTCCGATTTGAGCTTGTTTTTTTGCTCGCAAGGTACTGAATTTAGTGGCGACTAACCAACACAAGACAAAAACAATAATAGTTAGCATGGCCAATGCTGGCCAAGCGGCCGATTT
The DNA here is from genome assembly GCF_001720165.1 of Methylophaga muralis. Classification (GTDB taxonomy): domain Bacteria; phylum Pseudomonadota; class Gammaproteobacteria; order Nitrosococcales; family Methylophagaceae; genus Methylophaga; species Methylophaga muralis. The sequence goes on from NZ_MCRI01000024.1 coordinate 4,980, forward strand.
CGCCACATTCTCAGCAGGCGAAAAGGCTAAACGCCAATAGGCTCCCGGTAATGACTGGTAATAAATACGGCCTGATTGCTGGGTTTTGTTATCGCCTTGCTCTAATAAAGTGAGCCAATTCTGAGCACCTTGCTGCAACACCAGATTTCCAGATCCAATCGTGAGATAGCGCTCTCTAAGTTTATTTTCCAGTTCTGTCATTTGAAGGGATAAAACCAGGTAGCTTGAATCATTTAGCTTTTTGGTCAATAAAATATGTGCCTGAGGCGTATTAGGTTGCATAACGGCAATATCAGCCATCCCTTGCTTTTCTGCCTGCCGCAGACTGTTGATGGTGCCAAAGCTCACTGGAATACAGGCATCCGATGTCGGAGCGGATGGTATTTCAGTCAAAACACACGCCGTTGACGCTGCAGGCCAACCATAAGCAACCGGGTCTTGTGCATCTGCTGCTGTCATATCATTAAATTGCTGCTGCCAGGTCTGCAGCATATCGATTAGCCCTGATGCGGCGGTAGCGAGCTTTTCCGTTTGTTGTTGATTAAATACTGTTACAGCAGATTGTTTTTGATAGTCGTTTATCCAAATGGCAGCGGCCAGCCCTGAAACAACAATCAAAATCATCAACAAAATGGCTAAAGAACTCAGCCTTCTGCGAAAGATTTTCAGGTTTTGCAGAGTTAACAGCACGTTTGTGCTCAGTTTCTGCCGGTATGGCCAAAACCGCCGCTGCCACGCTCACTGGCAGTAAATTCGGTCACTTGCTCAAAGCCGACCTGAACCACTGGAACAAACAACATTTGTGCAATACGTTCACCAACGACAATTTCAAAAGGTGTGTTGCCTCGGTTCCAGCAAGAGACAAAAATTTGTCCTTGATAATCGCTATCAATCAGGCCAACCAGATTCCCCAATACGATACCGTGTTTATGACCTAAACCCGAACGAGGCAATATCATCGCCGCTAAGGCAGGATCATCAATATGTATGGCAATACCGGTCGGAATCAAAATGGTTTCACCGGGATTTAATGTCAGATTTTCATCAAGGCAGGCTCTCAAGTCCATTCCCGCAGAACCAGCGGTGGCGTAATCAGGAAGTTCAATAGAAGTGCCCAATCTCGGGTCGAGAATTTTAAATTGAATTTTTTGCATGATAGCGCTCTGTTATTAATGTTATGAGTTCGCGTGCAATTTCAAGTTTCGGGGCTTCAAGCAATGACTTGTGCCCGCCCTCCCAGAAAATTTCCAGCGCATTATTATCCTGACCAAAAGCCAGTCCATCCCCCACTTGATTCGCAGCAATCATATCCAGACCTTTATGCTGTAATTTTTGTTGTGCATAATGCTGTAAATCGTCTGTTTCTGCGGCAAAACCAACTACCAACTCTGGCCGTTCACCTGAGCTGGCAACCGCGGTAATAATATCGGGATTCAATCGAAGTTGCAGTGATAAATCGTCTTTGGCAGATTTTTTTAATTTTGTTGGAGCAGGATCAGCAGGACGATAATCAGCCACCGCCGCACAACCAATAAAAACGGTCGTTTGTGCTAAATGGCTCATCACAGCGTCATACATTTGCTGGGCTGTTTCCACCTTCAAAAAGGTTATTCCAATAGGAGCTGTCAGTGCTACCGGCCCGGAAATCAGTGTCACATCTGCGCCAGCTTCAGCAGCGGCTTGTGCCAGCGCATAGCCCATTTTCCCTGAACTACGATTGGCGATAAAACGTACTGGATCGATAGCTTCATAGGTAGGACCCGCGGTGATAACTACTTTTTTTCCGGTCAACGGGCCCGGCTGAATTTTTGTCAACAAATGCTTCAGCATAGTATCGACAGCCATTAAACGTCCTTCACCCTGTTCACCACAAGCCTGATCGCCGCTTTCCGGACCAATAAATTCGACATCACGTTGCTTGAGTATCTGACAGTTTTGTTGGGTAGCTGAATGCGTCCACATTTTATTGTTCATTGCAGGTGCCACCATTAGCGGCGCTTCAGAAGCAAGGCACACCGTTGAGATCAAATCATCGGCCAGACCGTGAGCCAATTTTGCCAGGCAATCGGCAGTGGCTGGAGCAATCAATATCCAATCCGCCCAACGAGCTAATTTAATATGGCCCATCGCAGCTTCTTCATCGGCATCAAAGAAATTTAATGACACCGGATTGCCGCTTACTGTTTGCATGGTGAGTGGTGTAATAAACTGCGTTGCTCCCCGACTCATCATCACCCGAACTTCAGCGCCGTGCTCTTTTAATCTACGCACAAGATCTGCCGCTTTGTAAGCGGCAATACTGCCGGTAATGCCGAGCAAAATACGCTTGCCATGAAAAGCATTGTTTTCAATCATGTTGCATTTTCACCTATGGCTAAATCTCGCAAACTCAAATCATCCAAAACATCATTTTGTGCTTCCGTCATCTCGCTGAAAAATGCTTCGATACCCGGCTCAGTGTGCTGTTGAAGTTTAGATACACCCACTTCTTCAGCACTGCGCAAACAAGCCAATATTTCTCCGACGCGAATTTCGCTGACATCGCCAGCTAATGTATAGGCGATTTTATCGCCAGCTACTTCTACCAGAAAACCACCATCCTCCAGCATGCCCAATAAATCTTCTAAATTTTCACTGCTTAACGCGGTAAGCTGCTCCAATTCTGAGAGGCTGTATGCAGGCTGTTTATTACAAAAACGGCGGGCAATAATCGTCATCAGCCACAAGCCCTTTTTCTCACGCAAACGTGGACTTAATACCAGCGTTTTGCCGCCCATCAACACAAACCTTGGGTGCTGCAAATAAAAAGCGACCTGAGAACCGGTCAACAGAATATACCAGCCCAGATAGAGCCAGATCATAAAGAAAAACAAAATGGCAAAACTGGAATAGATTGCCGTGTAATTGGATGATGAAGCCACAAATGTCGCAAATAATGTTCCCAGACCAATCCACAAGGCACCTGCCACCATTGCTCCACCCAATGCTGGAGCAAGTTTCACCTTGGTATTGGGGATAAAGGTATAAAGAAAGGTAAATGCCAATACAATCATGAAATACGGCAATAACTTCGTCAGTATCAATAACAAAGTCCCAAATGGCTCTATGGATTGCAGCGTTAGCACCACATCATGCTTCATGACGGTAGCGGCAATACCTAATGCTGAAAACACTAAAACGGGACCAATCATCACGACACTTAAATAGTCGGTAAAACGACGCGCCAATGTTCTGGGGCGCTTGACTCGCCAAACATAATTGAACGCACTTTCGACTTTTTGTACCAGTGCAATAATCGTATAAAAGAGCATTCCCAAACCGATGGATCCGAGCACACCAACTTTAACGTTTTCCACAAAGCCAATAATATTGGCAGTCATCTCTGCACCCCGGTCACCAAGCGGAGTCATGAAGTTCAACAACACCGGTTCAATCTGGTTATGCACACCGAAAGCTTTCAGCACTGAGAAAGCCACAGCAATTAACGGCACTAATGACAATAAGGTGGTAAACACCAGACTCATAGCCCTTAAATTCAGTTCACCAGTCGACAATTGACGGATCATCACAAAGATCACTCGCACAGCATGGTTTGTCAGACGACGTATTCTGCTGGTTCCTTGTGCCGCTTCCTGCCAGATCTGTACCTGAAAGAAATGTTTTATCTTGTCTATCCGCTCACTCATATTCGTTACCATTCTTATGGCCTTTTGTTTATCCATTAGACTGGATTATCAATATCGATGAAGGCATGGTGCAGGCCAAATTGCTCTGCAATATGTTCGCCCAATGCCTTAACCCCATAACGTTCAGTCGCGTGATGTCCTGCAGCAATATAATGAATTCCCAGCTCTCGAGCCAAATGCGTGGTTTGTTCGGAGACTTCACCGCTGATAAATGCATCCAGTCCTAACTCTGCCGCCTGCTGAATATAGCCTTGCGCTGCTCCAGTACACCAGCCCAGGGTAGTGATCGCACGATCATGTCCGGCGATAACGGTGGGCTTACGCCCAAGCTGTTGATCAATATACGAAGAAAATTCAGCTAAGCTTTGCGGCGTTTTTAAGCATCCACACAAAGCAATAGCCGGATCGCCAGTAGCTGAAATACGACCATCAATTTCAATATCCAGTATTTTTGCCAACTGCACATTGTTGCCAAACTCGGTATGAGCATCTAATGGAAGATGATATGCAATAAGGTTAATATCGTGTGTCAACAAGGTTTTTAGTCGCTGATATTTAAGACCGGTCACCGGGGATGATTCACCACGCCAAAAATAGCCATGATGCACCAGTATCGCATCAGCATTATTGGCTACAGCAGCATCCAGCAATGCCTGACTTGCCGTAACACCAGTAACCAAAGTTTTAATCTGCTGTTTACCTTCCACTTGCAAACCATTGGGACAATAGTCCTGAAATCTTGATGTTTCTAATAGGTCATCAAGATAGGCGAGCAGCTCTGTTCGGGTTATCATCCATATCACTCCAAAAACTCCAGGGTCTGTTTATCCTGACCCTAGCCACTATAACAAACAGGAGTCTTAAAATGGATGCTGTAAGTATTATTGCGCTGAGTATGGGCGCCGCATGGGCCAGTGGAATCAACTTATACGCAGCCGTATTCATGCTCGGCTATATGGGCACTACAGGCCATATCATACTGCCGGATGAGTTGCAGGTACTCAGCGACCCTCTGGTGATGACTGCTGCGGCTGTAATGTACTGTGTAGAATTCTTTGCCGATAAGATACCTGGCGTCGATACCGGCTGGGATACCCTGCATACCTTTATCCGTATTCCGGCAGGTGCCATGTTGGCGGCCAGTGCGGTTGGTGATGTCAGTCCGGCGATTGAACTTACTGCGGGTATTCTGGGTGGCGGACTTGCTGCGGCAACTCATGCCACTAAAGCAGGCAGTCGACTACTGATAAATACCTCTCCTGAGCCCTTCAGCAACTGGGGTGCCTCAATAACCGAAGATTTACTGGTGATTGCCGGGTTATGGACAGCACTGACTCATCCACTATGGTTTCTGGCCGCGTTACTGATTTTTGTTCTATTAATGATTTGGCTGTTACCGCGTTTGTGGCGGCTGATAAAAACGGTTCTACAATATATTGGAAGCTGGTTGGGCTGGTGCAAAAAACCGGAAAGAACAAATGCTGCTTCGAGTTCACCAGCTGCTGAGCCGATATTGGTTAAGTCCGAAGCTGATAAAACAGACCTTTAACGGCGACGATACACCACGCCATGCGGCGTACGTTGTAGATCAAACGCATCGGTATAACCGCTGATAGTTTCTGAAGCGCCTAAAAACAAATAACCACCCGGATTTAATGACTGTGCAAGCCGGGTCAGAATGTCTGTTTTGCGTTGTGATGAAAAGTAAATCAGTACATTGCGGCACAAGATCACGTCAAAGCGTCCCAATCCGGTATAGCTCTGCAATAAGTTCTGTTCACGAAACTGCACCCGTTGTTTGAGTTCATCAACAATATGCCAGCTACCTTCCAGCTGTTTGAAAAACTGTTGACGTCTGGCTGCAGAAATCCCTCTAATCAGCGCGTGTTCTTCATAGATACCGCGTCTTGCCATGGCCAGCATACTGTTGGAAATATCGGTAGCGATGATTTGTGTACTCTTGAGTCGGCTATCCGGTTTTTTACGAATGTATTCGCTGAGAATCATACTGATGGTATAAGGTTCTTGCCCTGAGGAACAGGCAGCAGACCAGATTTTGCAGGGTGGTGTTATCCGAGTCTCCAAATCAGCCAGTGTCATCTTTTCAAATACTTCAAATGGTCCACCATCACGAAACCACGAAGTTTCATTAGTGGTCATCGCATCGATGACTGCATCACGTAAATGACGGGGATGGCCCCGCTGAATGGCATTTAACAAATCGGCTACTGATGGAATCTTTTCGTCGCGTAATAATTTAGTCAACCGACTGACAATTAAATATTGTTTACCATCGCCCAAAACGATGCCGCAGGCTTGTTCCAAAAAAAGCCGAAACCGTTCGTAATCGGCCTGACTAATGTCATTTCCTTGTAACATACCTGCGATGTACCTCAACCCTAATGATTTTGTCTGTAACCCTTAGCGGCCATTATGCTTAAATGTTTAGCCAATGTGATTTAAATATACTCTGATTGCTTATATGTCAAAAAACAAGCCCAATAGTAAACAACGTAACATTCTGATCACTGGATGCTCCAGCGGTATTGGCCTGCAAGCAGCAAAAATGTTACATGCTAGGGGCCATCACGTAATTGCTACTATCAGGAATCCGGCCGATCACTCCCCGTTAACTGCAGCAGGCATCAGTAATTTGTTATGCGATCTCAATGATAGCGCTTCTATCCATCAGGCTGTTGAAGCCACCTCAGAGATTTTTAACGGTCATATCGACGTATTATTCAATAACGCTGCCTATGGCCAACCTGGCGCGGTGGAAGATTTATCCCGTACCGCGCTACGCGAACAATTTGAAACCAATGTATTCGGCACACAAGAGTTAACCAACCTCGTTATCAAAAAAATGCGACAACAGGGTTTCGGCAGAATTATCTATAACAGTTCTGTTTTAGGCTTAGTCTCCTTACCATATCGCGGTGCTTACAATGCCAGTAAATTTGCTATTGAAGGACTGGCTGATACCTTGCGCCTTGAACTCAAAGGCACAGGAATCGATATTTCGCTTATCGAACCCGGTCCGATTACCAGCCATTTCCGCCAAAATGCCTTTGCAAAATATCAGCAACATATCGATAAAAACACCAGCAGCCATCATACGATTTATGAGGCAATGGAAAAGCGTTTGTTAACCCCCGGGCCGGCCGCACCTTTTACTCTTCCAGCCAAAGCTGTTGTAGATAAATTAGTGCATGCAATTGAGTCTGACCGACCCAAAATACGTTATTACGTAACCTTCCCTACCTATTTGTTTGGCTATCTCAAACGCATATTACCTGCAAGCGCCTTAGATTGGGTATTGAGCCGTGTCTCGCGTGGTGAACAACGTTAAGCAGTCTATATTTTTTCATCCAATTGATATGCCATAATCGCCAGCATTATATTTCCAAGGGATTTGATTGAAATGGCTAGGATGTCAAACCTCCAACTTCACTGGAAAACAGCCTGCAGTATTTTTTTTAGTAGTTTTATCGCCGGTTTAATCCTGTTATTTCTGGTTGGCCACTTGAACTTTCAGTATGGATCTTTTGATCCGAGCCAGCTCTTCAGTATTTATCTGCCGCCGTTTTTGCTTATCATAATATTTTCACTGTTATTAACCCTGTGGGGTTTAAAGCGTCTATCCAAACCCTTGTCACAGATCGAGCAAATATCGCTGGCCTTGCCTTTGTTGTCAGCAAAAAAATATCAGCAAGCCCGTCTTTTATTATCTGAAACAAGCATTAACAACTCTGATCAGGAAGTTATTGATCTCTCCAATATTACCAACCACCTGATCAATGTTTTGGATCAATTGGACCAGCATGGGCGACTGCGTAATCAACAGGTACAGATAAAAAACCGTGAGCTGCGAAAAGAACGCGACTTTATTAAAAGTTTGCTCGATACCGCCCAGTTAATTGTTTTAACCATTAATAAAAAATTTGAAATTTCGTTATTTAATGATTACGGCGAAAAAATTACAGGTTTTAACAAAGACGAAATGCTCGGTACCAATGTCGCCCGAATGTTTCCCGCCAGTCATTGGACCGAAGCGAATATTCACTTCAATGAATTATTGGCTGGGCATCAACGCATTGCCCAGCAGGATTCTGAACTTATTGATAAAAACGGTCTTATCCGCCAGATTTCCTGGCTGCATTCACGTTTGGAACACGACAATCAACAGGCAGTGATTTTATCGGTTGGCCTGGATATGACTGATAAAAAGGAAGCGGAGAAACGCATCGTCTGGATGGCAGAACACGATCCGTTAACCGATTTATGCAATCGGCGAAAATTTATTGAAGAATTCGAAAAATCGTTACGTATGGCGATTCGTTATCACCATCAAAACACGCTGCTCTATCTCGATCTGGACCAATTCAAGGATATTAACGATACCAGCGGACACCGCGCTGGAGATGAATTATTAATTTTGGTTGCCCGTACTCTAAAACGTGTTACCCGATTTACCGATTTGGTTGCCAGATTAGGGGGTGACGAATTTGCCATTCTAATGCCTGAGAGTGATGTTGATGGCGCTATTACCCTGGCAAAAAAAGTGATTCATGAGTTGAGCACGATTCAGCTTGAATATGGTGCCGTACAACACAAGGTTTCGACCAGCATTGGTATCGTGCACTTTCCCCTTCAGGATGCCAGTATTCATGAGCTGATGGGCTTTGCCGATCTGGCGATGTATCAGGCAAAAGCTCTAGGCAAAGGCAATTTTCATATCTTTTCAGTGGATGATCGAACTCGTGAGCAGCTTGAAGCGCGGGTGTTGTGGAAACACCGCATCGAACAAGCACTGGAACAAGATCTGTTTGTGCTGTTTTATCAGCCCATTCTGGAATTAGATAACAACAAAATTGAACATTACGAAGTCTTGATTCGTATGCGGGATCCTCACACCGGTGAAATGCGTTTACCGGGTAAATTTATCCAGATTGCTGAACAAGTGGGTTTGATCCAGCAAATAGATCATTACGTTATCAAACATGCCCTGAAACAATTAGGACTATTACAAAAGCAAAAACCTAATATCAGTTTTGCCATTAATTTATCCGGCTTGGTGATTGATACCTCACGATTATTGCCGTTACTGGAAAGCACTATCGCTGAATATCAGGTAGATCCCAACGGCATTATTTTTGAAATCACCGAAACTGTCGCCGTCTCCAACCTTCAGCAGGCCAAAGCAATGATGCAAGCCATTAAAGCCCTTGGTTGCAGGTTCTCGCTGGATGACTTTGGCGTTGGTTTTTCGTCGTTTAATTATATGCGGGAACTACCGGTCGATATCATCAAAATAGATGGAATCTTTATTAAAAATCTGGATAAAAATGCGGATGATCAACTGTTTGTCAAAGCCTTGGTGGATGTCGCCAAAGGATTAAACCGTAAAACTACAGCTGAATTTGTTGAAAACGCTGACATCTTAGCTCTGCTAAGAGGTTATGGGGTTGATTTTGGGCAAGGTTACTACATCGGTCGACCACAGCCAGATTTGCTTAATACTCTAGCCTGGTCTCCACCTCTTTCCAGTTGATTTTGTGTATGAAATAACGCTTCATGCTTGTGCAGCGGCACCAACATGTCGTTTCAATTTGGTGCAAATTCAGTAGCGCCACAAGGCAAAAAAAACCTAACAAACTGATTTAACTATATAAATCAAGTTAGGCACAAAACATGCAAACTGCTTACCTGTTTAATATCAATCTTACTCTGGAGTGTTTATGTCTTATCTCTTGCCCAGCGAATTTGCCAAGAAAATGGTCGATGCCGGTGAAGCCAAACTCAAAATGGCGACACGGGATGTATTAATTCGATCTTACATGGCAGGAGCTATTTTAACTCTGGCCGTTGCCTTTGCGGTCACCACTGCCGTACAAACTGGTTTGCCGATTGTTGGCGCCTTGGTTTTCCCTGTTGGTTTTGTCTTATTGAACTTACTCGGTTTTGACTTGTTGACCGGTGTATTTGCTCTAGTTCCATTAGCGTTGTTAGATAAAAGACGCGGCTGCACTTTCAAAGGCATGATGAAAAACTGGCTGCTGGTCGGCTTAGGTAACTTATTAGGCGCTTTGACCACGGCGTTACTGGTGGGTATTGCCTGGACATTTGCTTTCACTACCGAACCGGGTGCTGCCGGTCAGGCAATTGCTAAAGCGGCTGAAGCACGTACCCTAGGATTTGCTGCACATGGCGGTGCTGGCTGGTTAACTGTTTTTGTTGCTGGCGTGCTGTGTAACTGGATGGTCTCAACCGGTGTTGTTGGCGCCATGCTATCTAATTCGGTAGGGGGCAAAGTAATTGCCATGTGGTTACCAATTGCGGTGTTTTTCGGGCTGGTCTTCGAACATGCCGTAGTGAATATGTTCTTGTTCCCAATGGGCATGCTGATGGGCGCTGACATCACTATCGCTGACTGGTTATTATGGAATGAAATCCCGGTTATCCTCGGTAATCTGGTGGGTGGCTTGGTGCTGACTGGTGGCATGTTGTATGCGACGCATTACAAAACTGGCGCACCTACCGCTGAATTTTCCGAAAAAATGAATTGATTTCCTCGTTGGCCTGGCACCTGTTCTGGGTGTCAGGTTTTTTATTCAAATACAAACAGATATTTTGGAGTAACAATGAATAAACTTGCTATGACGCAAGCCATTATGGTGGCAAAAGAAACCAAAGAACTGACTTGGGAAAAAATAGGTGCAGCGATTGGCATGTCACCGGAATGGACAGCCTCTGCCTGCCTCGGCATGAATAGCATGCCCGTTGAAACGGCCAAAAAGCTATGTCAGATGATGGATCTGGGTACCGAAGTCGAATTGGCCCTGCAAAAATACCCAAACAAACAATGGGAACAAACTGTACCAACGGATCCTTTGCTATATCGTTTGTATGAAATGATGTCGGTTTATGGCCCAACCATTAAAGAAATTGTGCACGAAAAATGCGGTGATGGCATTGTCAGTGCCATTGATTTTGCGATGAATATTGAGAAAAAACCGGATCCAAAAGGTGACCGGATTGTAATTACCTTAGATGGCAAATTCCTGCCGTACAAATCTTGGTAAATAAAAACAGGTGCACTGCTCAACGCAGTGCACCTTATGTTCTTTTTACCGATTCGGACGAGCGTACACGTAGACCAGATAGTAGGTCATCGCCACAAATCCAGCACCACCTACAATATTACCCAAAGTGACCGGAATAAGGTTACCCATCAAACCGGCAAAATCCAGCGTCGCTAATTGAGCTGCATCAAAATGCCCGGCAGCCACAATCGCCTGATCGGTTGCTGCAATCATCGCAACCGGAATCATGTACATATTTGCCACAGAATGCTCAAAGCCCATTGCCACAAAGCCAGAGATAGGAAACAGCACAGCCAATACTTTATCGGTGACACTGCGTGATGCATAGACCATCCAGCTGCTTAGACACACTAAAACATTACACAGTAAACCGCGCACAAAGGCTTCGGTGATCGAATGATCAACTTTTATCAGACCTGTTTTAATGGCTGTCACCCCTACACCATAATTTCCGTCCGTCAGGTATCCAGAGAGATACACCAGATAGACGGTTACCAGCGCCCCCACCAGGTTGCCGAAATAGACAATACCCCAGTTACGCATTAATGCTTTGAAACTGACTTGCCCTTTCGCATAAGCCATGACCACCAGCGTATTACCGGTAAATAACTCTGCTCCAGCTATTACCACCAGGATAAAGCCCAACGCAAATACTAAACCGCCTAGCAATCTTGCCATTCCATATGCTGCACCGGCGTCTGTCATAACCACCGTGTAATACATTGCAGCAAACGAGATAAACGCCCCGGCCATCAATGACAGAATCACTAACGGGATAAGTGACATATTGGCCTTATCCACCCCAACGGTTTTGACTTTTTCCGCGACTTCCGCTGGCGTGAAGGCATCGACATACTTGCCGAAATCAGACATTTGTTAGCTACCTGTGAGTGTGAGGGAGAAAGTCGGGCATTATATCAGTGGCTTACAGCACTTTGCAGGGATTGCTTTCCCGAGAATAAGGTGATTATAAAACGGCTAAAGATAAATCTAACGGATTATTGAACATTCAAACAGGTATTAAACATCTGAGAATAAACAAAAGCCGGGCTGGATGAGATGTTCTTCCAGCCCGACAATCATTTTCATTTTAGCTTAGTGTCGCAATTCACTGGTAAACACCAGATCTTCGTCCTGCACATCAACTTTAATGACATGGCCTGCCACAAAGCGACCGGACAACAAGGCTTGAGCCAGTGGATTTTCCAGTTGATGCTGAATAACCCGTTTCAATGGACGTGCACCATAAACCGGGTCAAAACCGGCTTCCGATAACATATCCAAAGCTGCATCAGATAACTCCAGCCCCATCTCTTTTTCAGCCAGACGCTGGCGTAAATGTTCCAGCTGGATATCGGCAATGGCTCGGATTTGCGATTTTTGTAAAGGATGGAATACCACCACATCATCGACACGATTGATGAATTCCGGACGGAAATGCTGACCGACAATTTCCATAACCGCATTTTTCATCGCTTCGTAATTATCTTCTCCAGCCATTTCCTGAATAATGCTAGATCCCAGATTAGAGGTCATCACAATAACCGTATTACGAAAGTCCACCGTGCGGCCTTGGCCATCAGTCAAACGGCCATCATCCAAAACCTGCAGCAGAATATTGAACACATCCGGATGGGCTTTTTCGACTTCATCCAACAAGATCACTGAATACGGTTTGCGACGCACCGCTTCCGTCAGATAACCGCCTTCTTCATAACCGACATAACCTGGAGGAGCGCCAACCAGACGTGCCACCGAATGTTTTTCCATAAACTCAGACATATCAATGCGTACCATGGCCTCTTCGGTATCAAATAGGAAAGTCGCCAGCGATTTACATAGCTCGGTTTTACCAACACCAGTTGGTCCTAAAAATAAGAATGAACCATTTGGACGATTCGGATCCGACAATCCGGCACGACTGCGACGTATCGCATTAGCAACCGAATTAACTGCTTCATCCTGACCAATAACCCGTTGGTGCAAAGCTTCATCCATTTTCAGCAATTTATCGCGTTCACCTTCCAGCATTTTGGAAACCGGAATACCTGTCCATTTAGAAACTACTTCAGCGATTTCCTCTTCACCAACTTTGTTTCTCAGCAAAGTGAATTCCTGCATTTCAGCTTGTGTGGCCAGGTCATACTGCTTTTCTAAAGCAGGAATACGCCCATATTGCAGTTCCGACATTTTTTCCAGATTGCCACTACGGTTAGCTGATTCCAGCTCCAAACGGGCTTTTTCCAATTCTTCTTTAATGTGCTGACTGCCATGCAAAGCGGCTTTTTCCGACTTCCAGACTTCTTCCAAATCGGTATATTCGCGTGCCAGCTTTTTCATCTCGGTTTCCAGCGTATCCAAACGTTTTTTGGATGCTTCATCCGATTCTTTCTGTAAAGCCACACGTTCAATTTTCAGCTGAATTAACCGTCTTTCCAGACGATCCAGTACTTCCGGTTTGGAATCGATTTCCATCCGAATGCGGCTGGCAGCTTCATCGATCAGGTCAATGGCTTTATCCGGCAAATTTCTGTCGGTAATATAACGATGCGATAAGTTGGCTGCAGCCACAATAGCCGGATCAGTGATTTCCACACCATGATGCACTTCATAACGCTCACTTAAGCCGCGTAAGATGGCAATGGTGGATTCGACACTAGGTTCGCCCACCAGCACTTTCTGAAAACGCCGTTCCAGCGCAGCATCTTTTTCAACATATTGGCGGTATTCATCCAATGTTGTGGCGCCGATGCAATGCAATTCGCCTCGTGCCAGAGCAGGTTTAAGCATATTGCCTGCATCCATCGCACCCTCGGCTTTGCCGGCCCCTACCATGGTATGAATTTCGTCGATAAACAGGATGATTTGCCCTTCCTGTTTAGACAGATCATTCAGCACTGCTTTTAAGCGTTCTTCAAACTCGCCACGGAATTTGGCACCGGCAATCAATGAGCCCATATCCAAAGCCAAAACGCGTTTGTTTTTCATGCCTTCAGGCACTTCACCATTGACTATTCGTTGTGCGAGGCCTTCCACAATCGCTGTTTTACCGACACCCGGTTCACCAATCAACACTGGATTGTTTTTGGTACGGCGTTGCAAAACTTGTATGGTGCGGCGAATTTCATCATCCCGACCAATCACCGGATCCAGCTTGCCGCTCTCGGCACGAGCAGTCAGATCAATAGTGTATTTTTCCAGCGCCTGACGTTGTTCTTCTGCATTTTGATCAGTCACGCGTTCGCCCCCACGAATTTTTTCAATCACGTTATTAATATTGGTTTTGTTAGCGCCATGTTTACGCAATAACTCACCAGTCTGATTTTTATCTTCAACCGCCGCCAGTATCAATAACTCACTGGAAATAAACTGATCCTGACGTTGTTGGGCCAATTTATCAGTTTGATTTAACAGACGACTTAAATCAGCAGAAATCCGAATATCGCCATTCCCGCCTTCCACTTGGGGAAAACGATTTAGCTGTGCTTCAAGATCAGCTTGATAGGCAGGCACGTTGACACCACTTTGCGCCAGCAAAGGTTTAACGGTGCCACCTTGTTGATTCAGTAATGCCAACAGTAAATGCGCGGGTTCGATGATCTGATGATCGCGGCCGACAGCAAGACTTTGTGCTGCGCCCAATGCATCCTGGAATTTGCTAGTGAATTTATCAGCTTGCATCGTAATATCCCTGTAAAAAATATGTTAATTACAAAATGGGGGGTGCCGAATGGAAATCAAGAGAGAGTTTGAAGAAAAAATTATTTTGATTAAAACATTAAGTTATTGAAAATATTTTAATTCTTTAAAAAGACTACGCTATGTTTAATTTTTTTTGATGCCTGCCGGGGTCTCAATTGCTGAACTGATATCTTGCAGACATTGGAGCATTGTTTCGGTAGAGCAATGCAATGCAGGACTCATCGTCAACTGTACTCTGCTGGGGACAAATGGTGCAGTAAAAACCTTGCCTTGAGCGGTGACACCATCAATTCTAACGGGGAACACTGGCGCTGATGACCAGCTTGCCAATCGGCCGACACCACCTTTGATTTTTCTGGGGGGATCACTATCCAGATGAATTTTACCGTGAGGAAACAGCGCAATAATTTCGCCTTGCTGCAAAGCTCGCAGTGCTTGCCTTAATGCTTGTTCCGGGCGGCCAGTACGATCAACCGGAATGCAGCCAGCTTTTTTAAACAGCCAGTGAACAATTGGCCGCTCATATTCTTCTCGGGCAATCAAAAAGCGTAATGGTCGTGTGCTGGCCGAAATTAATAACAGCGGATCGACGCCTGAAACATGGTTGGCAACCACAATAGCCGGGCCAGTTTCGGGTAAAGCGATTTTCTGCTCCGGTAAACGATGGATATAACGACATATCAGCCGCGTCCAACCGTCCAACCAGTTAACGGATGGCCCGCCCCAATCTGCTTTGGCATTTTGCAGTCCAATGAACCAAATAACGACTGCGATAAAAATGACTATTGTGAAATAGACGATCATTCCACCTCAAACGGTGCTGGGTCGCCCATACCGACGCGAACAACTTCAGGAAGATCATTCACAAACTCGATAACGGTTGTCGGTTCATGTCCACAGGCACCACCATCAATTATCAAATCAACGTGTTTGCCTAATTGATCGGCTATCTCATCGGCTTCAGTCATCGGCATGTTCTCGCCTGGCAGAATCAGGGTTGAACTCATCAACGGTTCATTCAATTCTTCCAATAATGCCAAAGCGATATTGTTGACCGGTATTCGTAGGCCGATGGTCTTGCGTTTTGGATGTTGTAATCTGCGTGGCACTTCTTTGGTGGCGGGTAGTACAAATGTATAAGGGCCCGGGGTATGGGCTTTAATCAACCGAAATACCGCATTGTTAAACTTGGCGTAAACCGCCAGCTCGGATAAATCACGACACACCAGTGTGAAATTGTGATCATCATCCAGTTGCCGCAAACGGCGAATCCGATCCATCGCCGCTTTATCACCCAAATGACATCCCAAGGCATAGCCAGAGTCCGTCGGATAAACCACCAAACCGCCTTTCATGATGATCTGACAGGCTTGTTTAATTAAACGCTGCTGCGGATTATCGGGATGAATTTGAAAATACTGGCTCATGTAAAACCTTCGTTAGTTCTCTAAATAGTGTTCAGATATAGCATAGTCGAATGAATATGCCTGTTTCACTGCCATAAAGACCATACCGGTTTGCAAGATGCAGGTAACGGCAGAAATCGTCCAAGCTCACTCCAGCTTTGATCCGGACCATGGAAATCCGAGCCGCAGGATGCCAGCAAATCATATTGTTTGGCGAGCGCCGCGACGTTTCTTAATTGATCTGGATGTTGATGTCCGGAGCTGACTTCAATGGCTTGCCCGCCAGCGGTTTTAAAATCCTCAATCAGCCGGCGCAGCTTAGTTGCCGTCATTTTATAACGTAATGGATGAGCAATAACCGCTTGTCCTCCGGCTTCGGTTATCCATTGCACTGCTGAGGATAAATCGGTCCAGCTGCCCGGCACATAGCCCGGTTTGCCTCGAACCAGAAAACGTTTGAAAACGTCTTTGGTATCGGCGGCATGACCCTGTTCAACCAGAAACTGCGCAAAATGCATGCGTCCCAACATGGTCTTAGAGGCATATTGAGCAGCGCCTTCTAAGGCACCTGGAATACCAGATTTTTCCAAGCGTTGCGCAATTTGTTCGGCCCGTTGCTGCCGATAATCTCGAATATCAGCTAAGCCGCTTTGCAATTTAGGGTTATCAATATCGATGTTCAGTCCAACGATATGAACAGTACTGCTATACCAGGTAACCGAAATTTCCACCCCTGGAATAAGTGTTATCGGTTGTCCCTCAGCCGCTTTCAGGGCAGCGTTTATGCCCTCCGTACCATCGTGATCAGTTAGTGCCAATACATCAACACCTTGCTGAACAGCTCGTTCAACAAGGGCTTGAGGTGACAAAGCGCCATCAGAGGCGGTGGAGTGGCAATGCAGGTCATAGTGCGTCATGGTGTTGATTTTACGTTAGAATGTGCCATCTCTGTAATAACTGAAATTAAAGATGAAACTATTTACCGATTTCTTGCCCATTATTTTATTTTTCATCGCCTATAAATTTGGTGGCGGCATCTATCATTGGAATGGTCAGGAATACGATATCGCCGGCATTTATGTCGCCACGGCCGTAATGATGGTGGCAACGCTGATTCAGGTTATCTGGAGTCAGTTGCGACACGGCAAAGTTGAGCGGCAACACATGATTACATTAATTCTGGTCATCGTACTCGGTGGAGCTACTATCTGGTTACAAAATCCTGAATTCGTGATGTGGAAACCGACTGCAGTGAACTGGCTGTTTGCCCTCGCCTTTCTCGGTGCCAGAGTATTTACTGATAAAACCTTGCTTGAGCGTTTAATGGCGGCCCATCTGCAATTGCCAACTGCCGTCTGGTCACGACTCAATACGGTGTGGATTCTGTTTTTTGTGTTTTCGGGTTTTCTGAATATTTATATCGCTTATAACTACTCAGAAGAAACTTGGGTCAATTTCAAATTATTCGGCTCGTTGATTATTACAGTGGTATTTATTGCCGGACAAGCCCTGTATTTATCCCGCCATATAAATGACAACAACGATTCTAAGGATGCTCCTTGATGTTGTACGCCATTATCAGCGAAGACAAACCTGATAGCCTGCAACGACGACTGGCTGCCCGACCGGCTCATCTTGCCCGCTTGCAGCAATTACAAAATGAAGGACGTCTAGTGTTGGCCGGCCCACATCCGGCGATTGATAGTGAAGATCCAGGCGTAGCAGGTTTCACCGGCAGTTTAGTTATCGCAGAATTTGATGACTGGCACAGCGCCCAAGCCTGGGCTGACGCTGATCCTTACATCGAAGCAGATGTCTATGCCAAAGTCACCGTTAAACCATTCCGTAAAGTATTGCCATGAGTTCAGCAACCCAACAAAAACTGGAGCAAGCTTTACAGCAATTGCACCCAATCCAGTTAGACGTTACCGATGACAGTCATTTACACGCTGGGCATGCTGGCAACACCGGTGGCGGTCATTTCAGCGTGTTTATTGTCAGTGAAGTTTTTGCTGGGCTATCTCCAATTAAACGGCACCGACTGGTTTACCAAGCCGCAGCCGAGCTATTGCCCTCAGCCATTCATGCGCTGAGCATTCAAGCCAAAACACCTGAAGAACTGAATTAATCAGGACGATGGCAACGGAAAGCAGCAAAAATCAAAATCAACTCTTTCTAGCCCAGCTGGAACGTCAACGATTACAAAAACCCTGTCAACGCATTATCGATTTACGCGGCAAGGTTTCTGGCGAATGCCAGCCTTATGAATTCGGTGATCTGACCCATTATCTTGATGATCGTAATTATCTGATTCTGAAACAGCTGGTTGAGCGCATGGGTGGAAGTTACACAGTGGGCGTTTACGAGGCCTTGCTGCAAACTGTTCGCCAGTTTCAACAACAATCACAGCAAGTGCCTAACACAGCTACAGACGACAATAGCCTGTTACTTCTCAGGTTGGATCAGCCGGTAAGGCGTCAGGCACAACGGGTGTTACTCACTCTTCCAGTCACTATTGCAACTGCTCAGTTGAGTTACCATGCAATGACATTGGATATCAGTGCTGACGCCATTCGTGTCAGTATGAAACAAGCATCAACACTGGAAAAAAACGATACCGTTCAGGTCAGTTTTGAGCACTTCCCAAATGCCCACAATACAGAACCCACCAAAATAGCCTTTGATATCACGCGGCTGGATCATGATGAACAACGTACCTTTATTGTTTTGCGTTTCAATGATTCGGTGAGCGATGACATCCGTCAGGCCTGGCAAAACTGGTTAAGTAACCAGACGCAACGTAGTCCGGCAGAATTAAATAACGAAATTCTCAACCTGACGCAAAATTGTTTGTTACGGCTTTATAGTCGGCAAATTCCCAGCCTTCTGTGCTGGATTGGCGAACAACAGCAAAAAACCATTGTGACCGCTGTGCATAGCAGTAACGTTTGTGATCAGATTTTTACCAGTGCTCCCAACTTACTTAAGAACATCAAAACGCTGCTGGCACGGATAGAACAAACTCATGTAACTAGCGGCATCTTGGCTCTACATAAAGATCGTTTGCAGATAATCTCGGCTGACGAATTAATCCGTTTGAAGCAGCATTGGCCATGGCCAGCCAAAACAAAGTTGTGGCAGTTCACTGTCACAGCGTTAGAGGTGGACGAGACTCATTACCACCCGCATTTAGATAGTATTGCTCAGGTCGATCCGCGTGTTGCGGATGACTTCTCGCGTAAGATCTCCCGATTAAAATCGCTGCTGGTCATTACCGACATTACAGCCTGTTTACAACAGTTGAGCGATGATGAGATCACGTTTGATGCTGATAATGCAACCGAGCGATCTGCGGCAAACTATGAGTTACCACCTCTTAGCTCAATAAAAACCTTTATAAGACGCCAACAAAGTCGTTACACCGTACTCACCCCGGTTGCGTTGTTTATTAATGGCCAGGAATATGTCACGCAAACGAATGAGGTATCGATTAATGGTCTCTCATTATCCGTCAACGCGGATTTACTAGTATCTGTAGGCAGTCGAGCCACATTGCATTTCACTCGCTGGCAAAATCAGCGACCGTTGCTGAATTTACGTAGTGTGCCTTATGAGGTGAAACGGGTGCAGAAGTTTGCCGAGCAAACAGAGCTGGGGTTGCAGCGAATGGTCAGTCAATGCCCTTTGGCATTGAATCAGTTTTTTGAAAAAGCCATTTCCACCAATCAACATTCATTGGCACGTCGAGAAGACGATTTGCTGCAAATGCAATACAGTCGGGTTTACCTGGATCTGTTAAGTCACACGCCGCTCAATACTGCCTTGTTTTTCGGTTTGGACAATCAGCAAAAACGTGTTCTGCAGGCTGTGGCTGGCCACTCCCAGATCATCGATCAAACGGATAATAAACTGTGGCAGGCGATTTCTAACGCCATATCGCGTATTACGCTGCAGTTAAAAACGCTCAATACCGACAATCTGGTCACGCATTCGATGGGTTTGTACTGTTATCGATCCCAACAGCAACCCTGGCAGATTATCTGTGAACATGAGTTACAATCGAAAGAAGCAAAAAACCTGTTATTACACAGGCTTTTCAATGCAGATCATCATTATGTTTTTCATTGTCAGTTGATAAACAGCAAAACAGATTGGCTGCATGACGAACAAGATTTGACGCAGCAGATCAATGCATTGCGCAGCCACAGCGCGCACCGGATAAAAAACCTGCGGCAGATGTTGTTTTCAATATTTGCTGTGGCCTACATGACCGATATTACGGCAGTGATTCGCGATAGTCATAAACCCTAGGGTCTATTTACGCCGCCACCATCATTTTATCGATCCACACTGAACCGCTGCGGATATTGCTGCGTAAATCCACATCATTCGCCACGGCTTGAATGCCTTTGAACATATCCTGCAATTGTCCAGCTATGGTGAACTCATCAATGGCGTATTGGATCTCACCATTTTCAACCCAAAAACCGGCCGCACCTTGCGAGTAGTCACCGTTCACAATATTGACACCCATGCCCATGGTTTCAGTGACAATCACGCCGCGGTCCATCGCTTTCAGCATGTCTTTGAACGACAAATCATTACTATCCACCGTGAGGTTATGCACCCCGCCAGCATTTGCCGTGGTAGTCATATTGAGACGTCGGGCGGAATAGCTGTCCAACACATAACCTTGCAAAACACCGTCACGAATAATGTCACGATTTTGTGTGGCAACACCTTCAGCATCAAAGGCCGAACTGCCCAAGGCTTTTAATAGATGCGGCTGTTCGTGGATATGCATAAACTCCGGAAAAATCTGCTCACCAAGTTTATCCAGCAGAAAACTGGATTTACGATACAACGCACTACCGCGAATCCCGCCCACTAATTGGCCAAACAAAGAAGAAGCAATTTCAGCGGCAAAAATGACCGGATAATGTCCGGTTTCAATTTCACGAGCATTCAAACGTTTCAGGGTTTGCTCTGCGGCTTTACGGCCAATCGACACTGCTGCAGCCAAATCCCGACTGTCGCGAGCCACGTCATACCAGTAATCACGCTGCATGCCGTTTTCATCCCTGGCAATCAAGGTGCAGGATAAGCTGTGGCGACTGGACTGCGTCTGACCAATAAAACCATGACTATTGGCGTAAATACGTTGACCTTCATGTGAGGAAACACTGGCCCCTTCTGAATTACTGATCAATGGATCAAAATCCCGTCCTGCCTGCTCACATTCCATCGCCAGGGCTATCGCCTGTTCCGGCGATAAATCCCAGGGATAATACAACTGCAAATCAGGAAAAGACGTGGCCATTAGTGCCGCATCGGCTAGGCCGGCGTATTTGTCTTCCTGGGTATGTTTGGCAATACTACATGCCATAGCCACCGTTTCGTGGATGGCTTCAGGTCGCAAATCCGAGGTACTGGCAGAAGCTTTGCTCTGGCCCAGATAGACGGTGACTCCGAGGCCAGTATCTTTGTTGTGCTCCAGCGTTTCAATTTCCGCCTGGCGAACATTAACTGATAAGCCGACGCTTTGACTGATGCCCACTTCAGCAGCGGTCGCGCCCAGCTTTTTAGCCGCATCCAGCGCCTGTTGCGCTGCATCTTTTAATACTGATGCGTCAAGAATACTCATATGATCAAATTTACCTCTTCGATGTTTTTTCCATGCATTTGGAAACCACGCATTTCCAGCACACCACGTGTGTTTAAAGAAATTATCAGATACAAAGCTTGCGGATAATCCGCCACATCTTCATCAATCACTGAAGGTAAAGCCGGTGCATCTGGATGGGAATGATAAATAGCGAATAATTCCTGATTACGTTCTTTCATCTCTTTCAATGCCGCCAACTGTTCACTGGCATTGAGGGCAAACAGCACGCTGGCATCCGTTTTGACACTTTCTATTGGATAACACATACAGCGCTGACCATGACGGCCAATCAATCCGGAAACTTGCTGCTTAGGTGAAAGTTGTGCCTGATGTAACAGATCATTCACTAAAGTACGCGGTAAACGTATGGTCGTTGTAACTGTCATTTAGTTATTCTCTTTATCGTGACATACCGGGCAAGCCGGATCTTGTTTTAACTTTATTTCCCGTATCTGCATTGATAAGGCATCGACTATCAGCAATCGACCATTAAGTGACGTGCCAATATTGGCAAGCAATTTGAGTGTTTCAATTGCCTGTATCGATCCCATCATGCCCAGCAATGGTGAGAGCACGCCACTCTCAGCACAACTCTGTTGAATATCACCGCCATTGTCGTCGTATAAACAACGATAACATGGTGCGTCAGCATATCGAGCATCATATACCGAAATTTGTCCTTCCCAACGGATGGCAGCGGCTGAAACCAGCGGTGTTCTGGTTTTTTTACTGACCCGGTTGAGCAGAAACCGGCTACTGAAATTGTCGGTGCAATCCACTATGACATCTGCCAGAACAGCCTGCTCAGTCAACTCCAGTTCACCTAACCGATGATCGATTGTCTCAACCTTAATGGTGTCGTTCAAACTTTCTAAAGTGGCTGCAGCGGAACTGGTTTTGGTGTTTCCAACGGATGTTTGTCT
Organism: Methylophaga muralis; assembly: GCF_001720165.1. Lineage (GTDB taxonomy): Bacteria > Pseudomonadota > Gammaproteobacteria > Nitrosococcales > Methylophagaceae > Methylophaga > Methylophaga muralis. Next base: position 27,465 of record NZ_MCRI01000024.1, read on the forward strand.
ATGCACAATCTGCCGCTGCAGATTGGTCAGCTCAACTATATCGTCATCTACCAGCACCAGATGGCCAACGCCTGCAGCGGCGAGATACAAAGCTACTGGCGATCCCAAGCCACCCAGACCTATTACCAGTACACGACTTTCCAACACCCGTTGTTGACCGGTGATATCAAAGTCTGGCAAAAGAATATGGCGGCTGTAACGCAGCAATTGATCATCATTCATATGCAGTATGTTACCTGAATTCGGGACTTGCCGAACTAGTCGCGCTGACCGATCACAACACGATCTTGTTGCCCGTAATCTTGATAGGCCTGGATATTGGTAAAGCCGTTTTGCTGAAATATTGCCTGAACCTCTACAGATTGATCGTAGCCGTGTTCAACCATTAACCAGCCCTGAGAATTTAATATGTCTGCGGATTGGCGAACCAGTTGTTGGATATCCTGCAGACCATCCTCACCTGAGGCTAATGCTGTCAAAGGCTCAAATCGAAGATCGCCACTGGTTAAATGCGGATCATCCGCTCGGATGTAGGGTGGATTAGAAACGATCAGATCAAAGGATTCAGGCTGAAAAGCTTCCAACCACTGGGCACGAACAAAATGCACCTCCAACTGATTCTTTTCAGCATTGTGTTTTGCCATGGTCAACGCTTCAGCCGAATAATCTGTTGCCAGCATCCAAATATCTTTGCATTCGGCTTTAATCGCTAAGGCAATCGCCCCACTACCGGTTCCAAGATCAGCGACGCGCATTCCTGGTTGGATTTTTTCCAGCGCCAATGACACCAGTAACTCGGTATCAGGACGTGGAATTAACGTATGTTGATTCACTTGAAGATCCAAAGACCAAAAGCCGCGGGTACCCGTTAAATAGGCAACAGGTATTCCTTGCTGACGTTGTTCGATCAGTGAAACAAAAAGTTGCTGTTGCTCAGTAGACAGCGTTTTTTCCGGAGAAGTGATTAAAGCGAGCGGCTGACAATCCAGCACATGGCATAAAAGGGTTTCACTATCAGCGCGTAGCGATGGGCTGGCAATCAGTTGTATTCTGGCCCATTGCAACGCTTCAAAAATAGTCATACCTAGGCTAAGCCGTCTTCAGCATAGACAGATCAAAATAAATTGATTTGTAACAGCGCAAATATTCCTGCTGCCAGAGCCACCATCAATAATGCCCCTGTCATCCGTTGACGTTTAACCAGTTGAGCCTGCATCAGTTGCAGTTGCGCCAATTCTTCGTGAAGCGTTTCCATCATTGGCGTTTCGGTATTGGAAAGCGAGGTAAGTTGCTCAGTAATTAATGCCTCTATTTGCGGCTGTAAGGCCGACATCAATTGTTGCTGAATAAGCTGTTGCTGATCAGATAACCATTGCGCGGTTTGTGATGATACTTGTTGTTGCCAGTGATTGGACTGATTCAGGTTTTGCATCGCCGTTTCAGCGGCATCGGCAGCTTTTTCGGATAATACCGTCTGCATTTGTGCCGCTTGGGTTGCTAGTTGTTGCTCAACCTTGTGTTGAATACCTGCAGTGAGTTGTTCTGTTAACTGTGTGGAAAGTTGTTCTGCCAGCCCATTAAGTCTTTCATCCATCAAATGCCGACTGATATTTTCGGCAATGCGCTGACTTATTTTTTCTGCTGAGTGCTGCGATTGTTGCAACCACGATGGTAATAACTGTTGCTCTACTTCGGCGATGACTTCATCAAGGCTTGGTGCTGGAAGTGTTTCACTAAACGAAGATAATTCTTCTGCTGGTTGGATTATCTCTAATGCAGCTTCTACAGGAGAAATCAGATCATTAAGAATGCTTTGTAACTGCTGGGCTTCTGGTGGTTTGGACAATAAGGCCAATACACCGCTTTCATGCGCTGACAGCTTATCGGCTTCACTGTCGTTACTGGTGCACAGAACAACCGGAATAGATTGCCAACGTGAATCATTTTTAATCTGACGAGTGGCCGTGAGCCCATCCATACCCGGCATCATTAAATCCATAAAGATGATTAGCGGCAGTTGGTCAGTGTTATGCAACCATGCCAATGCCTCATCGGCGCTGCCTTGCTCCACAACCTCAAATCCGGAGGATTGCAACAATTTGCATAACATCATGCGGGCGACACGTGAATCATCAATAACCAGTGCAAGTTTGTTTGTCATACCCTCTTCCTTTGATGACTTAACTGTAACGGTGCGGATCCAACTGGATCGACTTCACCCGTTTTCCCAACATGACGACTTCACCACGATAACGCTGTTGCATATCACTGGCAAACTCAAAAAAATAAGTACGTTCAAATTGCATTCTGCCGTTTGCGCCCCGTTTCAGGCGGATTTTTTGCCAGGCAACCGTATCATTGAGAAAACTAACTCCCATTGACTGGCAATATTGACTGGCTACCCGGCTGGCATGTTCCGCGACACCGCGACTGTCCCACCAAATCCAGCCAATTAACGCCAGAATTATTAACACAATGGTACTGTCATTCATCCGATATCTCCCCAGCCAGCTTGCACCATGGCTAATGCCGCTGCAGAAGCGGTTTCAGTTCTTAATATTCTGGGCCCCAGACTGATACCGGTAAATCCGCCATCAATTGCCCGTTGAACCTCCGCATCACTTAAGCCCCCTTCAGGGCCAATCAATAAAGCAATCTGGCTGGCTTTTTTCACGCTGGAAAATCCCTGAACAGCTTCAGGGTCCAGCACCAATTTGCAGTCATCATTGACCTCAGCCAAAGCCGTATCCAAAGTGGTGATCGGCAATAATTCAGGCAGAAAACTGCGGCCACTCTGCTCACAAGCGCTTACAACCACACCTTGCCAGTGATTTAATCTTTTCTCAGCACGATCTCCGGACAACTGCACATTACAGCGCTCGGTAATGACCGGCATGATACGTTTTACGCCAAGCTCAACGGCTTTTTGTATGGCGTAATCCATACGTTCGCCACGTGATATACCCTGCATTAACAGAATATCCAATGGTGATTCGTTATCTATGTTGATTTGTTGCTGCAAGGTGACGGTTGCCTGACGTTTATCGACTTGTTCCAGCTGAGCCTGATATTCCAGACCTTGACCGTCGAACAAGGTCAAAAACGCACCGGACTTCATGCGAAGTACCTGCACGGCATGTCGAAACACTTCTTCTGGTAACACCATGGGTGATGCACTGGGCGCCAAAGTCGCGCAATAAAACCTGGGAACACGCATAAAATAGCTTCAACTGACAAAATGAATCAGCAGTTTACAGACTGCACCGCAGAGTTTGAATAATATTGCGTAAATGGCTGATATACTTTTTTACCATGGATACCGAGCTCGCCAAACTGCAACAATGCCTGACTGACACTGTTCAGTTGCATTTAATGCCATTATTCAAAACTGTCAGTCGTCAATATAAGCACGATGGCAGTATCGTCACCGTCGCAGACAAACTGATGCAACAAAACATCACTGAGGTGTTAAAGCGAGATTTTCCGGACATAAAACTGCTTGGCGAAGAGATGTCCGCAGATGAACAAGCGGAATTACTTGCCAGTAACGACTCCTTATGGTGTTTGGATCCGATTGATGGCACCAGTAATTTTGCCTCCGGCATGCCTTTCTTTTCCATCTCCCTCGCCTTAATTGAAAATGGTGAAGTCACCCTTGGACTGGTTTACGACCCGGTGATGAAAGAATGTTTTGCAGCCAAAAAAGGCGCGGGAGCCTGGCTTAATGGCCAACCATTAAAAGCCGAAATCTCCGGTCTTGCGCTGAGCCAGACTCTGGCAATCATTGATTTCAAGCGTTTACCAAAAACGCTCGCCCAAAGACTGGTTGACGAAAAACCTTATGGCTCACAACGCAGTTTGGGCTCAATCGCCCTCGAACTTTGCTGGCTTGCTGCAGGACGAGCGCAACTGTATCTGCATGGTCGGCAACAAATGTGGGATTACGCTGCGGCGCAGCTTATTGTTAAAGAAGCAGGTGCTTTTGCCTGTACCTTAGATAATGAAGTGGTCTTCAGTCGCAGTTTAAGCCCACGCTCAACCTGTGCCGCCAGCGATGAAAACCTGTTTGCCGCCTGGCGTGATTATTTGCACGTTCCGCGTTGCGATGGTTGAAACATTTCTAACCGTAAATTGGCCGGCTCCCAAACACATTAAAGCGTTAACTACGACGCGAAACGGTGGCCACAGCATAGCGCCATATGAATCGCTTAATTTAGGTGATCATGTTGGCGATAATCCAGATTATGTGACCGCCAATCGGCAAAGATTAATTGAAACTGCTTTGCTGCCTAATGAACCGTTATGGCTAAAGCAAACTCACAGCACGGATGTTATCCATTCCAGTCAATGGCAACACGATATTGAAGCCGATGCCATTGTCAGTGATTCAACCAACAAAGTTTGTGCGGTGATGACGGCAGATTGTCTGCCGTTATTAATAACCGATAAGTCGGGGACTCAGGTGGCTGCAATCCACGCAGGCTGGCGTGGCCTGCAAGCTGGAATTATTGAAAACACGATAGCTAAATTTCCCCATTCCCGTTCAGAGCTTCTCGCCTGGCTGGGACCGGCCATAGGGCCACAAGCTTTCGAAGTTGGCCCGGAAGTAAAAGCCGCATTCGTCGCGGTAGATCCTGCAGCTGAGTCCGCTTTTATAAAAGCACATTCAGATCGTTATTTAGCCGATATCTATCAGCTGGCCAGACAACACCTTAATGCGCAGGGTGTAACTGCAATTTATGGTGGTGACTATTGCACCTTTAACGAAACACAACGTTTTTTCTCATATCGGCGTGATGGTGTTACCGGTCGAATGGCAACACTAATATGGATTGAGGCCGAATAAGGTATGATTTGCGCATTCTTTTTCTCTTTCAGGTGCATATGGACTTATTAATCTGGATTATTATTTTCAGCATTCTTGGTGGTCTTCTCAGCGTAATTATTGCCTCAAGTTTTCTGTTACTGCCCACTCATACCCGTCAACATGCGGTTCCGCATCTGGTGAGTTTTGCTATTGGGGCATTACTTGGCGCGTCGTTATTAGGTCTGCTGCCGCATGCTATTGAACATGAATATGTCGTTGATCCACATATCATCGGTCTGACGCTATTAATTGGTTTACTAAGTTTTTTCTTATTAGAAAAAATGGTGTTATGGCGGCACTGTCACAGCCATCATGGTCATGAACACATCCCTGAACTGGGTGAAGATCATCATAACCACCATCATGAACAACCGAAGAAAACTGCAGGCGCATTAATCTTAATTGGCGATGGTATTCATAACTTTGTCGATGGTGTATTGATTGCTGCGGCATTTTTAACCGATGTACATCTGGGGATTGTCACCGCGCTGGCGATTGCGGCACATGAGATCCCGCAGGAGTTGGGTGACTTTGTGATCCTGCTGCACAGTGGCTACTCACGTCGCAAAGCTCTGTATTTCAATATGCTTTCCAGTTTGGCAACGGTGGTGGGTGCCGTTTTAGGTTATTTCCTGTTAGCCGATATGCAGCATATTCTGCCGTATATTCTGGTCGTTGCCGCTTCTAGCTTTATTTATATTGCGGTCGCTGATTTGATTCCGGGTCTACAAAGCAAAGTAAAACCTTCTGAGACCTTACAACAAACCTCGCTAATCGCTGCTGGTGTGATATTTATTTATCTGGCGCATAGCACACTGCATTAATCACGGATGCCAGCAAAACATGACATCTTAATCATCGGCCCTTCCTGGGTCGGTGATATGGTGATGGCACAGTCGTTATTCGCCGCGCTGAAACAACGTTATCCACACGCCAATATTGATGTGCTGGCACCGGAATGGACCCGACCGTTATTGGCTCGAATGCCTGAAGTTCGTGAAGCCATTAGCATGCCGATAACCCATGGTGTGTTTGGCTGGAAACAACGGCGGCAGATTGGTTTGAGTTTAAGACATAAAAACTATGACCAATCTATCGTGCTGCCAAACTCCTGGAAATCAGCACTGATCCCGTGGTTTGCCAACATCCCTATCCGAACTGGCTGGTTAGGTGAGTTGCGTTATGGTCTGCTGAATGACCCTCGCAAACTCAATAAGAGAGCGTTGCCATTAATGGTACAGCGGTTTGTTGCATTAGCGCATCCTGCCACTCAAGCACATATTGCACCGGAATATCTGCCACCGAAAATGATTGCCGAAGCGGTTTCAAATGAATTAAATCCAATCAAAAAAGCTGACCAAAAACGGTTAGTTCTGTGTCCCGGCGCAGAATTTGGTCCTGCAAAACAATGGCCTGCCACTCACTATGCCGCGCTAGGCGAAGAGCTTACTCAGCAGGGCTGGCAGGTGTTAATTATGGGTTCCAAAGCCGATGCGGCCGTCGGCGAACAAATTGTCTCAGGCATTACCGACAAACAAAATGTCATCAATCTGTGTGGTAAAACTCAACTCGGTGAAGCCATTGATTTGATTGCCACAGCCGATCAGGTGGTCAGTAATGACTCAGGATTAATGCATATTGCTGCTGCGCTTAATAGACCATTAGTAGCGATTTATGGTCCCACGTCTCCCGCATTTACGCCGCCGCTCTCTGATAATGCCCGTCTGGTACAGATTCCCATTGAATGCAGTCCTTGTTTCAAGAGGACCTGTCCATTGGGACATCACAAATGTATGCAAGATCTTTCATCTGCTAGAATTGCTGAAACATTTCTGTCATAAAATGACTTTCCGGTAGTTCAATGTAATGAAAAAACCAGCCTCTTTTGTAAACAATGCCTTCTGGTCAGACGATCCGGTGAGTAAGTTCGATCAGTTATGGGCATTACCGCACAACTGGTTTGATAAGCCCAATAAGGCAAGAGGCGGCTGGAGTGGTGTCACACAAAACAGCCTGCACAGTCTTCAGGGCGATATAAATGTATTTATCAAGCGTCAGCAGAACTATGTCAGCAGAACATTGCTACATCCTTTTTCCGGTGTTCCAACATTTGAAAAAGAACTGAACAATATACTGCTGTTGAAAAATATCGATATCCCCACCCTGGAACCCATATTTTTTGGAAAACAGGCCGATAAAGCCATTCTTGTCACCAAAGCACTGGACGGCTACAGCTCACTGGACAATATTGATCCTGACTCCTTATCAGCGCGTGGAAAACGCAGCTTGCTGGCAAAACTTGCCCGCCTTACACGGAAAATGCACAAACTACATTACATGCACAACTGTTTTTATCCGAAACATATTTTTGTGAAATTGCGTGACAATGGTGAATGGTCAATCCGACTGATTGATCTGGAAAAACTGCGTTGGCGTTTTAGTGCCTATTTCGCTATGAAAAGAGATTTATCAACCTTTAATCGTCATGCCGATAAGCGCTGGACAATAAAAGACCGCCTGTATTTTTTTAAAAACTACCGGCAAACAAACAGTCTCTCAGCTAGAGATAAGAGGTTGTGGCAACGTTTAACTAATAAAAGCCAGGGAGGCTAAAGATAATGTCGACTATACCTAAGTATGCCTTTAATCTGATTGTATAATTCCATCTCTACGTTTGTAACTGAAAGAAATACCATTCATGCCCCTTACCCGAATCTTTAAAGCTGATTTCTCACCTAAGTTAAATGAAATCAGACTCTTTACCGCCATCGTCAGCTTCTTGTTTTCATTTATCGCCTTTGGGGTTGATGAATTAATTAATTCTGATGGCGTGCTGTATATGAACATGGCAAGAGCTTTCCTCGATGAAGGTTTGCTGGGTTCAGCCCAATTATTTAACTGGCCCTTTTTTTCTATCCTGGTGTCAGGATTTCATTTATTTACCGGCTTCTCACTGGAAACCAGTGGCGAACTGGTCAATATTATTTTGTTCGTACTGTTTACTGATGCTTTTGATCCTGATTTGCTCAAAAATTTTACCCAACAATCAACAACTTTTTATAGCCGCATTATTTATTCTTGGCTTCACACTGCTCAACGATTACAGGGCTTATCTGTTCAGAGATATGGGTTACTGGGCTTTTACTGCCTATGGTCTTTACGCGTTTATCCGTTTTTCAGAAAACCCTCATGGCTGCTCGCATTTGCATGGCAAGTCGCCGTTTTTTTATCGATATTGTTTCGAATAGAAGGCGTGGTCATACTGCTGGCATTGCCATTTTTTTTGCTTGGAACTAACCAAAATCTTAAAACTGCTTTCCAACAAATTGCCATGCTTTGGTCCACAGTTATTGTTTTTACGGCCATTGCTATATCCATCGCTCTCAGCCAAACCAGTTTTGTTATTGCCTTTAGTAAAATTTCTGAAGTATTGACCTATATAGACTTCCCTACATTGATAAATAACTTTCTAGCAAAAAGTGAAATTATCAATTCTCAGGTGATGAGTAACTTCGATAAAGACTCAGGGAGTCTGATCCTTGCATCTGGATTATTAGTGATGATGCTTGAGAAGATTTTTACGGCGCTCAGCATTCCCTATATCATTTTTTATATCTATACACGTTATTCAAAGTATGGGGAGTTCAATTCAGAAGCCAATTACCGAAAGTTAATTCTTTTTTTTGTAGCAATAAACTTCCTTATCCTTTTGATCTTCGTTTTTAAGCAGTATTTTTTAAGTACTCGCTATGCTGTAATGCTAATTACTGGTTTGTTTATTCTTATGTTGCCAAGAATTTGCCAATTTGTTGAAAATGCCTGGCAACATAAACGTAAGGGTATTCTGGCATTTACTGTTCTCGTTTTAATTGCCGGTCCGATTGATTCTTTTACTGTCTCAGTGTCAAAAGCCTACATTAAAGATGTGGCAATGTGGGCCGCTGATAACCTGCCTGATGATTCCAGTGTTATTACCTTTGATGTTATTTCACATTACTACATTCACGATAAGGCGCCAGAGATAGATATCACTCTGGATACAAAAGGAAATCTGCAAAATATAAAAAATTATGATTACCTTGTGTTGGTGATTAAACGTCGAAACAGCGAATTAGCAGAAAAGCTGACCCTTAAAGATTTTGAAATAATCTACAAGACGGCTAATTCACGGGGTGATAGAGCCTTGGTTTTAAGAAATCAACAACAAGACTCCT
>NZ_MCRI01000025.1 GCF_001720165.1 Methylophaga muralis
TTCATAATCACAAAACGTTAAATAATATCGGTACATCCCAGTTACTCAGTGCTATCCACTTGATTGCAAAATAAAAAAAAACGTCCATTGTTAAAGATTTCTTTGCAAAGCTTAATGATAACTATTATCATTACCTCTGTTTTAACTAAGAGATCAGGCATTGTGCACAAACTCAATTTTCATAACTACCCACTAGGCAGTGCTCGACGATGAATGAAGTCGAAACTCCTTCTTTTTTGACGCTTTTACAAGAGTTATTGGATATTGGCGGTCCCGTCGTGTGGGTTTTGCTGGGCTTTTCGATCATTGCGGTCAGTATTGTATTAATCAAAATCTGGCAATTGATGTTGATAGCGCCTGAATCAACTGCTACTGCGAATAAAGCCATTGCGTTATGGAAACAAAATGAGCCTGAACAGGCTATTCGCGTGCTGAAAATCGCCAAACCATTAGATGAATTATTAGCGTTAACTATGGAAGGTTTGAGACAGACTGAGATCCCCAAAGAATTACTTAAAGAAGAGTTACAGCGGGTCGCCAGTTTACGAATCAATCAATTACGCAGTTATCTGCGTCCATTAGAAGTCATTGCCAGTTTAAGTCCGTTATTAGGTTTATTTGGTACAGTTCTCGGCATGATCCTGGCTTTTCAGCAGATGGAATTGGCAGGCAGTCAGGTCGACCCTGCAGTGCTTTCTGGAGGGATTTGGCAGGCCTTATTAACCACAGCCGTAGGGCTTGCGGTGGCAATACCTGCCGTACTAGCACATAACTGGCTGGAGCGGAAAACAGAGCGAGTGGCAGCCTTGATCAACGATGGAGTGACACAGGTTTTTACACATGCGCCTTTTATAAAACTATCAACAATAACACCAGCTGAAAGCTTAAAAAATGTTGCTTGAACACCCGCTGGTAGCAAAACGTCGCTTAATTAGCCTAACGCCTTTAATTGACGTGGTGTTTATCCTGTTATTGTTTTTTATGTTGTCATCCGGTTTTACCCAGTGGCGGCAGATGGATATTACGGCAGCTAGTGAGTCTTACAACACTGAGGAAATACGAACTCAATACTATTTACTGTTGCAAGCCGCTGGAGAATATGAATTTGATCAAAGACGTTACTCTGTTTCAAAACTCACTCCAATAAAACAAAAGCTTCAAGAAGATAAAGCTGGGGTGTTCGTTGTATCCGTTGCTGAAGGTGTGACAACACAGCAGATGATCGATTTTCTCGACCAATTAAAATCCATTGGTGTTGAAAAAGTCAGTTTGGCAGGGTTGGCGATATGATGTTGCTGCCAAAACCCGCAGCGCGAGCAAATCAGCTTGATGACAATATGATCCCGTTAATCAATATTGTTTTTTTGATGCTGATATTTTTTATGATTGCTGGCCAATTGACGGCAAGTGAACTTATCACCATCCAGCCACCAACATCACAACAACAGTCACCGATAGAGGAACACGATGCTGTTTTGCTGGTATCAGCCACAGCAGTGTTGGCTTTGGACGATGCTTTAGTTGAAGCCAACGCCTTAGCCGATAGTTTGCAGCGGAAAATAGCGGACAGTAAGGATCCCCAGACTTTCAAGCTGTTGGTTAAAACCGATGCAAATGTAATGGCAACCGAGTTAACTGATTTACTCAAACAGGTTCGTGCGGCAGGGATATTGAAGGTTTCACTGGCCACTCAAAGCCTGACAGATCGACATGATTAAATTTCGTTATTGGTTATTGGCTATTTTGAGCGCCATGTCGATTCATGTGTTTGCATTTGGCATGTATACGATCAAACACCCACATTCGCTTAAACCGGTTCCTCCGGTGGTTGAGGCGGGGATTACAATCGATATCAGTATGCTCGATGCCACCACCATGGAAAAACAACAGGCAGCTGCTGCCGTAGAGCCAATGACAAATATTGACGAGCAAACGACGATTACAGAAGTTCAGGAGCGCAATAATGATCCTGTTCAAATAGAGCAAAAGCCCACTAAAACCGAAACAAAAAAACCTTTACAGCAAACTGATATAAAAAAAGCGGTGAACACCGCGCCTGCTATCGATAAGCTTGAACCAAACCCAAAAACATCAGAAAACCTTGCTGCAACAACTGAACCGGCAGAACATGCGGCTGCAAATTCCGAAAAACAGTTGGAAAACACACAAATCGCTGAACAAGGCGAGGCTTCAGAGAGCAGTTCAATCTCAAGTCAGGCTGCTTCAGCTATACAACAGGCAGCCCAACAAACCTATTTCAGTTTACTGGCCAGAACATTGGCAGAGAAAAAACGTTATCCGGGAATTTCCCGACGCCGGGGTGAACAGGGCGTAGTACAGTTATTTTTTATTGTGACTCGTGATGGCAAAATCAGAGAATCAAGAATTGATGCCAGTTCTGGATTCCAAAGATTGGATCAGGCGGTGATGGAAATGTTGGAAAAGGCTCAACCATTACCGGCTTTCCCAGCAGAAATGTCGCAACAGCAGTTGGAAGTAAAAGTACCGATTGCATTTGAATTAAGCAGTTGACGATCAGCAAACTCAGGCACCATCATAGCGATTGGTTTTGTATACAGGAATCTAGCCGATGAATAATCTGGACTGGCATCAAATTCGTGCCGCAGTATGGCGGGCGCATACCCAAAAACTTAAAGCCATTACTCGGCTGGATTTGATTAAGCTGGATCAACTTATCGGCATTGAAGAACAAAAAAAGCAACTAGTTGAAAATACCCGTCGATTTGTTAATGGTGAAACCAGTAATCATGCTTTGTTATGGGGCTCAAGAGGTACCGGTAAATCCTCATTGATTAAAGCCTTATTAAACGAGTTTGCCGATCAAGGTTTACGCATGTTGCAAATTGATAAAGCGGAACTTGGTTGGTTACCGGAAATTCTGGATGATCTAGAAGATCGGCCTTTTCGCTTTGTCATTTTCTGCGATGACTTATCATTTGAACAAGGTGAAGAAGGTTTCAAACCGCTGAAAAGTTTGCTGGAAGGTGGTCTGGAATTACCGCCGGAACATGTCAGAATTTACGCTACCTCGAACCGTCGTCATCTTATGCCGGAACAACAATCAGAAAATCAGGCCAGTCGCGTGGTGGGAGGAGAGGTGCATTACAGTGACAGCCTGGAAGACAAACTGGCTTTATCGGATCGCTTTGGTTTATGGCTGTCGTTTTATCCACCCAGTTGGGATACATACCTCGCCATGGTGGATACCTTGTTTGAACATGTCACGGTTGATCCCGCTATATTGCATGAACAGGCCAAACAGTTTGCTATGCGTCGGGCCAGTCACAGTGGCCGCACCGCAGTTCAGTTTTATCGACAGTTTGTGAATAATATCTAAGCCCATCGTTACCACCTGGTAAGGCTGAAAAATAGTTTAGAACAATGGTGCCGAGGAAAGACCAATAATCCCTAGCTGGTTTGACGTGGTGTTACATCCAGAATCACATTATGACCAGTTTCATCAGCCAGATTCTGATAAAACCAACCCAGCTTCTCAGTCAACTGTGCGGTAAGTTGTAAGCCAAGCCCAAATCCTAATTCGCTGGGAATAACATCAATATCTGCATTAAACTGCCGATTGATAATACTGATTTGTGGGCCTTGCTGATGAATAATGACCTCACCCTCCCAGGTATGCTGAAATGCATTGCGAATCAGATTGCCTATGACGATTCTGGCTGCAACTGCACTGATTGAACATTCATAAGACTGGGTATTAATGATGAGATCTACCGTTTTATCGCGTAATAAATAACGCATTTCCTCGGTAATTTCTAACAGCAGTTTATCTATCTCCACCACCGATTCCGGAAGCTTCTCGTTATCTTCACGGCTCAACCAAAGCAAGGTTTCGGTGAGATGCTGCATGGTAATACTGGCTCGATCAATACGATCGGCAATATCTTTCTGCATTGGGTTCAAGCTGGAAGAGGTCTGCTGTAATACTTTATGTTGCAACTCAATATTATTGCGAATAACACTGATAGGCGTACGTAATTCATGACTGGTATACCGCAGAAATCGATGCTCCCGATCCAGGCTCCGCTGAACTGATGACAAGCTGTTCTGGATGAGTTTTGCCATTTGATTGAGTTCTGGATACAAAAAGTCAGGTGCTGGTTGTGACAGCGTTTCTGGCGTTAAAGATTGGGTCCATTCGTTCAGTCGAGCAACCGGCGTGGAAATGCTGCGCATTAATAACCAGGTAATTAGCATCAAAGTTAATGCGATCAATGCACTGACGCCGATTAATAAACGCATGCTTTCGGCCATATTACGGCCCATTAAACTGGAGACATTTTCACGAGAAAGTGTTCTGGTGATGTACACCGATTCGTTAGCTAAATCGACTTTCAAGGCAAAATAGACTTTGTCAGGGCGATTAAACCAGTCTGAATCATCTCGTTTGACTAATTCGCCGCTGCGCTGCGGGGGATTTGAAAATACCTGACGAATCTCTAATGGTTGTGATTCCCATCTTCCTGAAAGTTGACTGCCTCTAAAATCAACTAATTCGTTTTCGGCAAGAGATTTGTTATTGGCAATATAGGTGAGTGCAGCGTTTTCCATGCCACCCGTGACGATATTGTCCATACCCCTAATAAAAAAATGAGCGCTTAACAATGAATAGCCCAGCACAATGGTACCGCCAAACAATAAAAAGCTGACGGTCACCAGGCGTTTAAGACTTATTTTACGTTTCATTATCATCCCTGATAGCAATGCCAACGCCTGGAATGGTGTGAAGCAGCGAGGTTTCAAATCCCCCATCAATGGTTTTTCGTAAATGGTGCAGATGCACCTTTAAACTGTCACTGTCCGGTATTTCTTCGCCCCATACCGCAATCTCAAGTCGCTGACGGCTTACGACATTAGGGGATTCACGTAATAACAATTCCAGAATCCGCCAACCAGTAGGAGATAGGTGGAGATTGATATCCGCTCTGCTTAATTGACGTTGCTGAAGATTCATCTGCAAATCGCCACAGCGCAATAGCTGAGTTTGCCCACTGCGTCGGCGTGACAATGCATGGATCCGCATCACCAGCTCTTTTAACTCAAAAGGTTTCACCAGATAATCATCGGTACCAGCTGCAAAACCAGCCTGTTTGTCAGTCAGTTGATCGCGCGCTGTCAGCATTAATACCGAAATGTTCGAGCCTTCATTTCGCAGACGTTCACATACGGTCAAACCATCGATTCTTGGCAGATTTAAATCCAGCAGCAATACATCATAATGATTCTGCTGTAACAAATTCAGGCCCGCGGCACCATTACTCGCATGATCGCAACTGATGGCTTCCAATTGCAGATAATCCATCACGGTTTGTGCCAGATCCAGATCATCTTCAATAAGTAATACTGTAATCATCAGGCTGGTCCTTGTTCAGTTGCTGGCAATACGACTTTGCTGCCACGATGAAAATACTGCGCCACATCGTGTTGAATCATCAACAACAACGGTATCAATATTAAGGTAATGACCGTCGCAAACATGATGCCGTAAGCCAGTGATACTGCTGCAGGAATGAGGAACTGTGCTTGCCTGGAGGTTTCACCCAATAATGGCATCAGCCCGGCAAATGTCGTAAAGGAGGTCAGCAATACGGCCCGTAAACGATCCCTGGCAGACAATAATATGGCCTGTTTCACATCGGCGTACTCTTCTTTTAAATCATTAAATCGAGAGACCAGTAGCAGACTGTCATTCACCACCACACCACTTAATGCGATGATGCCGTTAAGCGACAAAATGCCCAAAGAAAGATCATTCATCCAATGACCCAACAAAGCGCCAACAATACCAAACGGTATCGCAGTCATTATTAATACTGGTTGGATATAGGATTTCAGTGGAATCGCCAGCAGAATATAAATGCCCAACATCGCTAATAAAAACAGATTTAACATCGATGATTGGGTTTCTTCCTGCTCAGCGGCTTCACCGGCAAAATAGACAGTCAGGCCCGGATATTTTCCTTCAAGTTGTGGCACAACATCACGCCTGAGCTGAGCGACAAACTCGGTGACGGAAAGCTGATCTTTATCGACATCTGCTGAGAGATAGATGGCGCGTTTAGCATCGATACGGGTAATGCTGTCTCGGGTAAAACCATAGCTGACATCGGCCACGCTGGATAATGGAATAACCGTGCCATCATCCAGACGGACTCTCGATTTCAATACGTCCGCCGGGTTTTGCCGATCTGCTTCTGGATAGCGAACCTTGACTTCGATTTCATCGCTATTACGTTGGTAACGTTGTACTACTTGGCCACCAAAGCCTTGCAGAATTTGCCTAGCCAGCTCATCAGTGCTGAGTCCCATAGCTCGGCCCTGTTGATTGAGTTTAAGTTGTAATTGAGGCTGACCGGGTTGCAAATTATCCTGTAAACCGATAATGCCCGGCATCGTTTCCAGTAATTTATACATTTCAGCACCGGCCAAAGTCAGCACATCATCATCATTGGAACGTAACTCTACCCGAAGCGCATCATCAGATTGACGACCACTTTGAATACGCATACTACGGACGGCTTCAGGCATGCCGACACGTTTTTCCCACTCACGACGAAATTCGATTAAATCATATGGTGAGTCGGCAGCTAATTCGACCGTTACACCGCCACTATGATCTGCCTGAGAGAGTAATTGTAAGTTGGCTATTCCACTCTTTCCTGAATCAGTATTTTCACGTAATGATTTATCTGTTTCATAGGCTGCTTGTTCCATCATTAACAAGGTTTCATGGGTGCGGCCAAAACTGACATCCTTATGCATCGACACATTTGCCCTGACGGTGTCTCCAGGAATAGCCGGGAAAAAGCTCATACGAATGCTGCCGTTAAATGGCATGGAAAATACGATGATAAACAACATCATAAATACCATCAGCAATCCATAACGAAACCGCAAAGCAAACTCAATGGCTGGCTGATAAATATATTCGGCAAACCACTGCAAACCACCATCTGCACCTTGTTGAACTTTACGCCAGCCTGTTGCGAGTATGTTTTGTGAAGGCTTTTTATGCGTGTTCAAATAAGCCAGATGGGCGGGCAAGATCAGTTTGGATTCAATCACTGACATGATTAACGCGATAGCCACCACCGCGGCAAATTGCGAATAAAGTTCGCCAAGTCGACCTTCAATCTGTGACAGCGCATAAAAGGCTATTACGGTAGTAAAAACACCAAATAAGGTCGGCACGGCTACTCGCATAGTGCCTTTTATGGTATTACGCAAGGTATCGCCTTCCTTGGATCGGACGCTGTATATACTTTCACCGACCACCACGGCATCATCGACAATAATGCCGAGAGCCATCAAAAAGCCGAAAGTGGTAAAGGAGTTGAGCGACAAACCTGCATAGGAATCGCCCATGAAAAACAAGGTGCCGAGAAACACAAAGGGCAGTCCCATTGCCACCCAGAAAGCAACGGTCAGGTTTAGAAAAACAGCCAGCAGGACAAATACCAGCACAATCCCTGTCAAAGCATTTTTAATCAATAAGTTCAGACGATCCATGATGCTGGTGCTGCGGTCATACCAGGTAGCAAGTTCCACTTGAGCAGGCAATTTATTGCTGTTTTGCCATTGCTCGACGATTTGATAAGCATCGGCAACCGAGTCGGCAATATCATCCAGCCCGGTGGTGACGACCTGCACACCAATACTGTCTTTGGCCTGAAACCGTGACAGCATGGAAGTATCATCATCAAAGCTGTCCAGAATATAGGCCACATCGCCCAATAAAATCTGCTGTCCGTTGTCGTCGGTTAACAGTGGGATCCTGGCAAAATCCTGTTTTAAATAGGCTTGTTCAGAAGCATTCAGTTGCAGATAAACATTTTCATTACGCAGTACAGCTGTTAACGGGGTAGATGAATTGCTATTAATCGCATTTTCGACATCGCTTAATGACAGTCCGTAAGATTGCAAACGACCATCGTCGATTTCGATCATCATCATTGGATCCAGCCAGCCGGAAATGGTGACCCGATTGATAGTGGATTTGGTTAACAGATCTGCTTTGAGTGTTTCAGCGAGCTGCTGCAAAGTATGACGATCAGTATCACCATACAGTTGTAACCAGATAGCATGTTCTTCCCGTTCGGCCTTTTTGATCACCGGATTTTTGGCTTCAGCAGGGAAGGTGGATATCGCATCCACTTGCGCTTTAACATCACGCATCAGCGTGTCGAGATCGTAACCGCGTTGCATTTCCACTGTGACGGTGACGCCGCTGCGAGTCGAGTCGCTGGTAATGGTTTTAATACCAATGATACCTTCCAGCTGCTCTTCAATTTTGATCGCCAGACCTTCTTCAGACAATTTTGCCGAGCCGCTGTCATAAGAAACAGAAATTGTCAGGCTGTCTGGTTCACTGCTGGGAAAAGCTTCTTTGCGTAAATCACCAACAGACATTAAGCCCATGATTATAACCAGTAGCATCAACAGGTTAGCCGCTACAGGATTGGTGGCAAACCAGCCAATAATGCCGCTGCGACCGATATTTTTACTCATAATCTACCGCCTCAATCGGGGCGACGGCCATGCCTTCAACGTAGCTACTGATGGGTTGCAATAAGATTTGTTGCGGGTCGTCGATTAAGGATGAAGGTGGTTCGATGTAGATAAAGTGCTCATCACTAAATACTGGCGAAGTAGCGAATTTGGCCAGATTACGCTCGGCTGTCACATGCCAGATCTCTCCACGTTGGCTTAAGCTGGTTAATGGTACTTGCCATAGATTATCCATTTGCCGACCACCCAGGCTGACCTCGACAAATATACCGGGGTAGATTGCCGGTTGTTGATCCAGCGGTTTATCTACCCCGACAATCAATGAACGTTGACGGGTAGTGCCATCAAGGTGTTGTTCAACGCGCAACACTTTCCCTTGCCAGCTGGCATCGCCTTCCACAGCATGTAAATCAACAGGCCATTCACCGGTTACCAAACTTTCGGCTTCAGGCAAACTCTGCCATTCACGATCCGACAGCGAGACTTTTACTTCAACCCAATCAGTGCTGTACAAAGAGGCTACTTGGGTTCCCGTCTGTAGATAACTGCCGGGGGACACATCGCGGGTTATGACCAATGCATCAAAAGGCGAGCGAATAATGCTCTGCTGTAAATCTTTTTCAGCACTGGCTAATAATGCTTCGGCATTAGTTACACTGGCTGCTGCACTGGCTAATTGGGGAACGCGTAATACCAAATCCGAATCCGGATCACCGTCAAGTCCAGAAGCAGCCCATTCCACCTGAGCCTGTAAACCCTGACGCTCTTCTTCCAGATAGACGAGTTTGGCTTCGGCAAGTTGCTGTTTGGCAGCTGCTACTGCGGCACGATAGTCACTGTTTTCCAGTCGCAGCATTTCGTCACCTTTTTTCAACCGGAAACCGGTTTCAAAGCGGGGAGATAATTGTTCGACTTGTCCGGCGACCTGCGCCGCCAGAGTGATATGGTAATGCGGCTGAGTGGCGCCATAAGCGCTGACTTGGGACTGATAGGTTCCCGGCATAACCGTTATCACCGAGACTTCAGGACGTATTTGCGGTACTTCTCGCACTGGTAGTGGACGGTTGGCATAGCGTTCAATCTGATTCTGAGTGAACATATAAATAGCGACAAAGGCCAGTAAAGCTCCTAGAAATACTAACCATTGAACTCTTTTAGTCATGCTCTAGCCTCCAGCCCCAGTGCCAATCCCAGTGAAATTCGATTTAACAGCCGTTGATAAATAAGGTCGTCCAGTTGTGAGCGTAGATCAAAGGTTTGCTGCTGCACGATCAACAGATCCAGTATGGTTCGCAAACCACTGCGATAATTTGCCTGATATTGACGTAGATTGTTTTCAGCACTGGCTAGCGCCGTTTCAATATGTTGCTGGCGTTTGATCAAAGCCTGTTCCTGGCTTAATGCCTGTTCGATTTCTGTTACCGCATTTAATAAGGTATCGCGATATTGTTGATAACTGAATGCTGTTTCCAGTTCGCGAATTTCGGCTTCAGCCCTTAGTTGCCCGCCTTGATATAGCGGTGCCGTTAATTGTCCTAATAAACTCCACACTGGGGCAGTAAATAAACTTGCCCGGGGAGAGCTGCCGATATCTTCTAATACTGCTTGCAGATTAAGGCTGGGTAACAAATCTTTATAAGCGACATCGGTTCGAGCACTGGCAGCTTCTATTGCAGCGTAGGCGGCTAACAGATCAGGACGGCGATTTAAGGTTTGTTCAGGTAAATCAATTGCTGGAATAACAACTTCGGGGTACTCAGTGGGCAGCGAAAATGCCGGGTTATTGACCTGGCCAACCAGAGTTTTCAGTTGAATAGTTTGTTGACGGTAATTTTCAGTTAACGCTTCAATATTGGCAGCAGAAGTGGCCACTGAGCTGCGAGCACTGTCTAAATCTTCCAATGTGCCTAAACCCTGGCGGTAGCGTTGCAGAATAAAGCTTTCAGTTTGCTGCAGGCTGTTCAGACGCTGCTGTTCAATATCAATCGCCCGTTGCTGTGCAATCAATGTTAACCAGACTCGCATAACTTCGGCGGCTAAAGTGTCCCGTGCTGACTGATACAAAAGGTTTTGTTCGGTGATATCAAGATTGGCAGCACGTTCATTGTCAGCCAGTTTGCCCCATAAATCGGCTTGCCAGCTGACACTGACATTTGCACCGAAACTGGCATCACTGTCACTGCTGTTGAGCGCGGATAGACCGGCACTGACAAAAGGGCGTTTCTCGCCAGAGACCTGGATTAATTGAGATTGGCGAATTTGCAGGGTCAATAATGTTTGTTGCAAGCCAGGATTGGATTGCATGGCGACTTGCAACAGTTCTTCGAACATATCGCTATCAACCAAATCATTCAGATAAGCGACCTCAGTCTGTTGCGGCAGATTCTGCCACTCCGTTACCTGTTGCTGTTCGGTGGAGATCAATGTGTCGTAATTCGGTTGTTCTGAAGTGATGCTGCATGCTGTCAATAAAAGCAATGGCAATAAAAACAGTTTTTTTAGATATCGTTCCGGGTTGATAACGTTCACCTGATATCGCGCTCCCTATGAAATGGGTGTCAATGTGAACGCCAATTTAATGGTCTGAGGGTTAATGCAAGGTTAACAGTCGTTCTTTTCTGTTGGATTAACTCGGCAACTGCGTAAAATCAGGGTTTTGATAACCAAGCCAGCGATGGCACATCCGCTCATCACGCTAATCATCGGCCAGAGGCTGCCATCTCCCAAAGAACTTACCAGTAATCCGCTGGCTGCACCGGATAAAAAGCCAAACGAACCCAGCACTGCGGTAGCGGTGGCACTACTACGCGGGAAAAACTCCACAGTACTGGCCACGGCATTTGACACAATCAGTGCCTGACAACCAATAAATATCATGATGCCGGCAACAATCAGACTCAAAGCTGGGGCGGGGATAATCAGGATATACAGCAACATTATTACGCCGATAATGACTTGCAGAATTTGCCCGAGTCTCAATAAACACGGCGGGTCGTAGAAATGTAACAGCCGGACATTAATACGGTTAACCACAATCATCATTAATACATTGACGCCGAATAACAGTGGATACACGGAAGCCGAGACACCAAAATACACCATATAAACAGAAGGTGAGGCGGTTATAAAACTGAACAAACCGCCATAGGTAAAACTTTGCGCCGCTAGATAGGCCAAAGCTTTACGATGCGTTAAAACTTCGATATAGCGGCGCAGTGCGGAGGTGGTCTGGGTAGGCTGAATGCGGGTTTCCGGCAATAGGCGATAGAGCAGCAGCCCGATTAATAATGCATAGACAAACAACACAATGAAAATGGAATGCCAGCCGGCAATATGCAGACAAATCATGCCAATAAGCGGAGCAAGTAGCGGCGCAATCATCATGATAATCGCCATATGTGATAAATAGCGTGCGCTATCTCGACCACTGCTGATATCGCGGATCACGGCTGAGGAATTGACGATCGCCATGCCGCCACCTATCGCCTGAATAATTCGCCACAGCCATAAGCCATGCAGAGTATGACTAAGCACGATGCCCATGCTGGCAATGCAAAATAAAGTCAGGCCGATAAAGATGATGCGTCTGCGGCCAAAGTGATCTGATAGTGGACCACCCGCCAACTGACCGACAGCAAAACCCGCCAGAAACAAACTGAGTGATAATTCAATCGCATGAATACTGACGGCAAATTCGGCTGCCATTTGTGGCATAGCGGGCAAATAGGCATCAATCGCAAGTGGTGCGATAGCTGTTAACCCGGCTAATAACAAAATAAGCTGTGCCACATTGTGGGTATTGATAGCGGGTTGTTTATCCATTTTTGCAGTCAATCAACTTCCTTTGATTTAGCAAAGAGAGGGTTACATTATCAGGATATTACGGTGCTTTTTCTGGTGTATCACCTAATGCCGGACTTATTTCAGGATCTTGCTTTGGCAAGGATTGCGGTCTTAATTCACGCATATCAAAACCATTAGGTTGTTGAAATACTCGTAAACCAAACTCTGGCAATATGGCTAGCATATGATCAAAGATATCTGACGCAATGCCCTCGTATTCAATCCAGTTGGTGGTATTGGTAAAACAATAAATCTCTAAAGGCAGGCCATTGGCGGTTGGTTCAAGTTGGCGTGACATCAAAGTGTAACTCTGATGAATACTTGGATGATTTTTCAGATAATTATTCACATATGCCCGGAAGCTACCAATATTGGTGATGCGCCGAGTATTAACCGGTTCCTTGCCCCATTCAGCCAGTTGTTGGTTCCACTCATCAATATCTTTTTGTTTTTGCTGCAAATAATTATCCATCAGACTGAAACGATGCAGTTTCTTACGCTCATCATCCGATAAAAAATGAATACTTTGCTGATCAATCAAAATGCTGCGTTTGATGCGTCGTCCACCAGATTCCTGCATGCCGCGCCAGTTTTTAAACGGATCGGTAAGAAAGCGTTTGGTGGGAATAACACTAATGGTTTTATCCCAGTTCTGCACTTTCACCGTATGCAATGCAATATCTATAACATCACCGTCGGCATTGAGTGGCGTCATTTCAATCCAGTCACCGACACGAATCAAATCATTGGAATTGATTTGCACGCTGGCTACCAGTGACAGCAAAGTGTCCTGAAAAATCAATAACAATACCGCAGCCATCGCACCCAGCCCTGACAATAAAATCAGTGGTGAGCGGTCAATTAATGAAGCGATGATCAATATTGTGGCAATCGCAAATATGGCGATTTTAAGAACCTGGATATAACCTTTAATCGGTTTCAGATGTGCATCTGGGCGCTTGCTGTAGGCGTCGTTGACAATCGTCAGCAGACTGCCAAGACCTAAGGCGATAGTCAGCACGATAAAAGCAGAGGTAACGTTTTGCACCACTGTGACAGCGGTTTCAGAAATGTTCGGGATAACAACAATTCCAGTCGACAAAATAATCGCTGGAACAATATTGGCCATCCGTCTGATAAACGGGGAGTCCGCCAAAGATGAATAACGACCTAATTGACTGGTTTTCAGAATGCGGTAGACACCACGAACCAGAATACGTTTAACCAACCAGTTTGCTATCCAGGCAATAAGGACCAGCAAGAAAAGGCCAACTACAGTGTAGAGATGAGGATGGTTTTCTAACCAATCGACTAATAGGTAATAGCTTTCCACACAATGCTCCGCAGCAGATTTCAGGGGGCTGATTGTAGCATTCAAACAGTTATAAAATCCGGTACATCTAAACACTATTTTAGTGGGGAACTTTCCGGCAAAGTTTTGAGCACAAAGCAAATTACTGTATATTGGCCGGTTTTCCGAATAAGCCCAATTATCAACGTGAAGTCTAATCCACCCTAGCGTATCACTTCCCTCAGGACTTAATCTGGTCCTTGATGTTTAACACATCGTCCCCGCCAACAATGCGGTTGTGCTGGTTATCGCCACCGTTAAAAGAATGCAGTCGACATCAAAATGTCACTCCGCTTGGCAATAATTTTTATCTGAAAAAATCTTTTGAACACAGGAAGCTGATTAATGTTGCAAAACCTTAAACGAGACTGGTTTTCCAATATCCGTGGCGATTTGATCGCCGGTATTGTTGTGGCCTTGGCGCTTATTCCCGAAGCCATTGCTTTTTCAATCATCGCCGGCGTCGATCCGAAAGTTGGTTTATATGCCTCATTCTGTATCGCGGTGATTATCTCAATCGTTGGTGGTCGCCCTGGCATGATCTCAGCGGCTACTGCAGCCATGGCAGTTTTAATGGTCACGCTGGTTAAAGAGCATGGTCTGGAATACCTGCTAGCAGCAACATTACTCACCGGTGTTATTCAGATTGTGATGGGTTATTTAAAGCTGGGAAATCTGATGCGTTTCGTTTCACGCTCAGTCGTGACGGGCTTTGTTAACGCATTAGCTATATTGATTTTTATGGCGCAATTACCCGAACTAACCAATGTTACCTGGCATGTTTATGCTATGACGGCTGCGGGCTTGGGTATCATCTATCTATTCCCTTATATCCCAACAATTGGTCGTTTATTGCCATCACCACTAGTCACTATCATTGTGCTGACCGTAGTTGCAGTCGTATTCAATATCGATATTCGAACCGTTGGTGATATGGGTGATTTGCCGGATACCTTACCGATATTCTTGTGGCCAGATGTACCGTTAAAGTTTGAAACCTTAGCGATCATTTTTCCGTATGCCATGGCTTTGTCAGTAGTAGGCTTGTTGGAATCGATGATGACAGCAACTATCGTCGATGATTTAACCGATACATCAAGCGACAAAAACCGTGAATGTAAAGGTCAGGGCGTTGCCAATATTGGTTCAGGTTTACTGGGCGGTATGGCGGGGTGTGCAATGATTGGTCAATCGATTATCAACATTAAATCCGGTGGGCGTGGACGTTTATCTACCATGACAGCCGGCTTGTTCCTGTTGTTTATGGTATTGGTTTTGGATGATCTGCTAGTACAGATTCCAATGGCTGCTTTGGTTGCTGTAATGATCATGGTATCGATTGGAACCTTTTCATGGACATCAATTCGTGATCTGAAAAAACATCCTTTGTCGACCAACATCGTCATGGTCATGACCGTACTGGTCGTGGTGTTTACCCATAATCTCGCTTTAGGTGTATTTGTTGGCGTACTGCTGGCAGCCTTGTTCTTTGCCAATAAAGTGGCGCACTTTATGGTGGTGAAAAGTGACCTTAGCGAAAACGATACTAAACGTCATTATGAAGTCAGAGGTCAGATCTTCTTTGCCTCAGCAGATAAGTTTGCTGCAGCATTTGATTTTAAAGAAGCGCTAGAAAAAGTCGAAATTGATTTGAGTTATGCCCATTTTTGGGATATCACCTCCGTTTCTGCACTGGACAAAGTCGTACTCAAATTCCGCCGAGAAGGTACTGAGGTTGAACTGGTGGGCATGAATGCTGCCACAGCAACTATTGTTGACAGATTTGGTGTGCACGATAAGCCGGAAGAAGTCGAAAAAATGCTCGCCGGTCACTAATAAATAGAGGATTGAGAGAGATGACAAAAATAATAGCCTGTATTGATGGTTCGATAACGTCGCCAGCAGTCTGTAAAGCTGCCGCTTGGGCAAGTTACAAATTAAAAGCACCACTTGATTTATTGCATGTGTTGGATAAAACCGAATATCCCAAACCTGAAAACAGTAAAAATCTGTCAGGCAATATCGGCTTGGGCAGTCGTGAAAACTTGCTGAAAGAGCTGGTTGAGCTGGATGAAAAACGCAGTCGTCTGGCATTGGAACATGGCAAAAACATTTTGCATGACGCCAGTTCATTAGCCCAACAACATGGCGCCGTTGAGGTGACCACGCATCAACGTCATGGTGGTTTGATGGAAACCTTGTCCGATATGCAGGATGACACCCGTGTTTTGGTGTTAGGTCGTCAGGGACAAGCTCATGAAAATGAAACCCATAGTTTGGGTAGTCATCTGGAAAATGTGATTCGTGCGTTGACTAAACCCATTCTGATTACCTTGCCGGAATTTAATGTTCCGCAACGCTTTATGATTGCTTTTGATGGCAGTGCAACAGCCACCAAAGC
This sequence comes from Methylophaga muralis, assembly GCF_001720165.1. Classification (GTDB taxonomy): domain Bacteria; phylum Pseudomonadota; class Gammaproteobacteria; order Nitrosococcales; family Methylophagaceae; genus Methylophaga; species Methylophaga muralis. Next base: position 16,143 of record NZ_MCRI01000025.1, read on the forward strand.
CTTGGAAAAAGTTGCTGTTAGCGATCTGCTGAAAGGTTTGGAATGCCATATCGTTATGGTCGCTGAAGATGATTCTAATCATCAAGCTCAGTTGGACAATGCAAAGCAACAACTTATTGATGCGGGCTTCGAAGTCACTACTGCGTTATTACAAGGTGCAGTGCAACCGGCGCTTCATGATTATCAACGTAAAAACGCTATTGATTTGATGGTAATGGGTGCGTATGGCCATTCACGTATCCGTCAATTTCTGGTCGCAGTAACACTGCCAAAATGGTGCGAATGAGCGATATTCCACTGCTATTGCTTCGCTAATCAGGAAATTACGTTTGAATCAAATGAATATTGTGCAGTTGGAAAACTACCGGCAGAAATTGCTAGAACTTAAATTGGTGTTGTTAACCGATAATGACGTGGATAACACCAGGCTGGTGGAAATCCAACCTGCACAGCTGGATGTCTTATCTTTTCATTTACAAATTAAAAAACAAGAAGCCATTAAATACAAACAAGCTCAACTGCAGGCTATTGATGGTGCATTGAGACGAATCGAGCACGATGATTTTGGCTTTTGTTATTTTTGTAATCAACCCATCAGTGAAGCCCAATTAAATTTCGATTTGACGGTCACAAGATGCATCAAGTGTGCTGATAAAGCATTTGAATGAACTTCAGCTTTTTTAGTTTTTTAAGACTACAATTTCAGCATCAATTCTGTGCTTTATTAATTATTGGAATTATTCATTGGCTACTTCTATAGAAGGGCAATCTGTATCAGATATTCGGATTGATGGAATCCAATCCTTTGGTTGTCTTATTCGTTTTGACAGTCTTTTACAGGAAGTTTTGCAAGTCAGTGCAAATTTGCAGGAAAAGCTGGGTATATCCATAGACAAGGCACTGACATCTGCACCAAAGGATATTCTTGGCAGCAAATTACAACAGCGCATAAAACAGTCTCTAAGTAACAACTTACGTTTATCAGCTGCATTGATCATCAATCGTCAGGTGCTTGGAACTTATCAACGCTTTTATGTGATGGCATATCGCAGTGACGATTCAATTATTATTGAATTTGAACCACTTTCCCGATCTGGCGAACAGCGTCTAATGCCAATCGTTAATGAATGGTTGAGTCGTTTGGCACAGGTTCAGCAGATTGAATTGTTGCAGCAAATGTTAGTACAGAGCATACAAGCTGTTACTGGTTATGATCGTGTCTTGTTATGTCAATTTGATTCGCATTGGAATCGTACAGCTATTGCCGAAGTCTGCCGTAATCCATCTCGAAGTTTATTGAATTATCGATTCCCAGCCAGCGATATTCCTGCTCAAGTCAGAAACCGTTATGTTATTCAACCGCTACGCAATATACCGGATGTCAATGCGCAAATAGTGCCTTTAACACCAACTTCAGCTGATCTTGACCTGCCGCAGTTAGATTTAACCGCGGGAATGCTGCGTGCATTATCACCTCATCACCAACGCTATTTACGTGAGATAAAAGTCGCTGCTTCATTGAGCATAGCGATTGCGGGTGAGCAACAACTTTGGGGAATTCTTACTTGTCATCACTTTACAGCTGTTGAGGTGTCTGCAGCAGAGCGCGATGCAGCTTTTAATTTGGTGCAGATGGCAACACAAAGAATGTTTTTATTACAAGCCAGGCAACAAGCAACGTTTTTGCAGCAGGTGTTAGATAGTCGTGAATTGCTATCAACGGAACGTGACAAAGTGGTTCAACCAAAAGCCTTACTTGAGAAATATGGCAAAAACTGGATGCAGTTGTTCAATTGCAGCGGTATTGCCTTGCTATATCATGATCAAGTGAGTTGCACCGGCGAAACGCTCGATAGTTATGAGCTGGATATTGTGGGCAAGTGGCTTTCTGAACACAATGGGAATAAGGTTTGCTGGGCTTGTGATCAACTATCAAACAGTCCATTGGATAAACTGGTTAATCTGCGCAGTCGTGCTGGCTTATTGGCCGTACCTTTACCCATTGAGCAGAATCAATCCGGATGGCTATTGTTATTCCGCAATGCTAAAAAAGTACAATTTAGTTGGGTAGGCAAAAAACAAATTATAGAGGCCGAGACCTCAAACCCGCTGCATCGAGTTGAAGAACGTGGTTACGAAATTTGGGTAGAAACTATTGATACCGAAGCACCCCGTTGGTCAGTAAAGGAACAGCATGCGGCGCAGGATCTGGCCGAAGATTTAGCGGTAGCAATTACCGTTCACCAAATCAGTCGGTTGAATACTGAATTACAACGGGCGAACAAACAGCTTAAAGAGATTGCTCATACCGATACATTGACCAAAATCTGGAACCGCTATCGAATGGAATTGGCCATTGATGCCGAGCTAGCCGCAGCAGAACGTTATGGACATCCTTGCTCGATTTTGCTGTTTGATGTGGATCGTTTTAAATCAGTTAATGATACTTATGGCCATGATGTGGGCGATCAGGTGTTAACCAGACTTGCTGAAGAAGTACAATCAAAACTGCGGATAAGTGACAATTTAGGCCGCTGGGGTGGTGAAGAATTTATTGTTTTGGCCTCGCACAATTCGCTTGAAGAAGCGATAGCATTAGCCGAACGTTTACGACAACATATCGAAACGGTTGAATTCAAAACTGTTGGCAAGATCACTGTAAGCATTGGGGTTGCCGAAGCTATACCTGGCAAGGAAAGTCGTCGACGTTTGTTCGAACGAGCTGATCAGGCGATGTATCGAGCCAAACAATCTGGGCGTAATCGAGTGGAAGCCGCAAGCACCGAATTGTCTGCATCCTGATTTTCATCCAAAATACGCGGTTTATTGCCCGTGCTGCCATGCCGATTGGCCAATCCATATTTTAAACTGAGTCAATATGTCCGAAAGCCTGTTACAGAAACAAGTCTCTAAACGCCGTACCTTTGCCATTATTTCGCATCCTGATGCGGGTAAAACTACGTTGACTGAAAAACTCTTATTATTCGGCGGCGCGATTCAGATGGCCGGTAGTGTCAAATCCCGTAAAACGGATAAACATGCGACCTCTGACTGGATGGAAATGGAAAAGGAGCGGGGCATTTCGGTCACTTCTTCGGTCATGCAGTTTCCCTATAAAGATCGCATCGTTAATTTGCTGGATACCCCCGGCCATGCTGACTTCTCGGAAGATACTTACCGTACGTTGACCGCTGTGGATTCGGCATTAATGGTCATTGACAGTGCCAAAGGTGTTGAAGAACGTACCATTAAATTAATGGAAGTCTGTCGGTTACGCGATACGCCTATTCTGACCTTCATTAATAAACTGGATCGTGAAGGGCGAGATCCACTGGATTTGCTCAGTGAAGTTGAAAATATTCTGAATATTCGTTGTGCGCCAATCACTTGGCCAATCGGTATGGGCAAAGGCTTTAAAGGTATTTTTCATCTTTATCACGATAATGTTCGTTTGTTCGAGGCGCATGGCGGCAAAGAAGCGGGCGAATTGATACAAGGCTTGGATAATCCACGGCTGGATGAGTTGTTTGGCTCAATGGCCGAAGAATTACGTGAAGAAATCGATTTGGTACGCGGAGCCAGCGATCAATTTGATTTGGATGCCTTTTTATCTGGACAAATGACCCCGGTGTTTTTCGGTTCCGCGATGAATAACTTTGGCGTGACCGAATTGATGGATGCCTATGTTGAATACGCGCCAGCACCGCAACCACGTGAAACTAAAACCCGTGATGTTGCGGCCGATGAAGATAATTTCAGCGGTTTTGTGTTTAAAATTCAAGCCAATATGGATCCAAAGCATCGGGATCGTATTGCTTTTATGCGCGTTTGCAGTGGTCATTACACCAAAGGTATGAAATTACGCCAGACTCGTATTGGCAAGGACGTCACCATTGCGAATGCAGTCACCTTTATGGCAGCGGAACGTGAACAGGCAGAAGAAGCCTGGCCTGGCGATATTCTCGGCTTACATAATCACGGCACCATTCAAATTGGCGATACCTTTACTCAAGGTGAAGATTTGCAGTTCACTGGTATTCCATACTTTGCACCGGAATTATTTCGTCGGGTGCGTTTGAAAGATCCTCTGAAAAACAAGGCCCTGTTAAAAGGTCTGCAACAGCTTAGTGAAGAGGGTGCCACACAGTTATTCCGTCCACTGGATAACAATGACTTAATCCTGGGGGCGGTCGGTGTGTTGCAGTTTGATGTAGTTGTACATCGTTTGAAAGGTGAGTACGGGGTGGAATGTGCTTATGAGCCGGTTCAGGTCAATACGGCACGTTGGGTGTATTGTGATGATGTGAAAATGCTGGAGGAATTCAAGCGTAAAACCTCAATGAATCTGGCCTTGGACGGTGCGGATAACCTCACATACATTGCTCCAACCCGCGTCAATTTGGAGTTAACTATGGAACGCTGGCCAGATATTGATTTCCGGTCAACTCGCGAACATCTCTAATAAGGCTTGCCAGCGAACGGACTTCTCAAGCAGAATGAATTTCTAATCGTTGCCGGAGAGAGAGATGAAAGTCAGACTCATTACCAAAAATAAAGGTAAGCCGGTTATCGGCCTGACACCGAAAGACTCCTTGGATAAAGCAGTCCATTTAATGATGGAACATCGTATCGGGTCATTGGTGGTTACGGAAAATGGCGCTCTGGTGGGTATTCTGTCAGAGCGTGATTTACTTAGCGTGTTACACAAAAAACATGCGATGTGGGAGCCGAAGACGGCCGCTGATGCGATGACACCAAATCCTTACACCTGTGATCCTGATAATACGCTGGAAGAGGTGATGAATATGATGGTGGAACATAATATCCGCCATTTACCAGTGGTTTACAAAGGCCGGTTAGAAGGCATGCTATCGATTACCGATGTGGTGGAAGAGCTGCTGAAAAAAGCCAAATTCGAAAATAAACTACTTAAAAACTATATTCAAAACTGGCCAGATGCCGAGCATGAAGAGTAGGGCTTGTTGATCTTTCATCTCCGCCTCTGTTGTTAGCTGAAAAAGCGTCAATCAAGGCACGAGGAGCGCCTTTTAGTTGTTCTAAATAAGTGACGAGTAACACAGACCGGCGCGCGCCTCCTTGGCGCGCCGGCATACAGTCCATCCCTGGACATAAGTGGCGCTTTTTCAGGCACAACCCAAAGGGCTGGGACTATTTTTGCGCCCGCCTGCGTTGTATGAAATACATCCCTGTATTTCAACGCTTCGCGGCCAGCTAAGCTGTTCAAATGAGTTCCAGACTCATTTGTCAATCACTTATTTAGGAAAGCTGCACGGCGTTCTTTCCGCCTTGTCGGACACAAAAATAGCCTCCAGCAGTGGTGGATATGAAAGATCAACAAGCCCTAGGGCTTAAGACTCGGGTAACTTATCCATTCTTTCAACTTGTAGTCGATTATCCTTGGCGAATTCCAGTAGGAACTCGAAAAGCATCACATCATCATCTTCAAGCTGAGCATCAATCACCACACATTTCGTGCCTTCCAATGAGGCCAATTTAACGTTGGGATGAAAGATAATCCGCCTACCCGGCCCATAGCTGGCCACTGCACCGCACAATCTTTCCGCCCAATCGCTGGGACGGAATTTATCGCCGTCTTCAGTGATGCCTTTAATGATCACTTTTTCCGTTGCAGTCATCGAATTTGGTGCTCTTGAATTTACATAATGGATATTGGTTGAGCATTTTACTGGAAATCAGGCCCTAGCATCAGCCAAAGCCAAAACAAACTGTTTTCAGTGATTTAGGTCGGCGCGAAAAACCCGTATAATCGAGCGCTTTATTATTTGACGACAACGAGACGTTTTGTGGCCGACTACAAACACACTTTAAATCTTCCTGCGACTGAGTTTCCGATGAAAGCGGGACTGCCTACTCGCGAACCCGTGATTTTAAAGCGTTGGCAGGAGCAAGACCTTTACCGGCAGTTGCGGGAAACCAATCAGGGTAAACCGAAATTCATTCTGCACGATGGCCCTCCGTATGCCAATGGTGATATCCATATTGGTCATGCCGTCAATAAAATTCTCAAAGATATTATTCTCAAGTCTAAAACGCTTAGTGGCTTTGACACACCGTATGTTCCCGGCTGGGATTGCCATGGGCTGCCTATCGAATTAAATGTCGAGAAAAAAGTTGGCAAACCGGGCGTAAAGTGAGCCCGGCAGAGTTTCGTCAGGCTTGTCGTGAATATGCAGCCAAACAGGTTGATGGACAGCGTGAAGATTTCAAACGTCTGGGTGTATTGGCTGATTGGGATAACCCTTATCTGACAATGGATTTTCAGTTTGAAGCTGACATTATCCGCACTTTGGGTGAAATCATTGAAAACGGACATCTGCACAAAGGTGTAAAACCGGTGCATTGGTGTGTGGATTGTGGATCTGCGTTGGCCGAAGCCGAAGTCGAATATGAAGATAAAACCTCACCGGCGATTGATGTACGTTTTCAACTGGTGGATGTTGCTGCATTTGATAATGCCTGCCCGAATAACGGGACTGGCCCGGTCGGCATCGCTATCTGGACTACCACACCATGGACATTGCCCGCTAATCAGGCCGTCTGTGTGCACCCAGATTTAGAGTATGTCGTGGTGCAATGTGCGGCTGAGCGTTTGGTGTTGGCAGAAGCGCTTTATGAAAAAGCTCTGGAACGTTATCAATTAACCGGTGACGTCATTGCCCGCTGTAAGGGCGCCGCGCTTGAAGGTTTACTACTTCAGCACCCGTTTTACGATCGTAAAGTGCCAGTCATCTTAGGCGATCATGTCACCACTGATGCCGGTACTGGCGCAGTACATACCGCTCCGGGTCATGGTCAGGATGACTATATCGTTGGTCTTAAATATAAACTTGAAGTTGATAATCCGGTCGGTGGTAACGGTGTGTTTTTACCTGACACCCCGGTATTTGCTGGTGAATCGGTATTTAAAGCCAATCCGCTGGTCATCGAATTATTAAAAGAAAAGAATGCCTTGTTATGTCATGTGGATATCCGTCACAGCTATCCGCATTGCTGGCGGCATAAAACGCCGATCATTTTCCGCGCCACACCTCAATGGTTTGTCAGCATGGAGCAGAATGGTCTGCGCGATCAGGCAATGCAGGCAATTGCAGCAACCAAATGGATGCCGGATTGGGGCCAAAAACGTATTGAAAATATGGTGACAGGTCGTCCGGACTGGTGTATCTCCCGTCAGCGTACCTGGGGCGTGCCGATCCCGTTATTTGTGCATCAACAAAGCGGGGAATTACATCCTGACTCGAAAGCACTGATCGAAAAAGTGGCATTAGCTGTTGAACAAAAAGGCATTGATGCCTGGTTTGATATGGACGCCAGCGACCTGATTGGTGCCGATGCCGACAATTATTTCAAAGTTACCGATACACTGGATGTCTGGTTTGATTCCGGTGTGTCGCATGCCTGTGTGTTAACCCGTCGTGACGGTTTGCAACGTCCTGCTGATCTCTATCTGGAAGGCAGTGATCAACACCGTGGCTGGTTTCAGTCATCCTTATTGACCTCGGTTGCCACTACTGGCAAAGCACCCTACAAGTCTGTATTGACTCATGGTTTTACTGTGGATGCCGAAGGCAAAAAAATGTCCAAATCCAAGGGCAACACGGTTTCACCGCAAAAAGTGGTGAATAACCTGGGTGCGGACATTATTCGTCTGTGGGTAGCAGCTACCGATTACAGTGCTGAAATGAGTGTGTCGGATGAAATCCTCAAACGCACCGCCGACTCTTATCGACGTATTCGTAATACTGCACGTTATTTATTATCGAATCTGAATGATTTTGACCCTGCAAGCAATCTGGTGGCTACCGATGAATTGTTACCGTTAGATCGTTGGGTTTTGGATCGCGCATATCATTTGCAGCTGGAAATCCTGGCGGCCTATGAAAGTTATCAGTTCCATTTGATTTATCAGAAAGTGCATAACTTCTGTGCCAATGAGCTGGGCAGTGCTTATCTGGATATCACCAAGGATCGTCAATACACAATGCCAACGGACAGTCTTGGACGTCGTTCGTCACAAACGGCAATGTTCCATATTCTGGAAGCCTTAACTCGCTGGATTGCACCGATTTTAAGTTTTACCGCGGATGAGTTATGGGAATTTATTCCGGGCAAGCGGAATAACTCAGTGTTATTGAATAACTGGTATCAGCATTTGGCACCCTTATCAGCTGATAGTGCGTTATCAGCCTTAGACTGGCAGCAATTATTTGCCGTGAGAGATGCGGTTGCCAAAGAACTGGAAAATAAACGTAATCAAGGCGAAGTAAAAGGTGGTTTAACTGCCGATGTAGCTTTGTACGCTGATGAACCGTTGCTGACGATATTGAATAAAGCTGGCGATGAACTGAAATTTGTCTTAATCACATCATCAGCAAAATATTTTTCATTCGCGGATAAATCTGCCACGGCAATTCAAACTGGTTTGAGTGGGCTTGCCGTGGATATTCATGCTTCGACCAATGCACGTTGTGAGCGCTGCTGGCATCAGACGGAAGATGTTGGAAGTCATGCCGATCATCCAGAGCTGTGTGGTCGCTGTGTTGAAAATATTGAAGGCAACGGCGAAAACCGCCGTTTTGCTTGAGGCAAAAACAATGTTGAAGTGGTTATGGGTAAGTGCGTTGATCATTGCGTTAGATCAACTGACAAAAGTGATTATGTCCAATTGGTTGGATCTCTATCAAACCGTGGCGGTAATGCCGTATTTCAATTTTACTCTGGCTCATAATAGTGGTGCAGCCTTCAGTTTTCTTGCAGGAGCCGGAGGTTGGCAGCGCTGGTTTTTTATCGTTTTGGCGGTCACTGTTTCAATTGTGTTGATTATCTGGTTGTCTCGACTGAAGTCACAGGCCAAGCTTGAAGCCATTGCGATCTCACTGATTATCGGTGGCGCTATTGGCAATGTTATCGATCGCTTTATTTATGGGTATGTGGTCGATTTTATTGACGTCTATGTTGGCAGTTATCACTGGCCGGCATTTAATATCGCAGATGCCGCCATTTGTGTCGGCGCGGTGTTGCTGATCTTGGATAGTTTTAGAAAACCAGCGGAGCAAAAATGAATCTGTGTGATTTAGCGGTAGAAAGTATTGCCGGTTTGCAGCCCTATGTGCCGGGAAAACCGATAGAGGAATTGCAGCGTCAATATGGCGTAAGGGATGTTATTAAACTGGCTTCAAATGAAAGTCCAATCGGACCTTCCCAGGCCGCACAAGCTGCAATTGCATTGGCAACTCGAGACCTGACTCGTTACCCGGACGGTAATGGATATTCATTAAAATTAGCCCTATCCGAAAAGTTTCAGGTTGATGCCAAGCAGATTACCTTGGGTAATGGATCTAACGATGTGTTGGAGCTTATCGCTCGTTGTTTTGCTTCACCTGCTGACGAAGTCATGTTTGCTCAACACGCTTTTGCGGTGTACTCATTGGTCGCACAAGCGATTGGTGCCAAATTGGTAGAGGTGCCTGCCAAGAATTATGGCCATGATTTACCGGCCATGCAGCAGGCGATTAATGCAAATACCAAGCTGATTTTTATTGCCAACCCGAATAACCCAACCGGTACTTATATACCGGCACAGGAAGTTCATGCGTTTTTGCAGGCTGTGCCGGATAACGTGATAGTAGTGCTCGATGAAGCCTATGTTGAATATGGCGATCAAAATATAAACAGTGTTGACTGGTTAGCTGAATTTCCCAATCTGATTATTTGTCGCACCTTTTCCAAAGCCTATGGTCTGGCCGGTTTACGAGTTGGTTTTGCTTTATCCAGTCCAGAGATTGCCGATTTATTAAATCGTTTGCGTCAGCCATTTAATGTCAATCACTTGGCAATGTGTGCAGCGATTGCTGCTCTGGGTGATGAAGATTATCTGCAACGTGCCAAGCAGGTTAATAACGAAGGCATGCAGCAATATATTGATGGCTTTAATGCAATGGGATTGAATTACATTCCTTCAAAAGCCAATTTTATCTGTGTTGATGTGAAAACCAATGCAGCTGAAATTTATGAAAAGTTGTTGCAACAAGGCGTTATTGTCAGACCAGTTGCAGGTTATGGTCTGCCAAACCATTTACGTATCAGTATTGGTCTGGCAAAAGAAAATCAGCGTTGCCTTGAAGCGCTAGCTAACAGTCTGTCAGAGTCTTAATGATTAAGCATTTATCTATTATTGGAGTAGGCCTGATTGGTGGCTCTCTGGCGCTGGCATTAAAAAAAGCTGGACTGGTTGAAAAGGTCACAGGTTTTTCGCGTTCACAGGCTGCGCGTGATGAAGCTTTGGCATTAGGTATTATTGATAATGCCGCCGCATCATTGGCTGAGGCTGTTACCGATGCCGACATAGTGTTTGTCGCTGTGCCGATGGGTGCGATGCAGGCAGTGTTTGAACAAATCGCTGCACATCTCAAACCACAGGCGATTGTCACTGATGGCGGTAGTGCCAAACAGCAAATTGTAGATGCAGCCCGAGAGGCTTTAGGCAATAAGTTCGACCGATTTGTGCCAGGGCATCCGATTGCCGGTACCGAAAAGAGCGGACCTTCAGCGGCTTTTGCAGAGCTATATCAGCAGCATCGCGTGGTATTAACTCCGGTCGCTGAAACAGACAAAAGCGCGCTCGAACAAGTGCGTCAAATGTGGCAGCAAACCGGTGCAGATGTTTTTGATATGGAGGTTGAGCACCATGATGTGGTGCTGGCCGCCACCAGTCATTTACCGCATGTTTTAGCCTTTAATCTGGTGGGCATGTTAGCGAAACGCGAAGATTGTGATGAAGTATTACGTTATGCCGCTGGCGGTTTCCGAGATTTTTCTCGTATTGCATCAAGTGATGCAGTGATGTGGCGTGACATATGCCTTGGCAATCGCAACGCAATTCTAGAATTATTACAACAATATCGTAGCGGCCTCGATCAAATCGAACAGGCGATTCGGCAAGATGATGGTGATTTTCTTATTGATGTCTTTGGCCGGGCAAAACGGGCCAGAGATAGCCGTTTTGCCGATCCAACTCTGAAAGATAATAGCGAAGTGTAAATGGGAGTGAACAACAGCGTGAGCGGGCAACAAGATCGTAAATTTGTGGTACAGGCCGGTGGCAATCTGACAGGCAGTTTTCGTGTGCCTGGAGATAAATCCATCTCACACCGGTCAATCATGCTGGGTTCATTGGCTGAAGGCATAACCGAGGTCACCGGGTTTCTGGAAGGCGAGGATGCGCTGGCAACATTGGCGGCTTTTCGTGCAATGGGCGTCAATATTGAAGGCCCGGTCGAAGGCAAAGTCACTGTGCATGGTGTGGGTATGCATGGCTTGAAAGCGCCGGAAAAGGATGTATATGTCGGTAACTCCGGCACCTCTATTCGTTTATTAAGTGGATTACTGTCTGGTCAGTCATTTGATGTCACCATGACTGGAGATAAATCATTATCAGTACGACCAATGCGCCGGGTAACCGATCCCCTGGCATTGATGGGTGCAAAGATTGATAGTGCCGATGGCAAACCGCCTTTGACTATTCATGGTGGCAATACATTAAAGGCAATTGATTATGACTTGCCAATGGCGAGTGCCCAGGTTAAATCCTGTCTGTTACTGGCAGGGATGTATGCCGACGGAACCACTAGCGTTACTGAGCCTGCGCCGACACGAGATCATACTGAGCGTATGCTGCAGGGCATGGGATATCCAGTTCAGGTTCAGGATAATCGAATCAGTATTAAAGGCGGTGGCAAATTAACCGCCACGACCATTGATGTGCCTGGAGATATTTCTTCGGCCACGTTTTTTATGGTTGGAGCTGCGATTGCGCCGGAGTCGGATATCACTCTGCAACATGTTGGTATAAACCCGACCCGTATTGGTGTAATCAATATTTTGCGTCAAATGGGCGCGGATATTAGTTTGAGTAATGAAAAATTGACTGGTGGTGAGCCGGTTGCTGATATTCGGGTTCGTTATTCGCCATTGACCGGAATTGAAATTCCTGAAGACCAGGTACCATTGGCCATTGATGAATTTCCAGCGATATTTATTGCTGCAGCTTGTGCAGAAGGTCGCACAGTATTAACTGGTGCAGAAGAATTACGTGTTAAAGAGAGTGATCGCATTCAAGTCATGGCTGATGGACTACAAACTTTGGGTATTGATGCGCAACCGACCGCTGACGGTATGATAATTGAAGGTGGTGTAATCGGTAGTGGTGAAGTAGATAGTCATGGTGATCACCGAATTGCCATGTCATTTGCCATGGCCGCATTACAGGCTGGTGGTGCGATTCAGATTAATGACTGTGCCAATGTCGCCACCTCATTTCCCAATTTTGTTGAATTAGCCACTGACAGTGGCTTACAAATTGATGCCTTCGATGTCTGAAATACCGGTTTTGACGATTGATGGTCCAAGCGGGTCTGGCAAGGGCACGTTAGCGCAGCTTATGGCGGAAAGACTGGGCTGGCATTATCTGGATAGTGGTGCCATTTACCGTGTTTTGGCACAAGCGGCGCTCAAGGATCACATTGATTTAACTGATGAATCAGCGCTGGCTGAATTAGCTAAGCATTTGGATGTACAGTTCTTATTAACCAAAGGCCAGTTGCAGGTGATACTGCAAGGTGAAGATGTTTCATTGTTGATTCGTTCAGAACAAGCAGGCAATGCTGCATCAAAAGTTGCCGCATTTCCCGCGGTACGTGCAGCTCTGTTGCAAAGACAACGTGATTTTCTTCAGCCACCTGGTTTAGTCACAGATGGCCGCGATATGGGGACAGTCGTGTTTCCTGACGCAGCATTTAAAGTCTTTTTAACAGCTAGTGCCGAGGTTCGGGCGGAGAGAAGATATAAGCAGTTGAAAGAGAAAGGAATTGATAGTAACCTTTCCGATCTCGTAGCCGAAATATCCGAACGTGATGAACGAGATATGCAACGTGAAGTAGCGCCCCTGCGGCCTGCCGATGATGCCGTTATTATGGATTCAACACAACTCGGTATTGAAGCTGTATTAGAAAAAGTCAGTGCATTAATCGACTGATTTATTAGGGTACTTAGCTGGGTGTTCCAGTTAAGTTTTTTGTTAATTTCCTGCATTTGCAGGTCTAACGGGCGATTCTGTTATCTATACAGGATCAAGGATATTTATAATGAGCGAAAGCTTTGCTGATCTCTTTGAAGAGAGTCTAAACGCAACCCCAATGCAACCAGGCAAAATTGTTACCGGTACGGTAGTCAATGTTGGTCCTGATGTTGTTATGGTTAACGCAGGTCTGAAATCTGAAGGCGCTATCCCAGTTGCCGAATTCATGAACGAAAAAGGTGAAATCACCGTTTCTGTTGGTGATTTGGTCGATGTTTCTCTGGAAACACTGGAAGATGGATTTGGTGCGACATTATTATCACGTGAAAAAGCCAAAGCGGCCGAAGCATGGATCAGATTGGAACACGCATTCGAAGCTAATGAAACTGTTCTGGGGATTATCTCTGGAAAAGTCAAAGGTGGTTTCACTGTTGATCTGGAAAACATCCGTGCGTTCCTGCCAGGTTCACTGGTTGATGTGCGTCCTATTCGTGATACTTCACACCTCGAAGGCAAAGAGCTTGAGTTCAAACTGATTAAGCTGGATCGCCCACGTAACAATATCGTTGTTTCTCGCCGTGCCATTATGGAAGCTGAGAACAGTGTTGAACGCGAAGCTCTTCTGGAAACATTGGAAGAAGGCAAAGTAGTTAAAGGTATCGTTAAGAACCTGACAGATTACGGCGCGTTTGTTGACCTTGGCGGTATTGATGGTCTGTTGCATATCACTGATATGGCATGGAAACGTGTTAAACATCCTTCAGAAGTTGTTGCCATCGGTGATGAAATCGATGTTCAAGTTCTGAAATTTGATAAAGATCGTGAACGTGTATCGTTAGGCCTGAAACAATTGGGTGATGATCCTTGGAAAGATATCGCTCGTCGTTATCCGAACAGCACACGCATTCAAGGTAAAGTGACCAACATTGCTGACTACGGTTGCTTTGTTGAAATCGAAGACGGCGTTGAAGGTTTGGTTCACATGTCTGAAATGGACTGGACCAACAAAAACGTACATCCTTCTAAGCTGGTCACATTAGGCGAAGAAGTTGAAGTAATGGTTCTGGATATCGATGCAGAACGTCGTCGTATTTCACTGGGTATCAAACAGTGCCAAACCAACCCTTGGGAAGAGTTCTCAATGACTCATAACAAAGGTGACAAAGTCAGTGGCGCTATCAAATCAATCACTGATTTCGGTATCTTCATTGGTTTGGACGGTGGCATTGACGGCCTGATTCACTTGTCTGACATCTCTTGGGAAGAAGAAAACGAAGAACTGATTCGTGACTTCAAGAAAGGCGATGAAGTTGAAGCCGTAGTACTGGCAATTGATCCTGAACGTGAACGTATTTCTCTGGGTATCAAACAATTGCAGGATGATCCATTCTCTGCCTATTTGTCTGAACATCCACGTGGTTCTGTTGTTACAGGTAAGGTCACTGAAGTTGATGCCAAAGGCGCAACAATTGAATTGGCAGAAGGCGTTGAAGGTTATGTTCGTGTTGCGGATATTTCGCGTGAACGTATCGAAGATGCCAGCAAAGTGCTGAATGTCGGTGATGAAGTAGAAGCTAAATTTACAGGAATGTCGCGCAAGGATCGCACGCTGACTCTGTCTATTAAAGCTAAGGATGATCAAGAAGAGTCCGAAGCTGTGAAAGAGTACAGTAATGTTAGTTCCGGCAATACCACTTTAGGTGATTTGCTGAAAGAACAAATGAATCAGAAAGATAGCTAATCTGTTCATTTAGTAAGCATCCGGTAATTTACCGGATGCTTATTTTTTCTTGTTACACAGCTGCCTTAACGTTAAGGCATAACCCAAAGTCTACTGCCGGGAATCTAGGAAATTATGACCAAGTCTGATTTGATAGAAATACTATCCGAAAAACAATCTCTATTGAATTATCGAGACGTTGAACTAGCGGTGAAGTTAATTCTTGAACAGATGAGTGATTGTCTGTCACGTGGTGATCGTATTGAGATCAGAGGGTTTGGCAGTTTCACCTTGCATCATCGTCCACCCAGAGTGGGACGTAATCCAAAAAGTGGTGAATCCGTTAAGCTCGATGAGAAATATGTACCGCATTTCAAACCCGGAAAAGAATTACGTGATCGCGTAAATAATGCCGCTGGTTTTTAATAAAAAATGAAAATTAGTCAGGAAGCCGTTACTGACGCTCTTGTAATAAAAAGTTATGGCGACGGCTTTCTGCTGATTCAATCTTCAAATCAACCTCAACAACAGATCACGCATAATTGCATTCTTACTCCTGAAGGCATATTTGATGCGCTGGATCTGAATCGCTTCGATGAAAATATCAGCGATACACAGATTAAAAAAATCAAATCCTTTCAAGCCGACGTTGTCATCTTGGTGAAGGATGACGGTCTTACCTCTCACTCGATCAAAATTACCCATACATTTGCCCAATATGGTATTTCATTAGAAATAATGTCGCTTGGTGCTGCTTGTCGTACCTACAATTTGCTATTAAATGAAGGCAGAAAGCCAATATTGCTACTTGATTTAGAGTCTGAATGCGGGTGATCTTCAATGTTTGTGGTTATTGATGTGAATACCCATATTAAGCATAAGGTTTAAACCTTTGTTTATGTCAGTTATTAGGGATTAGATGAATGAATGAATCGCTAAAACTTGACCACACCTGATGAAGTCAGGAAAATTCCCCTGGTTTAGTCAACGCAAAGTTTGCGAAAAAGCTTATAGGCTCGCAATTTTTGGCAAAAGGCTTAGCAAAATCAGCAAAGTTGATCTGGATCACGGATTTGAAAGCATCAACATTGTTGTTTTGCGGTAAAATTTGTCGAGCTTGATTGTTGGGCGATATGAAATTGGGTTCTGTTTCTGAGAATAAATAAAAGAAGCAGTGATAGAGTTTTCATGAGAGAGAAGGTGTGATCGCTATGCAGGCGAAACAACAGTATAACTTTGAAGTAGTCAAATGGTTCTCCTATATGGCGGTAGTCTATTTGGTTGCCGGAACGGGTATGGGTGTATTTATTGCATCGCAGTTAGCCTGGCCAGATCTTAATTTTGATAATCCTTACATTAGTTTTGGTCGATTACGTCCATTGCATACCAATACGGTAATTTTTGCATTTGGTGGATCAACATTAATGGCCACAGCATTTTATGTTGTGCAACGTACCTCTGGAGTAAGACTCTGGAGTGATAAATTGGCCTGGTTCACCTTTTGGGGATGGAACCTGATTATTCTCGGCGCCATCATCACGTTGCCTTTAGGCTTAACTCAATCAAAAGAATATGCTGAGCTGGAATGGCCGCTGGATATTTTGATTGCGGTAGTCTGGGTAAGCTACATGTTCAATTTCATCATGACCTTATCGATCCGTAAGGTTTCACATATCTATGTTGCCAACTGGTTCTTCCTGGCAATGATGATCATGATCACCTATCTCCATGTAGTAAACAGCTTGGCTATTCCTGTCAGCATGTGGAAATCGTATTCGATCTTCTCTGGAGTTCAGGATGCGATGATTCAATGGTGGTGGGGCCATAACGCAGTAGGTTTCTTCCTGACAGCGGGCTTCCTTGGCATCATGTACTACTTCGTACCTAAACAGGCAAACCGTCCTGTATATTCTTACCGTTTATCCGTTATCCATTTCTGGGCGTTGGTATTTGGGTATGTGTGGTTAGGTGCTCACCATCTTCAATACACAGCATTACCAGATTGGACAGGTTCATTGGGTGCTGCCATTTCATTAGCGATGATTATTCCTTCATGGGGTGGTGCGTTAAACGGTATGTTCACTCTGAGTGGTGCTTGGGACAAATTACGCACTGACTATATTTTACGATTCCTGATTGTCTCTTTAGCGTTCTACGCGATGTCGACTTTTGAAGGCCCGGTTATGGCTTCGAAAACAGTAAACGCCTTGTCACATTACACTGACTGGACTATCGGTCATGTTCACTCAGGTGCGCTTGGCTGGGTTGCGATGGTTTCTGTAGGTGCGTTGTATCATATGGTTGAACGCATGTGGGGTACGACGATGTATTCCGTTAAGCTGGTTAACCTGCATTTCTGGATGGCGACCATCGGTACCGCGATTTACATCACCGCAATGTGGGTATCAGGCATTATGCAAGGTCTGATGTGGCGTGCTTATGATGAATACGGCAATTTGGCATATACCTTTGTTGAGTCAGTCGCACAGATGCATCCTTACTACGCGATGCGTGCAATCGGTGGACTGATTTTCTTCCTGGGTGCGGTCATCATGCTGTTTAACGTAACAGTGACTATTCGCCGCGCGATTGCAAAACCATCTGCCGAAATGGCAACTGCAGCGAATATTTGAGGGAATCAGCATGGCTAATAAATCTAATAAACGCGTTAGTTTTCAAGATTGGGTTGAACAAAACGTTTGGGGACTTGCTCTAGCTACAGCATTAGTAGTGTCTGTAGGCGGTATTGTTGAGATTGTCCCGTTGTTTTATCTGCAAAATACATTTGAGGATGATGTCTTTCCTGAATATGAAGAACTGCAAGGTGTTCGTCCATATACGGCTTTAGAGTTGGCTGGTCGTGACGTCTATCAACGTGAAGGCTGCTATTTATGCCATTCACAAATGGTGCGTCCATTCCGTGATGAAAAAGATCGTTATGGTCATTATTCATTAGCAGTTGAATCTAAATATGATCACCCATTTCAGTGGGGGTCTAAGCGTACTGGGCCTGATTTGGCACGTGTAGGTGGAAAATACTCCGATGCATGGCATATCCAGCATCTTCGTGACCCACGTTCTGTAGTGCCTGAGTCCATCATGCCACGCTACCCATGGCTAGATAATGCCACCATCAATGGCGAAGGTATGGTTCGCCGCTTGAAAGCAATGAAAGTATTGGGCGTACCTTATACAGATGAACAAATTCTGGGTGCTGCCGAAGCGGTAGAAGGCAAAACGGAAATGGAAGCTTTGGTAGCTTATCTGCAGGTACTTGGCACAATGATCCAGTTTGAACCAGGTAGAGATTACCGTGAGTAATTTCTTGTCTTATTTTGAGACAAACTGGTCGGCCATGACCGCAAGTGATTGGGTGGGCACGATACTGACAGTCATTATTTTTATATTGATGTTTGGTATGTATTTCTGGGCATTGCGACCTAAGAATAAAGAAAAACTTGAATCACACCGTGACATGGCGCTGAGAGATGACGATATAAATTCGGAGAAAAATGATGGCTGATAACAATAAAAATCCTCATGAATGTCCAGATACAGGTCATGAATGGGATGGCATCAGAGAGTTAACTAATCCGCCGCCACGCTGGTGGACAATAGCTTTGTACCTGAGTGGATTGTTAGTTCTGGTTTATTTTATTTTGTATCCATCACTGCCGCTAGTGACTGGCAATACCAAAGGTATTTTGGGTTGGACTCAAATTAAAGAATATAAAGAAGACTTGGCAAAAATCGAAGAAAAACGTGCGCCTTTTGAAGATCGTATCGCTGCCATGACTGCAGAAGAGATTTTGGAAGATGACGAATTATTACGTTATGCCGTAGGTTCTAGCAAAGTACTTTATGGTGATAACTGTGCTGCATGCCATGGTGTTGGTGGTTATCCTCAACCAGGTTCAGGTTATCCTATCCTGGCCAATGATGATTGGTTATACGGCGGCACAGTAAGTAAAATTATCGAAACGTTGGCAAAAGGTCGTCAAGGCATGATGCCGGCACATGCAAATTTATTAACCGAAGAAGAAGTAGACGGTTTAGTTGAGTTTGTTGTGAACAGTGCCAATGGTGAAGCCACCGACGCACAATGGAAGCTATATAACGAGAAGGGCTGTGTAGCTTGTCATGGAGCTGATGCCAAAGGTATTCAGCAACTTGGTTCTGCGAATCTGGCTGATAAAGTATGGCGTTTTTCTGGTGAGCCAGATGAAATCCGTCACACTATTTTGCACGGCGTTAATGATGCAAACGATCCATTAACACGCGTTGCTGTTATGCCAGCCTGGAATGAAAGACTTGCAGTGCGTCTGGAAGCAGAAGAGTTCGGTGATGATCCAGAAGACTATTACGATGGCACTGAAACTGAACGCTTGAGTGAAAATGAAATCAAAAAACTAGCTATCTATGTGCATCAACTTGGTGGTGGCGAATAAAAAAGTAAAACTGGCTTGAATAAATAAGTTAGTTCAAATCAGGAGAAGATTATGGGTTTAGATGCAGTTGTGATTGGGGCCATTGTAAG
>NZ_MCRI01000026.1 GCF_001720165.1 Methylophaga muralis
CCGTTTTATTTTCTATCCAACTTACTAGGGAGCTTTCATGAAAATCCAAAGCCATTTTGCCGATCTTGATACACCTACCGGTGTGATGCGTACTTATATTCATCGACCTGTTGGCGAAGGCAGCTACCCTGTCATTTTGTTTTATTCTGAAATTTTCCAGCAGACTGGTCCGATTGAGCGTGCTGCCAGATTAATGGCCAGCCATGGTTTCGCGGTATTAGTCCCTGAGGTGTTTCATGAACTGAATCCTATTGGCACAGTATTGGGCTATGACGATGCCGGTCGTGATAAAGGTAATGCCGATAAAGAAAACAAAGATGTTCAAGGCTACGACACGGACAACGAAGCATTAATCAAATTTGCCAAGCAACAATCCTGGTGCAATGGTCAATTTGGCGCGATGGGATATTGCATTGGTGGTCATCTGGCTTTCCGTGCAGCCCTGCAACCAGAAGTGAAAGGTACCGCCTGTTTTTACGCCACAGATTTACATATCCAGAAAATCCCAAACAAACCGGGTCAACACAGCATGGAACGTCTGGCTGACATCAAAGGCGAGTTGTTGATGATTTGGGGCAAGCAGGATAACCATGTGCCATCAGAAGGCCGTACGTTGATTTACAGCAAATTGAATGAAACGGACATTCCGTTTACCTGGCATGAGTTCAATGCTGAACATGCATTTATGCGTGATGAAGGTGATGGCGGCCGTTATGATGCACAAACTGCACAAATTGGTTATCAGTTAGCGTTGAATTTGTTTAGCAGAACATTACGTTAATTTATTGCTGTTTCGTCCCCACGCAAGAGCATGGTTACGAAATTCAAAGGCTAAATCTGGCTCCCATGCTATGCGTGGGAGCCTCTTTAAGTGATTCTCACGGTCTCGCAGAAATCACCCAAAACGAACTGTTTATCTAATGCAAAACACCACTAAATCGGTATATACCCTCTTTAACTGGAATATTCTGATCCTGCCAAGCGATGAAGAAATCTTTGTCGGTTTGTGCAATCGACCAGAAACAGTACCACCGTTTGCACCACCTGATGCAGCTGATGACCTACTGCCATTTATTTTGCAAAACAGTAGTGCTATCAAAGAGTTTAATGATAAAACCGGTGTGGGATTTGATAGCGATGGCAGTCGTTATGTATTACTGGGCAACGCTTCCGACCCAACCGGTATGATTCGTTTTAGTGTCGGGCAGATGATGAAGCCGGATGAGATCCGTTGGAAGTACGAGTTTATTGATTAGTTCTGTGTGTTCCCACGCAGGATCCTGGGAACGAGTTTACTGTATTTTTAACTTTCTCTGGCTCCCATGGTCCCCGTGGGAGCCCTACCCTCTAGGGCGGTAACGCGATATACGTACCATCATTACGTTTAGTTAATTCTCGCATCAGGATGCTATATCTGTCGGTGCTATGAATCGATAAAAAACCGACACCATGAATTCTGGCAAGGCGTCTTCCATCACTGAGTTGTCTGTTCTGTCTGGTAATCCGGTCAATAACGGCATCATAGGATGAGCCGGTGTAATCATCACCAAATACATAGATTGAAGTGGTGATATTGGGTTTGGCATATTTTCGCAGTGCCATTTCAACACCTTCGACAGGACTACTGTTGGATACCACCGCCCAGTTTTCAAACATGCGAATTGCACTGTTTCTAGTAGAAGGTGTGTCGGGCATCCAGCGGCCATCGTAGCCCGAAATCATTGACGTGC
This sequence comes from Methylophaga muralis, assembly GCF_001720165.1. Classification (GTDB taxonomy): domain Bacteria; phylum Pseudomonadota; class Gammaproteobacteria; order Nitrosococcales; family Methylophagaceae; genus Methylophaga; species Methylophaga muralis. The sequence continues at coordinate 1,731 of NZ_MCRI01000026.1, forward strand.
CCATATCATTTAAAATCTGAAAACCTTTTACTTCAGGGTGAATATTCAGCACATTGACTACTTCTCGCGACACCCGCGACCAGATCTGTTTCATACTGCCGGAAGTGTCGATAATAAACACCACATAATCACTATCGACTGGAATGCCGCCGACTTCTTCAGACCGTTTATCTGTCGGTTTGCGTGGCGTAGGCAAGGCGGCTTGTTTTAACCGTGATTCCACCAAACTCATTCCAGAGATACTTTCTTCCAACGCAGCATTTTGCTGTTGCAATGCCTTGAGACGGCTTTCTAATGATGATTCTGCTTGAGCAATGGATTGCTGTTCACTGGATAAGGCATCGAGGGTGGAAAGCTCTTGTTGGATTTGCTGACTGATCTCAGCCACCGAGTTTTCCAGGCCAATCAATGAAGCCAATAAACTGCTGACATCATCGGCACCAGCAATCGACACATCAACATCAGTTTTAGAAATTAATATCAACATGACTACCGCGCCAAAACCACAGGAAATCACGTCCAGAAAAGACAGACTGAAGATATCCAGGCCTTTTTTACGAAATTTCATGGCCAGTTACTCGCCGGACTTATCAGCAATCCGCCGGTAGTGGCAGCCCAAACCCAGTATTGATTGACCGCATCAGGATCACCTTCCAACGGCAGCATAATCACATCAACCTGCATTCCCCGCTTGCCACTTTCATTAATGGTTTGCTGAAACAGTTTCACCCGACATTCGCCGGAAATCGTTTGGGCATTACCGGTCAGCGAACTGCAACTGGAAAAGGGATTCAGGCTGCGATATTGCGATTCGCCTTTGGTAGGCAGTCCATCGGTAATGACATATAGATTGGAGGGCGAAAACTGATTAACCGTATTCAAGCCTTTTTGAAGATTGGTGGCACCCTCAGGAACCACACTATTCAAGTCACGCAATATCGACGTTGCCGTTTGTGGTGAGCTGGCTTTTTGCCAGCCTTTTTGATCACCTAAAACCCTGGCGTCCTCGCTAAAAGCAACCACTACCACTTCACTGTTTTCCGGTAAGCGTGCTAATAACCATTGCACCACATTTTTAGTTCTCAGCCATTTAGCAGCGTTCTGTTTATTCTGCTGCGAACTGCTTTTGGTACGGATAATATCAATCAGTTTTTCATTGGTCATCGAAGCACTGGTATCAACCAGAATGGCAATTTTCGGGCCTTCAACCTTAAGGCCCAGCAGGTAGTTTTCTTCATTTATTCGGGGCGCTTCAACCAGATCGGCCTGTTGTTTGGGTATTTCAATCGAGGTAATGCTGGATTTAAGTTCTTCTAATGCACTCTCTGAGCGTTGTACCTCTTCACTCTGACTGGCCAGTGAGGATTGCTTTTCATCCAGTTGTTTTTTTAATGCCTGATAACGGGCATTTTCGCTGCTGAGTTGTTGGCGGATCTGTTCCAGTGTTGATCCAGCATCATCTCTGGCCTGCTCCAACTGACTAATGTCTTGCTTGAGATTATCAATTTCAACCGGTGTTTCATCAATTTTTTGCTTGACCAACATAAACACCAGAATTACCGCGCCGAGGCCACAAGACATGATATCCAGAAATGCCAGACTGGAACCTTCGGCTTTTTTACGACGGTAGGCCATTAGGTGTTAGCGAATACGTCTCAGCAGGAATTTGTCGCAATAGCTTTGCGTATCAACAATCTGACTGTCCTGCATACGTTGCAACTGATGAAACAAAAACATCAGAAAGATACTGATAAGTAAGGCCACTAATGTCGAATTAAATGCCAACCCCAGACTGTCAGTCATGCCTGAGATATCCCCTGCTAGCGCCTTGTCAGCTTGAGAAAGCGCCTGACCGATACCTCGCACCGTACCGATAAAACCGATAGAGGGAATGGCCCAGATCAAATAACGAATCATGGTGTTTTCAGAATCTTGCTTGACGGCCAATGCTTCCAGATTACTTTCAATCGCATCCGACAGGTTTTGCACATTGTTGGTTGAGCTGTAACGCCACAACGATGAACGCAGCGTCTGCACCAAAGGTGATGACATGCAATCCTGCGGGATCTCGGTATCCAGTCGATGAATGATGCGGTTTACATCAAGCTCTTTATGGCCTGTGTGAGCAACTTCCTCTTCATCACCGCTTTTTGGATCTTCAATCAAATCGACGCTGTACAGATATTTGGTTTTCAGAATCTCACGATAAGAGCTGGCAATGAGAAAACAGCCCCACATCATTAATATAAAACAGATTTCCTGCTCGTAATCTTTGATGATTACCACAATATTACGAGGCGAAGACTGTTGCTGTTGCAAGGCTAAATCAATTAATTGGGCTGCTTCAGGCCGGATATAACCGATATACATCATATGCACCAAAATGATCGACACGATCAATGCGGCAAAGCTTTTCATCAAGTCACTCATTATTAAATGTCCACCGGGAAGGAAACGGGAGAGTTGAGGCTGATCACCGACTTACCGCCGGCCCAGGCGTTATGAATCATCAATGACAGGACCACAACCAGCAGGAGCGAGCCGCCAATCAATAACGCTTTTTTTAAACTAATCATTATTCATTTCCTCCATTCAGAAAACGCCCGACTCTGAAACCAAGCGTATCACGGCCCTGCTCGGCACCGTCTCGGTATGATGCTCTTAATTCACTTAGCGAACCTGAACGCCAGTTTGCACCTTTTACGACGCGCATGCTGAGTGTCGAGCTATCAAGCGTATGTGGATAAACAGTATCCGGTTTGGGTGCCGTTAGTGAATAACTGTCATGCGTCCATTCACTGACATTACCGCCTAAATCATAAAGCCCGGACTTTTCGCGGCTAAAACTTTTCACCGGAGCGATTCCGGCAAAACCATCATAATATCTGGGAACATAAAGGCTGACACTGCCTTTGGCAGCTTCATCGGCGATATTTACAGCCTTGGTTGGAATTACCCGTTCATTACCCCAGACAAACAAAGTCTGCTCAGGCTTACCGGCCTTGCGGGCCAGCCATTCCCACTCGGCTTCCATTAATAATCGGTAACCATCGGCATTCAGATTAATACGATTTAACTGATTTCCCTGCACATCATAAACCGGGGTTAAACCTTCCTGCTCACTTAGCCAGTTAGAGAATTTGACCGCTTCCAGCCAGCTCACATTGGTGACGGGTAATTGAGGATCGCCGGATTTACTGCTGTCAAACTTCTGATATTCTGTATTGGTGACTTCATTTGTGCCGGCATAAAACGGTCGATTGAGTCGGACCTGTTTTAAAAACTCATTGGCACGCTGTCCCGGCTCATCTCGCCCTGCTCCCATTTTGATAATGTCATTGGGGGAAAATAAAGCCATTTCACCACCGGCTTTGTTTTTATAAAGTCTGGGGGCTTCAGCCTTTTTGGCTTGAGCTTCAGGAATCAACGTAAAAGACAGTTTCTGCGCTTCTGCAGCAGATGGTGTGATGGATTTTGCGACCGTTCGATAACCATTCAGGCTCAGCTGAATATCGTGAGAAACAGCCTGTAAATCCAATTCGATCGGCGTGTTACCCATGGGTTTGCCATCCACCGTGACCGTGGCAGATGGTGCCGAGAGCACTTCTACCTTGCCCATTTCAGGTTGTAATGTGATATCGAAACTGCGTTTTTCATTAGTCGACAAAGTGAAGGTTTCGCTCTGGCTAAAAAATCCTGGCTTGGCATAGGTCAGCCGGTATGATTTACCGGCTTCAACAGAGATAAGTTGTGCGTTTTCAATTCGTAAACCGTTTAATGTCAGCTGACCACCAGAGGGTTTAAGGTTTAAACGCACACCCGCCGTTTCCGGTGATAAACGATAATTTCTCTCTAACTCGGGTTTACTGTTTTTTATCTCAATGGTTTCTTCGGTGGTTTCATATTTTGCCAGTGACACTTTGACAGAATGCAAACCACCTTGCAGCGGCAAGGTCAGTGGTGTTTTACCCACCTCAGCTTCATCAATGGTCACTAATGCTCCACTTGGAACCGAGTTCACCGTTAGCTCGCCTTGCAAAGGTTGCAATTCCACATCCTGAGCCACCGTCTCACCGCGACTGAGTGATAAATCGATGGTCATTGTTTGATAGTGAGGATGCTGGACCTTGAGCTGATGCTCTCCGGCAGGCAGCTCATATTCCAGAATATCGGCCACTGCCACAATTTGCTCATCCATCAACCAGGCGGTTTGATTATCTTCCAGCGAGGTTGAAAGCACGATCTTGGCCGGTAATGGCGTGAGCATAATGCGCAGGACTTTCCCCGAATCAGTCTGCTCAATCGTTTGCTGATGCGGATAAAAACCGTCTGCGATGACTTCGATTTCAGTACTCTCGGCAAGTGAATAGACTGAACCAAACATCACCATCGCCAGCCAGGAATCCGCATTAATCGATACGTCAGTTGCATCATCCGGCTTCACCTCAATGCGTGTGCCGCGTGAAGCAAAGATAATCGTTACTATCACCAGAAAAACCAAAGCAAAGGTGGTCAGCAACCACAGATACATTCTGTGTTGGCGTTTTCTGGCAAGCTCCAGCTGCTGGTTAAATTGGCTCATCGCAAACAATTCGTAAACTGTAACTATTCAGATCGTATGGAATCGTGACCTCAACCAGCTTGGATTTGAAGCCTTGGCGTTTACCTTCAAAGGTATATTGGCCAGGTTTCAACTGAATCACCTTTGAATCAGTCACGCCGACATTGCCAACACCACGCACCAGAATATGGGTTTGATTATCTGAACGCACTTCCACCGGAATTGTTCGGTTAACTGCAGTTAACAAGTTCTCCAGTTCTCGACTTTTAGTAGTGAGCGAAGCACTTTGGTTACGATATTTTGTGGCTTCATTTATTGCAGCTCGGGCCGGATCAGCCAGCTCAGGGTTTGATAGTCGGTAAGGTGTCTTGAGGTAGTCATCAATCTTATTTCTCAGTGACAAAATAGTATTTGCCATTGCCAATTTGTCTGTTGCCGCTTGGTTATTGGGATTTTCCTTGATAACTTGCTCAAGGTTAGTTTTAACCGCTTGCCAGTCGTCTCTTGATTCGGCTTGTGCTGCATTTGCCAGAGATGTCTGAACCCGCTGATTTTTTTCGTATTGCTGTATCGCTGAATTAACATCACCAATCTCGGAACGATTGGGGTGAATATTTCTTGCCTGACTCAGTGCGGTTTTAGCAGCTTCAATTCGGCCGTTTTCGATTGCATTGTAGGATTGAGCGATAAGCGATTGAAACCGCTGATTATTAAGTGTTGACTGTAATGTTTGAGCACGTTGTTTTAGGGCTTCTCTTTCCGGTGTCAGTTTTAACAGCTCGTTGATTAACGTCAGTTCGGTTTGCAGATCATTCTCCACTTTCGCAACATTGATTTGCTCAACTAACGACGCAATTTCAGGTAACTGCTCGATTCTATCCGCCAGTTCAGTTGCTTGCTGAGAAGTGGTATCCAACATTAACGCTTTAGAAATTGCCAATTTTGCCAGCTGGTATTGATTGTCATCAAAAGCCTGCTGGGCATCCTGCATGGCCGTTTGAAATTGATCCTGGCTATCGGTGATTGTCGTTTCAGCAAGCTTAATAAGCTCATCTAAGGTGGTGCTTGCTTGAGCATATTTCGCTTCACCAAACTGTTTAATAGCCGCTGTTTCAGTGGTTTTCAAACGTTCGGCAAGAGCATTATCCCATTGCTGCAGATCAATCTTGTTCAGCTCAGGTTTGAGCGTGTTTTCATAATGTGCATAGGCTTCAAGATAGGCTTGGCGCAGCGATGCATTATCTTGTGGACCATCCGATAAGGCTGGGCGTTCAACACTTTCTACTTCCTGCTGTGGCTCGGCTGCGCTGGTTGTTTTAGTGGTTTTTGGCATCGAAGCCCAAACAATTAACAGCACACACAACACACTGAGCAGCAAAATGATAATCAGTGTTTGGAAGAATAGCTTGCGTTTGGCGAGTTTGGCTTCAGCGATTTTCTGCGTGATCATACTTATCTCTTACAGTTGAACATCAGGCGTCGCTTCCAATTGATACATGCGATTCAAAAATGCACGCCATTGACGGTACTGCTCGTTAATATCACCAGTTAACTCGACTGATTCTTCTTCATAGCTCAGCACTTGTGGCGCCATTTCCAGATTAATGGACTCACCCAGCTCGTTTAACGCATCCTGATGAAACTTGGCTTCTTCTCGAGATTTAAAACCACTGGTCAGCAGCACAGCACCACCGATACCACCGGCTACAGTCGCTATATCTCTGCCAAAATTCGGATTACGTGAATTGCCAGATGTCGCCGCAGCAACCGCAGCACCTATCAATACGGCCCCACCAATCATTTTCCACATACTTTTCGTGTTAGCTTCTTTACGCAGCTGCATTTCAGCAGCGCTGGCTTCCTGCCACGCCAGATAGCTGTCATCCATTTGCTGTGAAAACGCACTGTAGTTCTGTTGCAGATGATCAATGAACAGCTGTTCTCTGACCTGAACCGATTTAACCCGTTCAAACATGGGATCGGAATCACTTGGCATGCTCACCAATTTGATTTGCCGACCGCTGCTATCAAGATGTTCCATGAAGGCTTGTTCGTTAAAACTGGCAGCAAAACGTAAATCGGCAATATTTTGCAGTTGAGCAAGCTCGCGTTGTTGTTGCTTGAGTAATGCTTCTACAATGGCCTGCGCAGCTTCGGCGAAAGCCGGATCATAAGGATCTTTGCCATCATTACGAGGATTTTTGTAGAAACCTTCATTCACCTCGTGGTCAATAGTAGTGTTAAGCCATTGTTTACCGCTGGCATCCACTACGTTAAGACGAAATTTGACTTCCTGACCCGTAGATTCAAGGATTTCACCAACGGTATATAAATCGCCTGACGCAGTGCTATTTGGCGCAACACGTACGGCACCAAACTTACCGGTTTCATCAAGGGCGGTTTTTAATTTATAGGCAAAACGATTGGCTTCAGCACGTCTTAATTCAGGCCAAATACCTTCTTCTTCATAATCGGCGGCTTTATCTGAAAGGCCAGGTGAAAAGACCGGAATAATCACGTCCAGTTTAATCCCCTGGTAAGGGACCTCTTTTGGGGCATCCTGAGCTGAGGCAAGCTGTGGTCCGGTTTTCACATCGCCGGCAGTACCGGAGGTTGTCGCGCAGCCTGTCAGTACATGCATCATAATGATCATGTAAATCAGAAATTTAGAGGGTGCCCTAAAATTTTCAATCTTCAACAACGTTCATCCCCTTATATTTGCGGTACTCATTCCAGAGTTTCTTTTTGATTTCCGGATCTTGCTCAGCTTCTGCAGCCACCCTGATTTGTGAAGCGATGGCATCGTCATTATTCGCGGATGGAATATCTTCTGGAATGGCACCATTGTTTGCCGCATTTACCGGCACGCCGGATTGGCCATTAATCGTGTCTTCTAATTCTGAGCCGCTCATAGCCGATGGTATCGATTCCTGAGTTTCTGGCTCGGTTCCCTGCATATCCTGACTGGCAACTGAATTATTAGCGCCATTGTTACCATCAAGCCCACCGCCACCTTGGTTGGCCCCACTGCTACTATCAGCAGAAGTATTATTCGGATCGGTTAATTTGCATAATTCAAAGCGGTTAAGCGAATCAAAAAACGCTTTTTCCATTAATGCTATGCGTTCGGCTCTGGTGAGCTCCGGGCTATCTGTATAACGGATGTCAGCTTTACCACAATCATCTTCAGACAGTATCGCCTCTTCAGCTTGAACGCTAATAAATCCTGTCAATAAAACTGACAGAGCCACGTTCGTCAGTTTATTCAACGAGAATAAACTCCGAGAAGCTTGATAACGCTGTTTGAGTGTTTTCATATGATTGCTTACTTACCCATTAATACCTAGAGAAAAATAAAACACTTTCGCTGATACTTTTCTTGTAAAGCATTTGTCAGCAAAGACTACGAATAAGTTTTTTCCGTTAATCTTTCAGTCGAGTGACATCTTACAAAGCGCTACCCGGCTGGTAGCTGAATGGTAATAATTAAAACTAATAACTTAGGTTTATATTTCAGCGCTTCACATTCAATGTTAATCAACTTTGACAGACAACATGATTAATCCCGTGAGTAAAGCCTCATGATACAGTCATCGGTTATCTGCAGTAAGTTAGATTGGCATGGCTCACCATTCACTGGAAATACGGTTGGTCACTATTGTTTATCGAAAATGCTGATTGATTCATGACTTAATTTTTTAACACAAAATTCACATCTTCAGTCGCATGCTCCAAAAATGAGAACATCGGCTTTGGTGATTGGTGGCAGTGGGCAAATAGCTCAGGCCATTATTGATAAACTTCTAACTTACATAACAGCTGAAAACATTGTTGTTATTAGTCGTGGGCGGCAACCAGATGAATTTGCCGGTGTAATCTGGCATCAGTCTGACTATGACGAGGCCAGTATGAACAAACTGGCCATGCAGTTTTATGATGAACAACGTAATTTTGAAAAAGTCTTTATCTGTCACGGTGTATTGCATGATGGTGACATAAAACCTGAAAAACGTCTGGAAGAACTCTCTGCAGATTCAATCAGCCACATATTCAATATCAATACCATAACGCCAGTACTCTGGCTGAAACATCTTTTACCGGTGCTTAAACAATCCGCGAACTGTCAATTAATCATCTTTAGTGCGAGAGTTGGTAGCATCAAAGATAATCATATGGGTGGCTGGTACAGCTACCGGGCCAGCAAAGCAGCGTTGAATATGCTATTAAAAACAACTGCCATCGAATATGCACGTCGGGCAAAACAGGTCAAATTAATTGCCTTTCATCCTGGTACTACTGATACCCCGCTTTCCCGCCCCTATAGTGCCAATGTGCCCGAAGACAAATTATTCAGCCCAGGCTTTGTAGCCGATAGACTGTTTGAGATATTAAAAAACCTGCCTGCTGACGGTGAGCTGTCATTTGTTGACTGGGAGGGCAAGTCGATTGAATGGTGATAAAAATGCTTTAGCCATCTTTTTTCTGTTCGCGAGCATCTAGTTTGGCGTAGGCCTCTTTCTCGTGTTGAATATCACTAATTAGGCCTCGATGCATGGCAACAGAAATGGCTTCCTGATTATGAAATCGCTCACCATCTTTAAATAGCAGATCGAGTAAGTCTCGAGCTGGCATATCAATTGATTGATAGTTTTGTGACTCATTGGAAAACTTTTCCAACACTTCCGGATGTTGCTGCTGCACATTTAAAATTGCCAGATTATCAATGATAGCAAGCTCTTTTGCTGTCGCTGCACTCAGGCCATTATCTTGTACAAACCGTAAACTGGTCAGCCCGGTCAGTTGATGAAAGGTATTTTGTACCAGATTTAAATCCGCATCGCGTCCTGCTAACGCCACCCTCAACCATTTCAACCGATGCCGGGCCAGAATGATCATGCTTTGTTCTATTTCTTTACTCATAGACCTCGGCTCCATGCTGTTTCCTTTATTCCTAGTTAGCACAACCAAGGTCGGCCACGCAAGCAATAACCATCACACCACTGACTCAGCTGAAGCAATCGTTTAATTATTTGAAACAGATTTTGAAGTTTTCCAAGCATGCTTTGCTTGTAACTTAAATCATGGAAATTACAACAGGCTTTTACTAAATACCCCTAAAGATAGTTTAACGCTCAGTTTGAAAGTGCCTATCAGATATGATACAACATATCATTACCTATCATCTCAGTCTCAGTGTGATGAGTACCGAACAAACGCATAGTTAAAATCCACCCTCCCTAACGATTGATTATGGATGTTATGACATTTACACAGCCAAACTCCTGCACAGATGCTGCACAAAAGCAGATCATTGAGAATTTTCATCTGCTGGGAAACTGGGATGAACGCTATCAGTATCTGATCGACTTAGGCCGAAGATTAAATCGTGACAATGATGTGCCTCGCATAGAGGAAAACCGTTTATACGGCTGTCAGGCAAATGTATGGATAACCGCTACTCACCATGATGGCATTGTCACCTTTGAGGGAAACAGTGATTCGCTGATTGTGTCCGGCTTAATGGCCATTATCTTCAATGTCTATTCGGGCAGACCGGCACAGGATGTCATGGCGCTTGAACCAGAATTTCTCACTCAGACTGGATTGATCGATCACCTGTCTTCTCAGCGTTCCACTGGCTTAATGAACATGATTGAACATATCCGTAATTACTCAGCTAGCTGCATTGCTTCCAGCAATAAAGGTAATGTTTGATGCAGCATCTTGATGTTTTGATTGTTGGTGCTGGACCAGCCGGTATTGGTATGGCCCTCGCATTACAAAAAATACCCGACTTGAAGTTTGGTCTGGTCGAAAGAGGGCGTATCGGCGAATCATTCAGAAGATGGCCTTTGGAAACGCGCTTTATCACCCCTTCGTTTTACAGCAATCCGTTTGGCCTGGCCGATTTGAACGCCGTTAATGAACACAGCTCACCCGCCCATTTTGCAGCAATGGAACATCTAAGTGGCGAGCTGTATGCCGATTATCTCAACATGTTGGTTCAAGTTCATAAATTACCCGTTGTTACCGGCTGCAAAGTGCTTGAAGTCAATACCACTGCAGCCAAAGAGTTTGTCCTCGAAACAGAGCAAGGCCCGCTCAGTGCCCGTTATGTTATCTGGGCAACCGGCGAATATCAGTTTCCTGATTTACAGGCTTTCACAGGTGCTGACTATTGTGTTCATTACGCTCAGGTAGCTACCTGGAAAGATTTTACCGCTCCTCGTTATACGGTGATTGGCGGATACGAAAGCGGCGTTGATGCCACTGTCAATCTGATCAAACAGGGCCGACAGGTTAGATTACTGGTTCGCAAAGCCAGTTGGGATCGACAAAGCGATGATCCCAGTGTGGCACTCTCGCCTTATAGTCGGGAACGACTTGCACAAGCGATGCAGAGCGGACAACTGGAAGTCATATTCGGCGTTGATGTAACCAAAGTTTCTCAACAAGACGATGGCAGTTTTCTTATCGAAGCTGCAGATGACCGTAATTGGCAAGAACAACACCAACCTATTCTAGCGACCGGCTTTGTCAATGGTGGCGGCGCACAGCAGATAGCAAGACTGTGGGAATGGGATGAGGCAGGGAAAATCATGTTGACCGAGGCAGATGAATCCACACTTACACCTGGTTTGTTTCTGGTTGGCCCCCAAGTTCGGCAGGAAGATCGTATTTACTGCTTTATTTACAAGTTTCGTCAGCGCTTTGCGATGATCGCCCAAAACCTTGCTTTGTGTATGGCACTTGATAGCAGTCAACTGGATCCAGAACCTGGTGTATGGGGTCCTTTTGGCAATAGCGAATGCTGTGAGGGCTGCGAATGCTAAAACTGCTGAATCAATTGTTATTACTGAGCATTACTGTCCTGTTAGTGGGCGGTATATCGCTGGGTGCCACAATTGGCTATTTATCTCCAGCCACCGGGAGCTGGCTTGGCGAACAGATTGATATCACCTTATTGGTGCTGATCAGTTTGCTGTTCTTTGGCGTACGTTTTGATGCCATCGTACGTTCATTCGGACATCTGCTATTTATCGGTATCGCGATAATCGCCAATTTTATAGTGGTGCCACTGATTGGCTACGCCATCGCTTCGGTGTTATTACCCGACTATCCGCTGTTTATGGTCGGTTTACTAATCTATTTCATGTCACCTTGTACCGACTGGTTTTTGGGATTTACCAAGCTGGCCAAAGGTAATGTCGCTTTAGGCACCGCGCTTATTCCCATCAATATGCTGTTGCAGCTGATGCTTTACCCGCTCTATCTGCAGCTGTTTACCAAAAATATTGTTCAAGTTGATCCAGACATTATCAGCAGCACGCTGTTGCAATGGTTTTTGCAACCGCTGTTATTTGCTATCGCCTTACATTATCTCTTGCGACTGTTATTGAAACCGGCTGTTTTTAATCTGATTCTTGAAAAAGTGGATCAGATCACCCCCTGGATTATTGCCTTGCTGGTACTGGAAATATTTGCCAGCAACATCACGGTGATTATGCAGCACAGTATGGTGTTTAGCTGGTTGCTATTGGGGATCTTCATTTTCTTTGTCGCGACTTTTCTGTTGGGCGAAGTTATCAGTAGTGTATTCAAACTACGCTATTCGGAACACGCCCTGCTGACAATGACCATTGCTGCACGCAACGCGCCGTTAATGCTGGCAGTCACCATGGTCGCACTTCCTGATCAACCGCTAATTTATGCCGCCATTGTGATTGGCATGTTGCTGGAATTCCCACATTTAACGGCTTTGCGCTACATGCTGGTTAAGTCCAATGGCATATCACCTATTCCCCTGTTAGCAAACTTAAGAAAGAAATATGATTCGTAAAAATCCCCGTGGCGATCTGCCACAGATTCACCCCAGTGCTTTTGTTGATCCCACAGCCATTCTCTGTGGTTTGGTGGTCGTAGAAGAAAACGTTTTTATCGGGCCTTATGTAGTGATTCGTGCTGATGAAATGGATGCCAATGGCCATATCGACCCCATTATTATTGGTGCGCATTCCAATATTCAGGATGGGGTTGTTATCCACTCCAAATCAGGTGCTAAAGTCACCATCGGTCAACATACCTCAATTGCTCACCGTGCCATTGTCCATGGTCCCTGCACCGTGGGAAATTCTGTGTTTATCGGTTTTAACAGTGTGCTGTTTAATTGTGTAGTTGAGGATGGTTGTGTGGTGCGCTACAACGCTGTGGTCGATGGCTGCCATCTGCCAGCGAATTTCTATGTGGCTTCAACGGAGAGAATTGGTCCTGATACCGATTTATCTGGTCTGGGGCAGGTATCCGCCGCTGCCAGTGATTTTTCCGAAGATGTGGCCCGTACCAATAACGAACTGGTGCGTGGCTACAAAAATATACAAAACGAGTTTTAATGATGACCACAGAAGTTGCAGCAAAAATCACCATCACCTTACCGGATGGTTCAGAACATGAATTCAATCAACCAGTTACAGCGTCAGAAATAGCAGCTGCTATTGGCTCCGGTCTTGCCCGTCAAGCCGTTGCGGCCAAAAAGAATGGTCAGCTGATAGATCTGTGTGATCCCATTAATGAAAACACTTCATTGGAAATCATTACTGCGAGTAATGCAGAAGGTTTACATATTATTCGCCATAGCTGCGCCCATCTGATCGGTCATGCGGTGAAGCAACTGTATCCAACCGCGCAGATGGTGATTGGTCCGGTGATTGATGATGGCTTCTATTACGATATTGCCTTTGATCGCCCTTTTACTGCAGAAGATCTGCTTGCCATTGAAACGCGTATGCAGGAACTGATAGCCAAGGATTACGACGTTATCAAACGTGTTACACCTCGCGATGAGGTCATCAAGCTGTTCACTGAACGGGGTGAAACATACAAATTGCGGCTGATTGAAGATATGCCGGATGTGCAACAAATCAATTTGTATTTTCATCAAGAATACGTGGATATGTGCCGTGGTCCACATGTTCCCAACACCCGCTTTATTAAGCATTTCAAACTCACCAAACTGTCCGGCGCTTATTGGCGCGGTGATTCAAAAAATGCTCAATTACAACGACTCTACGGTACCGCCTGGGCCGATAAAAAAAGTCTGAATGCTTATCTTGAACATCTCAAAGAAGTTGAGAAACGGGATCATCGACGGCTTGGAAGAGAACTTGATCTGTTTCATTTTCAGGAAGATGCACCGGGCGCCGTATTCTGGCATAGCCGCGGCTGGACCTTGTTTCAACAGTTGATTAACTATATGCGGAGGCGTCAGCAAGCAGCTGGCTATACTGAAGTAAATAGCCCGGATGTCATGGATCGTTCTTTGTGGGAAATTTCCGGCCACTGGCAAAATTATCGTGATCATATGTTCACCACTGCTACCGAAGATGGCCGTTCACTGGCACTTAAACCGATGAACTGTCCGGGCAGTGTGTTGCTGTTTCAACATGGTTTGAAAAGCTATCGCGACCTGCCGATAAGAATGGGTGAATTCGGTAAAGTGCATCGTTATGAACCTTCCGGTGCTTTGCATGGTTTGCTTCGGGTGCGTCACTTTACTCAGGATGATGCGCATATTTATTGCACCGAGCAGCAACTGCTTGATGAATGCCGTAAGGTCATTTCAATGGTGCTGGATATCTATAAAGTCTTCAGTTTTGAAAATGTGGATATCAAGCTTTCTACCCGTCCGCAAAACCGTATGGGCGATGAAGCCACCTGGGATGTGCTGGAAGGTGCTTTAATAAATTCGCTGGATAGCATGCAACTGCCCTATCAGCTGAATGTCGGCGAAGGCGCTTTTTATGGACCCAAGCTTGAGTTTGTATTACGCGATGTCATTGGTCGTGATTGGCAATGTGGCACCTTGCAAGTGGATATGAACCTGCCAGAACGTTTCAATCTGGAATATGTAGCAGATGATAGTCAGCGTAAACGTCCGGTCATGTTGCATCGAGCTTTATTTGGTTCACTGGAACGCTTTATTGGTATTTTGATAGAACATCATGCAGGCAAACTACCTGCCTGGTTGGCACCTATTCAACTGAAAATTCTTTCTATCAGTGACAGTCATGCGAATTATGTGAATGATCTGACTACACTATTCCAGCATAGTGGACTGCGTGCGGAAGCCGATATTCGCAATGAGAAAATCGGCTATAAAATACGCGAGCATACTTTGCAGCGCATTCCATTCATGTGTGTTATTGGTGATCAGGAAATGGCGAATGCCAGTGTGGCTATTCGTAATCGCGACGGTGACAATCTGGGTGTAATGACCATTGAACAGGCTTTGCACTTTTTTACTTCAGCAACGCAGGCACCGGATGGTGTCGCTGGTGATATTGAGCGGGAAAGACTGCTGAAACAGTTGCAATCTGGAATAGCTGTGCCAGCGTGATCTGATAAATATTGCAATATAAAAAACCACCAGGCGATGACATCGCTTGGTGGTTTTTTTTCAAATGTTTATTCAACCACGCAAGACATTAAACCTTCCAAAATTATATCTTTCGGCAAATCATGGCCGATAAATACAAATTTACTTTGTCGGGTTTCGTTTTTACCCCAGGCGCTGCCAGCAGCACTACCTACCAACATATGTACACCTTGCACAATAATGCGGTGCGGCATTCCATCGACATTTAATACGCCTTTGTAACGCAATAACTGGGTACCAAATTTTTCGACAACAACGGCCAGTACTTCTTCCAGTCGATCCGGGTCTAATGCACGCTGTTCTGAAAAGACAAATGAAGCAATATGATCATCATGCGTGTGCGCATGCGCATCTTCATCCAGAAAGTCTGGTTCAATTTCCAGAATCGCATCCAGATTAAAGCCTTTAATATCCAGAATATTGTCAATATTGGTTTCACCATGAATGGCCTCACGGATACCGGCTTTAGGATTGATCTTCCGCAGCCGTCTATGCAGTTCCTCTAATTCTTCTGGGCTGACTAAATCAGATTTGGTGACCAAAATCCGATCAGCAAAACCCACCTGCTCCTGAGCTTCATGATGTTTATCAAGTTGTTCCGGAGCATGTTTGGCATCGACTGTGGTGACGATGGCATCCAATATAAAATTCTGCCTAATATCATCATCGACAAAAAATGTTTGAGCCACTGGGGCAGGATCAGCGAGGCCAGTGGTTTCAATGATGACTCTGTCAAACTTTACCCGACCATCGGCCTTTTTAGCTGCCAGTTCGTTGAGAATGCGGATAAGATCGCCACGCACTGTACAGCAGATGCAACCATTGTTCATTTCAATGATCTGTTCATCGCGATCCTGAACCAACAGTTCATTATCAATGCCCTCTTCACCAAACTCATTCTCAATGACAGCAATACGATGGCCGTGCTGAACGCTCAAGATATGGTTGATCAAAGTGGTCTTACCGCTGCCAAGATAACCAGTCAGTATAGTTACCGGGATTTGGACTTGGGTTTTGGCTTGAGTTTTAGCTTTGGCTTGGGGTTTGTTTTTTGTTTTTTTCTTGTTTTGGTCTTGGTTTTGCTCATAGGTCTTCCCTCAATAAAAATACTGTTGTTATTCGTTAATCGGTTCGCTGATGACAATCACGCGATCATCAATAATCTGATTGTAAAAACAGCTCATTCTTCCGGTATGACAAGCGGCTCCAGTTTGCTCGACCAACAACAGCACCGCATCGCCATCGCAATCCAATCGGATCGACTTGACGAGTTGTTGATGGCTGATGTTTCACCTTTCCGCCATAAACATTGTCGGGAGCGCGACCAATAACAGGCTTTGCCAGTGTCGATAGTTTCAAGCAATGCCTCCTGATTCATCCAGGCCAGCATCAATACCTCGCCGGTGTCATGTTGCTGGGCAATCGCATTGATTAATCCCTGGGTGTTCCAGGGCAACGTTGCAAGAACTTCTTTGAGATCCAAAGAAGTTCCAATAGCCGATTTTTCCAGTGTTTCAATCATGGCATGTCTCTTTGGTAATGTTGATACGATATATCAAATCTATCAAAAATAACAGATTTGCCTAAGGCAAAGTCCCTTACTTTTTATCAACCTTCATTTGACTCATCCTTTTTTTAAGGGAGTTTTGCAGCAAATTTTTGCTGTAAGGTTTCAGCTTTTTCCATTGCTGGCATTCTTCGCGTGTTCGACCACACCCGGTACACCACCCGTTGGGTCCGACGAATTCACAGATATCAATACAGGGGCTCTTTGGTGTTTTCATGATTTATCACGCAACTTTATTTAATGCTGCATCGATACTCGCTTCGAGCTGCCGTAGCCTGTTGAACTCTTCGAAAAGACGTAACTCTAGATTTTTGAAATTAAGGGGCAGTGTTCGCGAACAGATGTTATAGCCCTCACCAATCACGCTATAGCCCTTCCAATTTTTTATTCGGTCTGCCTCCAGCGCTAGAAATGCTTCAATAAAGCGCTGCTGTTGTGGGCAGTCTTCTTCTGCATGCATATGAACAGGGAATTCTTTTTTTTGCAGCTGAGGCGCTTCGATATAGGTTTCAAAATGGACGCCGCCCTGGTTCTGGTTATACCAGTTCTCTTTATAAAGCTGGAGATAAGGCCCCCGGTTATAAATATCCCAACCATCGTCAAACCAACTGGATTGCCTTAAATTTTGTTCGAGGTTACGAAATAGCTTTTTTATATCTTTCATTAACTTTTTTAATCCTCATAAAACGCATGGCCGTGGGTATAATTTTGCTTCTTCACCGTACGACCAGACGATAATCTTTTTCAGTTCAGTAGTTTCCAAGCGACGGGATTTAACTGGATAGTTAAACTGCTTTTAACAGAGTATTTTCCCTTGCTGGCTTCTCAGAATGAAAATGCGGGATCAATATGGTCTGCAAATCCATCGTTAAGCGTTGAAAATACACATCAAAATGCAGATCCAGTGCCGGCGACATAATGACACTTTGTGTAGCGTCATCTAATTGGATCTCACCGTTATTCAAAACAACAATACGATCAGCAAAACGTGTCGCAAGATTCAGATCATGCATCACCACAATCGCTGTTAGTCCCTCGGCAGTACGATCCTTGATGCGCTTTAACAGCTGTAATTGATGAGCAACATCTAGCGCCGCAGCAGGTTCATCTGCAAGCAAAATAGCGGGATGTGAAATTAATGATGCCGCCAGCAATACTCTTGCCTGCTCTCCACCTGACAACGTTTTGAATTGACGATCCAGCAGGTTTTCAATATCAAACTCCTGCAGAAAAGCAGCTGCAAAACTACTTGAATCGGCATGCAACTCAAGAATATCGCTGACTCGATAATCCCAATAAATTTCAGAACGTTGTGGCAGATAAGAAAGCTGCTCGGCAATTTCCGCTGAGGTCATTTTTTTAAGCAAACGACCAGCAAGTTTGATATCACCTTTTTCCGGTCTGTTTAAGCCCGAAAGCAGTTTAAGCAAAGTCGATTTTCCAGCGCCATTGGGCCCAACCAACGCCACGAATTGGCTTGTGGGTATAGCGAGATTGATATTGTGCAACAAGATCTTTTGTCCTGCTTTGACTTTTATGTTTTCTGCTTGAATCGTAAATTCACTCATCGACGTGCTTCCCGAATCAGGATAAATAAAAAGAATGGTGCACCTAACAACGCGGTTAGCAGACCCAGAGGGATTTCGGCGGGCGGCATTATTGAACGGGCGATGCCATCAAATACCATTAGAGCAGCACCGGAACCCAGCGCACTGAAGATCATCAGTCGATGATGACGTGGTCCCAACCACCAGCGCATCATATGTGGAATAACCAGCCCAATAAAACCAATCAGACCTCCCCATACCACCGCTAAAGCAGTCACTGCCGCCGCCACCAATACCGCTCGATGCATAAATTTTGAAACATCAAGTCCCATGCTTTTTGCCGCATCAGAACCCAAACCAAGAATATCCAAGCCTCTGGCCAGCCGCAGACAGCAGATAAATCCAGCCACGGTCAGCAACATAAATACAAAGAATTCCTGCCAGGTTGGTGTTTGAATAGCGCCCAATGTCCAGCTCACAATCACTTGTAAACTGACTGCATCGTCAGACAATGTCAGCATGATCAAACCACGAATCGCCGTTAGTAATGCAGCAATTGCCACACCCGCCAATATCAAACCAAAACCACTTTCAACTCTCGCTAATCGGGCCAGACTGACCACCAGCAGCGTGGTTAACCAGGCTCCGGCAAAAGCTAATAACGGTAATAAAAACGGCCCCGGTAATAACATCGGTAACATCAAAGCAATGGCAGCGCCAACCGAGGCACCACTGGCACTGCCTAACAGATGTGGCTCGGCAAGCGGATTACGAAACACGCCCTGAAAAATCACCCCCGCCATTCCCAGACAAGCGCCAACACAGAATGCTGTTAAAACACGTGGGATACGCCATTCCAAAATCAGTGTTCGCATCACCGAGTCGGGATTACTAAGCGTTTGCCAAAGTTCAATCGGACTAAGTAATTCAGAACCTAACCATGCAGAAAAAACAAAACACACTACAACGCCGATACTGATGGCCATTGCTGGAAAACGGGTGCTGATTGGTGACACGGGTTGTAAAACTTGCACGGCCATTAAACGCTTGCCCTGTCGGAAAATATTTGGGGGTGCAGTAACGGTGCCAGATACTTCACACCATCAATGATTCGAGGGCCCGGGATTAAAAATAACTCACGGGGCACCATAAAAACCCGATCATCACGAATCGCTTGGATATTCTGCCAGCCGGGACGTTTCTTAATACTGTCTACACTGCCCTCATTACGGGCAACCAAAATAACATCGGGGTTGGCGGCAATGATGGCTTCGCCGCTGACCTGATTGATATTATCAAGATCAGCAAATATCGATTCTGCCCCTGCCTGTAATAACGCGTCGTAGGTGTAGTGGCCTTTGCGGATCGTTGTAAAATTACCGCGATCATTCTGGCCGGTTTCAAAATACACTCTCGGACGTTGAACACCCTCCAGTTGCCTGTCGATCATGGTTAACCGACGCTGTAATTGTGCAACGACCTGATCCGCATGTTTTTCATTGCCCAGCACCCGGCCGAGCAAACTCAGGTTGCTGAAGATTTCTTGCAAATCACGATGTAAAAGCACCAAAACCGGCACACCAATAGTTTCCATGGGTTTAAGCAAGGTATTCACCGCTTGCCGGGCCGGTGTCATCACAATTAAATCGGGCTCTAACCGGGCGATGGCTTCAACTGAAAAACCAAGGCGTCCTCCGATAATGGTTCGTCCCTCTCGTATATCCGGTGGAAAACGGGTGAAATCTTCAATGCCCACAATCCGATTGGTTGCCCCTAGCGCATGAATTAGTTCGGTGTTACTGGCAAAAATCGAAACGATACGCTGTGGTGGTCGATCAAGTCTGACCTGCCGTCCCAATGCATCAGTGACCGTTATTGGTGAAAGAGAATGTGTATTACTGTTAGCCGTTAAAGGTATAAACGCCATCGCCAATATCCCGGCTTTAAGATACTGGCGACGGCTACCATCAAATGTAGCGCCTGCAGAATTTTTGTTTGGCTGCATCAGCACCCTAAAAGTCCAGCTTCAAACCGGCATACAGTTCCCGTCCTGGCATGCTGTTGCCGCGGCCACCACTGGAAAAAGCAGGGTCTGAAATATAGGGTGTTTTATTCAATGCGATAAATAATGGGTGCTCATTTTTATCCAGCAGATTATTAATACCGGCAAATAATTGCAGATTGTTGCTGAGCTGATAGCTGCCACGAAGATTCCATACCCAGAAGGCTGATTTTTTATGTACATAATCACGCGAGGACTCGGCGAGTGGACTCAGCAATCGTTCTTCTGTGTCATACCAGACCGGGCCTCTTAATATGCCGGTGAGATTCAACTCCCATTTATTCTGACTTACTACCGTACCGATACCGGCCTGATATTTGTAAATACGTTGGATGCGGTCGGTATTTAGCGTGTCGGGGGTACCCTTGTCACGCATATGAAAATGGTAACTGCCGTTGGCAAAAACCCGCCAGTTCATATCAGTCTGCAACAAGGAAGACAGGTTGGCTTCCAGCTGCAAATCAATGCCTTTCAGTTCAATTTCATCGGCATTATTTTCATAGGTACTGCGCCCATCTGCTGTAGGACGGGAAGTAATACGATCACTGATACGATTATCAAAAACCGCAATATCGCTGAACAACCAATTATTGGAAAATGACAGGCCAACTTCAAGCTGTTGATTGGTTTCATTATCCAGATTAGGATTACCAATAATTTGCGAGCCCCCAAATGTCTCAAAATCAGCGGCCAGTTCAGTGGCGGTCGGTGCCCGGAAACCTGTTGCATAACCGGTTCTGAGTTTTACCTGATCAGTAAGCCTATAAGCAGCCCCAAAACTATGGGTAAATTCTTCATAGTTTTCTGAACTCTTTATCAGATCCAGCCCTTTGGTCGGTTGCAGCGTCGTTTTACCATCGGTATAACGACCACCGGCTCTGAGCGTCAGCCGATCATTAAACACCGTTTGAATAACTTCGCCCCATAGTGCGCCGACACGTTCATCCTGATCATTATCGTAAGGTGCTGCTCTAACGGTTTGGCCATTGCTTCTTAATGTATTCAGCCGATCATTTCGCAGTTCACTGTATTCCAGATCTGCGCCTATTCTGACTTCTGTTGTTTGAGTGGCATTCCACTCCGTCAGCAATCGCAGGCCATAAATATCCAATACACGTTCATTATCCAGTTTGAGGAATGTGCGGTTCTCCCAATTAAAATGATCCACATCCCTGACAATATAGGCATGTGCATTCCAGGCCAGATCACCTGTAGGGTTTTGTCCGTCATAGATAAAATCAATTGAGTGGTTCTTGCGATCCTCATCACCTTCCGGTGACCAGCTTGAGCCTCTGAATCCAGCGTTGTAAATTCCATCCGTACGCAGCGTCAGGTCAAAACGATGAAAATCATTTACATCCAGACCAGCGGCCACTAAGGCGCTGCGTCTTTCCCACGCTGTGTTATGCATGGTTTCCTTACTGCCCCTGCCCGAATCGTAATCATCACGTTCACTGGCACCTAAGCCAAAATAGAAATCAGCGTTTTCACCTTGATAGGCGGTGTGAGCATGGCCCTGTTTTAATGACCATGAGCCACCGGAGAGATTAATACTGCTACCCGTTGTATTACTGCCATTACGAGTAATAATATTTATTACCCCGCCCATTGCCTGACTGCCATAAGCTACAGAGGCAGGGCCTCTTATAATCTCAATACGGGATACATCACCTAAGCTGAGTTTGGAAATATTGGCTGTACCAGCACGGCGACCATTCACTAAAACTAGGGTTTGACTGCGAAAGTCACGGCCCTGTCCATCGGTTGCACCGCCACGAATATTGATAGAGGTTTGAGCCGGTGTCCATTCACTGAAAAATCCCACTGCATTTTCTGCTAATAAGTCAGTTACCGAACGTGCTGATGAACGTCTTATCTTGTCTTCTGAAATGACCTGAATGGTGGTGGTGACTTTATTAAGTGTTTCGCTGCGACCTGATGTAGTCACAATCATTTCATCCAGATTCATCACAGAGGCTTCTTGCTGCGCCTCTACTAATGGACTATGTAATATCATCATAGTCATTGAAGCATAATAAACCGGGGCTAGACGTTTCACTTTCATTTAGGTTCCTTAATTAAATTTCCAGATAAGCACAGCACTCTTTTTTGCCGCTGACGCAAAAAACTGCTCCCCTTCTTGTTGAAGATGAAGCGTTAAATAATTGGCTATTGCTTGTGCTTTTTCAGGGTCAGCAGTGGCATTAAAATTGTGTTGAAAATACTGATCTGCTTCCTCATGTGTCGAAAAGTCCTGGCGAAAGGTCCAATCCACTGTGAGGATTTGATGCGGCTGCATTGACTCATCAAGTTCATCAACAATCGTCTCTAAACTTGAACCCACCGCTTCGCCGTGAAGTTCTGGGGATAAAAAGCCGCTTAAACATTTACCCCGCGGACCATCCTGGGCTGGCACTATCCAGATCATCAAATCCTTGGTGTAGTTTCGCTGCCAATGCCAGAACGATTTTGTGTCATAGACCGGGCCACTGGTATTAGCCGCCAGAGAGGTCTTGTGAGGTTTTATTTCATTTGCTGTTAATCGTTGCCAGCTGGATTGCATCACGCTGAGCTGATAAGACCATTTCGCCGCATGGCTGGTTAAATAACTGGCTAAAAAATGGTTAGGTTCTATTGCAGTCCACAGCGCATTGTCAGCAATAATCCGGCGACTGACGGTACCGACACCAGCGCCAATATCAAGCAGATTAGTTTGGGTTCCAATTACCTCAAGCAGACTTGCCCCCACTTTTTCAGCGTAATCAGACTGCTCAATTCCCTTAAGATAAAAGGCTGCCTGATGATCATCCCAAATTGGGGACTCACTATTTGATAAATCTATCGTTGCAGCAACTGCCCGCTGATTTTGATTTGACATATTGGCCTTCGATTCGTCACATAAAATATATGATATATCATATCATTTACCATTCAACAAATTTGTTTGTTAAAAAGTCAAAGACAATCTTTTTGATTAAGGATTATTTACCTGCTTACGTTGTTATGGGTCATTAAATGCGTTTGTAGAACAACATGTGAAAGGGCAAGAGCTGTTTACCGCAAATTTCACGTGTAGCTAAAAAATAGTACTAATTCACATGGAAAAGTTCAGGCTGGTTAATTACAAAAATAGCATTATGAATTGCCTTTATAGGCATAATATCCATATAAAAAACATGGGATTATATTTTTCTTTTACCCCTCCTAATAAAAATTTTCATTCATCACTAATTAAGTTTTATAAAAAGCCGATATAACGATTGTCTCGGAAAAACAGATGTGATTATAGTTCGCCGTTTTCTGACTCATTTCATTTTATTTCGGCCAATTTAAGAAGTCCTCGGGGGGAATATGCAGCGTTTTAAATTAAATTATCTACTTAGTGCGATGACTATCGCTTATGCATCTGCTGCTATTGCCGAAACGGATGTTTTTTATTATGACCTTTCAACGGGCCGAACAACTTTTGATAATCGCGTCACTGGGGCGGGCGGCAGTGTTAGTACGGACAAACTAACGGGCTTAGTCGGTGGTACAGATACTTGGGCACGCTCTGCATTTACTATCACTACACCTACTAATCGAAATGTTAACCAATATTTCTTAAATTCCAGTGTTGCTGATAACGATGGCTTTGGCATTCAAATGACCGCAGCCACATTGGGTACCAATACACCCGGCACACTTTCAGCGTCAGGCATGTCATTTACTTTTAACAATGCAGTAAATGCCTTTGCTGTTGAATTAGGTGATTGGGCTACATGCTGTTATCCCACAGCGCTGTATATAAGTTTCGATGATGGCACGCCTATACTTGTTGGTTCGGCCAGTTCCTCTGCAGATAACCCCGGTTTCATCGACGGGAAAACTACCTTCATCGGTGCCATTGATGATAGCGGCACCTTCACCAAAGTGACTTTCTGGGGGGAAGCACAAAGTGGTGATGTGCTCTATGGTGGTGGGGTCATTCGCTGGGCATTGCTCCGTATCGGTGCTTTATCAGGCAATTTAGTCACCGAGTCAGTCCTGGGTTTAAATAATTCCAATGCACTTGGCGCAGCCAAAATTATTGATGAAAATCCCAATCTGGCTAATTTGTTTGGCGGGATAACCAATCAACAAAGTCTTTCCGATGCAGCTACGCAAACCCTTCCGTTGCTTCAATCAAATTACACTCAGGCTTTGAAAACATCGTTAAACGAAATCAATAATATTGTCGAATCAAGACAGCTTGGCGCTTCATCTGGGGATTTGTTTGAAGTTGATAAAAACTTCTGGTTTAAACCTTTTGCATCCTGGGCCAGCCAAGATGATAAACAAGGCATCTCCGGCTATGATGCTAATACCTACGGGATTGTTGCTGGCCTTGATAGAGAGTTTGCCAATGACATTCGCCTTGGTGTTGCCCTTTCTTATGCTCGCAGCGATGTCGATGGCAATTCACGCGTCGCGAGACATTCTGTAGATGTTGATACTTATCGTTTATCTTTCTATGGCAATAAATATTTGAATACTGGAACCAATGTGTTTTTCCAGGCAGATATTGGCCGCCACGATAATCAGGGTAAACGTCAAATCGCTTTTACAAATTCGATTGCCAGAGCTGATTTCGACAGCTGGAGCTCACATATCGGAGCCGGTGCGGCGCATCCCATTGCCCTTTCCGAAAAAGTGACTTTTACACCATCTCTTCGTGCAGACTACACTCATATACGTGACGAATCATACCGAGAAAAAGGTGCAGGCTTGTTAAACCTTGATGTGGACAGCAACGAGTCTGAAGCATTTGTATTATCGATCGATGGTAAATTGTCAAAAGATATTGCCGAAAATGCCAGTGTGTATATCAACGGTGGTGTGGATTACGATTTGATTAACGATGATTCCCGTATAAATGCGGCATTTGCTGGTGCGCCCACTGCCAGTTTCCGTACTGATGGAATCAAGCAAAAACCCTGGGGTGGTCATGTAGGTGTTGGTGTTGTTGGTGCAGTGACAGAAAACTTAACGGTCACAGCAGGTTTATCAGCAGAATTTAAAGAAGGTTACGACAACAAAACGGCAAGCGCGAAATTTAATTGGAATTTCTAATAGTCATGCACAAAAGCAAAACGATGATTCTGTTTGGAATCATCGTTTTGCTTTTAAACGCTTGTTCCACTGTTCCATCGGGCTCTGACAGGACTAATTCGGCTTTACATAAAGCCGAAATGTATGGCTGGAAAGCACTGGAAATTGATGCGGGTGACTTCAGATTATTATCATTACTTCCAGAAGTTCAACCCTCAGGTGAATCACTAACCGTATTTATTGAAGGTGATGGACTCGCCTGGTTATCCCGCTCAAAACCCTCATTTGACCCAACTCCCATCAACCCGGTCAGTCTCAATCTTGCTCTGCAGGCTCGAACCAATACGGCCATCGCCTATCTTGCCCGACCGTGTCAGTATCTTATCGAGAAAAATGCGAATTGCCGTCAAAAATACTGGACATCACACCGGTTTGCGCCAGAAGTGATTGAGGCCGAAAGCATTGCATTGGATAAACTTAAAATAGCTACTGGAACATCCACACTCAGGCTAGTTGGTTACTCGGGTGGTGGCGCTGTTGCGAGCTTACTTGCTGCATATCGAGATGATGTTTCCGAACTAATCACGATAGCTGGCAATCTGGATCATCACACCTGGACGACGCAACTTGGTTTGAGTCCATTAAGCGGTTCTCTCAATCCACTGGATGTTCAACAGCAGATAGCACAAATCCCACAACTGCATCTTATCGGAGAGAAAGATCAGATCATGCCCGCCCGCATAGTGAAACGTTTTATTGATAACGCATCCCCCAACACTTTGATAAAAATTGTTCCCGGTGCTGATCATCATTGTTGTTGGGAAACTGAACTTAATGCATTTTTACTTTTCGATAAACGTATTAACTAAGTCGTCCATTCATTTTTTGTAAACCGTAAAAATTGATTTACAGAAACTCAAATCCCACTTGAAAAAGTTTTTCAACATCATCGACATCCTGCTGTTCTGTCAGAAAGATTACAAGGTGATCACCGGTTTCAATTACGATATTTTTTTCGGCAAACAAAATCTTGTCTTTACGTAAGATTGCCCCGACAGTAGCACTTTTAGGCAACTTCAATTCTGCCAGGGTTCTACCGACTACTTTAGACGTCTGTTTATCGCCGTGCGCCACAATCTCAATGGCTTCTGCAGCTCCCTGTCTTAAGGAATGCACAGTGATGACATCCCCACGGCGAATATGGGCCAACAAGGTACCAATGGTGATTTGTGCTGGTGATACTGCGATATCAATACTGGTGCCTTCTACCAGCTCAACATGGCTGGCTTTACTGATAATTGAGAAGGTTTTACGCGCCCCCAAACGCTTGGCGAGCATCGCTGAAAGTATATTGGCTTCATCATCATTGGTGACTGCACAGAACACATCGGTTTTATGAATGTTTTCTTCTTTAAGCAGATTGGCATCGCCGACATCACCATGCAATACGAGCGTTTTATGCAGATCTTCAGCAATAATCCGTGCACGAGTTTCATTATGTTCAATAATTTTAACGTTATGTGATTTTTCCAATCGCTGTGCCAGTTGTTTGCCGATCTGCCCTCCGCCGGCAATAAAAATACGTTGATATGGCTGATAATCTTTTTTGAATACTTTTACCAGCTCACTGATTTGATGTTTTTCGGCCAGAAAAAAAACTTCATCATCTGCTTGGAGAGTAATTTTTCCTCCCGGTGGAATCGCACTCTCATTACGAAAGATAGCGGCGATACGCATTTGTACTTTGGGCAATATGTCGAGTAAGTCATGGATAGCTTTACCATCCATAATGCTTTCAGCATCGACTTTGACAGCGACCAAGCGCGCGCGGTCGCCGAAAAAGGTCAATACCTGCAGAACTTCAGGTTGTTCTATTAGATGAGTAATGTAATCAGTGACTAGTTGTTCTGGGCTGATAATGACATCAATTGGCACGGCATCCAGGGCAAATAACGCCGGATAAGCCAGATAATCTGTGGCTCGAATACGCGCCAGTTTTTTTGGCGTATTAAACAATGAGCTGGCAATCTGACAGGCAATCATATTGATCTCATCATTATGCGTCACCGCTATCAGCATATCGGTATCTTTAATACCAGCCTTTAGCAATGTACTTGGATGAGCAGCATGTCCAACTACTGTACGAATATCCAGATGCTCTTGAAGGCGCTCCAGCAATGCAGGGTTTTGATCAATGACCGTCACATCATTACCTTCATTGGCCAAACTTTCAGCCGTTGAACCGCCTACTTGTCCCGCACCTAAAATAATTATTTTCATCTGCTAAACCTCTTTGTTAGTTACGCCAATAGGCTGGCAGAAATAAGATTAATAAGGTGAATACTTCCAGGCGACCGACCAGCATGGCAAATATCCCCAGCCATTTCACCGTAGCATCAACAGTGGCAAAATTCGACGCCACCTCTCCTAAACCCGGTCCCAATAAATTGATCGTTGCGACCACCGCCCCAAATGCTGAAACCAAATCCAAACCCGCAGCCATCATGGCTACGGTAAGCAGTAATGCTGTGACAATATAAAGTACATAGAAGCCCCAAATCGCAAACAATACTGTCTCAGATACCGGCCGCTTGCCCAACTTGACCACTGATACCGCTCGCGGATGCACCAATAACTCAAGTTGTCGTAAACCCAGTTTCGCTAACAACATCACTCGCATAACTTTGATGCCACCAGAAGTGGATCCGGCGCAGCCACCGATAAATGACAAAATGACCAAAATTAACGGGATATGTAATGGCCACTCTGCAAAAACAGCGGTACCAAATCCGGTACTAGTCATAATGGAAGCGACCTGGAATGCAGCATAACGAAAAGCTTCCCATCCCCCGGCATAAGCGCCAGAAAAATACAGGCTGATCGCGATAAATACACTGGCGAAGACAAATAACAAACCGAAGGTTCGCACTTCAGGATCTTCTGCGTAAGGAGACATTAATCTATGTCTCAACACCAGAAAATGCACCGCAAAATTGATCCCTCCGGCCAACATAAATACGATGGCAATTGCTTCAATCAAAGGGCTATTGAAATAACCGATGCTATCATCATGAGTGGAAAAGCCACCTGTTGCCACGGTGGTAAAGGCATGCCCAATCGCATCAAACAAACTCATACCTGCGAACCAGTAAGCTAATGCACAACTTACCGTGAGCAACACATAAATAATCCATAAAGATCGTGCCGTTTCGGCGATACGCGGGGTTAATTTTTCATTTTTAGCCACCCCTGAGGTTTCCGCGCGATACAACTGCATCCCACCTACTCCCAATAAAGGCAGAATCGCAACAGCCAAAACGATAATGCCCATGCCGCCCAACCATTGGATTTGCTGGCGGTGATAGAGAATGGATTGTGGTAACTGATCCAAACCAACGATGACGGTCGCACCAGTAGTGGTGAAGCCGGAAATTGATTCAAACACAGCATCGGTGAAATCAAGGTGCAAACTTAGATAAAACGGTAACGCACCCACCAATCCAAGTAAAAACCAGAATAACGTGACCACCAAAAAACCATCGCGTACAGATAGCTCTTGCCGTTGATAGTAATTACCTAACCAAAAAGTCAATCCAACCAAAAAAACGATCAGACTGGAACCGATAAAGGTTATCCACTGTGCATCGTTATAGATCCAAGACACAACTAAAGATGGCAAAAAACTGAGGCTGTAAAACATCAGTAACAAGCCAAACAGTCGAATAATGGGGCGCCAATGCATTAGACAGCCGCCTTAATCAGATATGCCCGCTGATAAATACGCTGTAACTTATGCTTTTCATACCCAGAACTAAAACACGGCATCACGTTATCCATCCAAAACATTTATCTTGGGTGGATTATTCGGCTCATGCGGTTCAAAGTCAGCTAAAAAAAAGATAAAAATTTTATAAAAATTTTACTTTTTTAATAACGAAATATTGTTAAAACTGACATCAAATCTATTAACCAAAAGCGAAGCAGCTATGCGTTATTTACCAACCAACACTTCTATCAAACCGTATCTGCTGGCCATTGGGTTGATCATAGTCGTCGTACTGTTTGCTCAAGTGCTCAATCGCTATCTGCCCTATACCAGTCTTTTGTTATTGTTTCTGGCAGGTGTGTTGCTGGTATCTGCAAAAACCAGTATTGGTCCCGCGTTGTTAAGCAGCTTATTAAGTTTTTTGAGTTTCAATTACTTTTTCACCGAACCTTATTACAGTTTTAATATGCTGCATAAAGTAGATGTCGCCACGCTGATTATCTTTCTGATGGTGGCACTGATGACAGCGCATTTAGCTACGCAAATGCGTGAAGCGATAGCAAAGCAAGAAATAGCATTAAACCGTCTATCGCATTTTTATGAATTCAGCCAAACGTTATCGTCGGCGACCAACACGGAATCTTCTATCGAAATTCTAAAGCAGGCTTTACACCGTGTTTTATCTAACGATGGTCACGTGGAAATTGCCACCCTACAGGATTCGCAATTGATTTTGCACTCAACACAATTTACCAGCGGTCATCCTGGTGAAGAGCTGTTTAAACATATGTTTTCCAAAGCGTTAAAAACAGAGTTTTGGCATAAAGGCTGGTTATTTTTTCCCTTGAGTTGGGATGGCAAGCAGCTTGGTCTGGTGGCGATTAATGAACGGATCAATGACAAGCAAATCGCTGCAATTCAAACTTTCTGCCAACTTACCGCTGTGGTTTTACAACGGACAAATCTGGTGGATGAATTAGCACAAACCAAACTAATCGCAGAAACTGAACAACTAAGAGCCACATTACTGTCATCTGTGTCGCACGATTTACGTACACCACTCTCTTCGATTATTGGTGCAAGTTCATCTTTACGCGAATACTCCCCGCAATTATCAATCAATGATCAGCAATTATTGCTACAGACCATTGAAGACGAAGCGCACCGGCTAGATCGTCACATTCAAAATCTACTGGATATGACGCGTTTGAGTCAGGGAAAGCTCAATCTAAATAGACAATGGATAGATATTGATGATCTGATTAATGGTGCGATAAGCCGTTTCGGGCATCAATTAGATAATGTCGAGCTAAAGCTCAAATTAGCCGAAGATACCCCGATGCTCTATGTGCAGGGACTGCTTATCGAACAAGCTATTTTTAATCTGCTGGATAACGCCATTCAACATCATGCTACCGAACTGAAAATAAGTTTGAATGTGCATCATGATAGCGAATGGATCACGCTGGACATCATTGATAATGGTCCTGGTATACCTGAATCTGAAAAAGAAAAAGTGTTTGATATGTTTTACAGTCTAGCTCAAGGAGATCGCCATGCATCCAACACACCCGGAACAGGCATGGGACTGGCAATTTGTCGCGGCATGGTGGAAGCCCATGATGGTCGGGTTATGGCGTTGGACAGTCCCTCAGGTCAAGGCACAATGATGCGGGTCAAGCTGCCAATCACACCTTTGAACACTGTTACCTATTAAGCATTCACCTATGGCAACCATATTACTTATTGAAGACGAAGCCCAGATTAAGAAATTTTTAAGAATCAGTCTTGAAGCACATGATTATCAGGTGCTTGAAACCAGGTTGGGTGAACAAGGTTTAGCCATGTTAGTTGAGCAGCAGATTGATTTACTTATTCTGGATCTAGGGTTGCCAGATATGGATGGCCAGGATGTAATTAAAGCCCTACGGAAGTGGTCTCAAATCCCAATTATTGTGCTATCGGTTCGATCCAGCGAAGAAGAAAAAGTGCAGGCCCTGGACGCCGGTGCCAATGATTATGTCACTAAACCATTTGGCATCAGTGAGCTGATGGCCCGTGTTAGAGCATTACTGAGGATAAATGACAACACAGTGGCTACAAGCAGTAAGCGCGAGGTAAATGGACTGTATATCGATCTCGCCGAATATCAGGTCAAACTAGATAATCAACTGATCCATTTATCACGCAAAGAATTTGAGTTGCTTCGGTTACTTACAGAGCAGCCCGGGCATATTCTGACGCATCGTTATCTGACTCAAACCATCTGGGGCGAGAGTTTTGTTGATGAAACGCATTATCTGCGTGTTTTGGTGCGTCAGCTTCGTCACAAACTCGGTGAAGAAACTATTCAGCCAAGATTTATTGAAACCGTGCAAGGCGTAGGTTATCGCTTTAAAGTTTGACCTTATCCATACACTCAACATTGAATATCACCCCAGCGATATGAAAGAAGATCATATCGCTGGGATATCAGATAACTTTAAACGTCGTAATTGCTAGCCGAAACCTTTCCACCGCGGCCTGTCCAATTAGTATGGAAAAACTCTCCTCTTGGTTTATCGAGACGCTCGTAGGTATGAGCACCAAAATAATCGCGTTGGGCCTGTAACAGGTTTGCTGGCAGGCGTTTACTGCGATAGCCATCATAAAATGACAATGCACTGCTGAACGTCGGCACCGGCACACCGATTTCGATAGCTTGAACGACTGCTTTTCTCCAGCCTGGCAATGCTTCGGTAATGGCATCGATAAAGAACTCGTCCAGCAACAAGTTTTGCAACTTTGGATTACGTTCAAACGCATCACGGATTTTCGATAAGAACTGGCTGCGAATAATACAGCCGCCACGCCACATCATAGCAATGCCGCCATAATTCAGTTCCCAACCATAGGTTGCTGCCGCTTCACGCATCAACATGTAACCCTGCGCATAGGAAATAATTTTTGATGCATATAAAGCGTCACGAATGGCATCAATCATTTCGCGTTTATCACCACTAAAAGGTGCTGCTTTAGCTGGTAATACCTGTGATGCCGTTACCCGTTCATCTTTCAACGCCGACAAACAGCGGGCAAATACTGCTTCGCCAATCAAAGTAAGTGGTGTACCCAAATCCAGGGCATTCATCCCAGTCCATTTACCAGTGCCCTTTTGACCAGCTGTGTCCAGGATGTGATCGATCAACAAACTGCCATCAGGTTCTTTTACACTCAGAATGTCACGAGTGATTTCAATCAGGTAAGAATCTAAAACGCCTTCATTCCACTCTGCAAATACTTGCTGGATCTCGTCGCCCGACATACCCATGCCTTCACGCATCATTTGATATGCCTCACAAATCAGCTGCATATCGCCATATTCAATGCCGTTATGCACCATCTTCACATAGTGACCAGCTCCATCGTTTCCGACCCAGTCACAACACGGTTCACCGTCTACCTGAGCAGAGATGGATTGAAAGATCTCTTTTACTGCCGGCCAGGCAGCCTTGTTTCCGCCGGGCATTAACGAAGGTCCATGACGAGCACCTTCTTCACCACCGGATACACCGCTGCCTATAAACAAAATGCCTTGTTTGTGCAGTTCATGAGTTCGCCGATCACTGTCATTAAACAATGAGTTGCCACCATCGATAATGATGTCGCCTTTTTCCAGATAAGGTAAAAGTTGCTGGATAAAGCTATCAACAACCTCTCCTGCCTTAACCATCAACATTACTCTGCGTGGTTTTTGCAGAGAATCGGCAAATGTTTTTAAGTCATGACAGGCAATAATCTGACTATCCTTTGCTGGACCTTGCATGAACTCATCTACCTTACTGGCTGTCCGATTATATACTGCAACTTTAAAGCCTTTATCATGAATGTTTAATGCGAGGTTTTGCCCCATTACTGCAAGCCCG
Organism: Methylophaga muralis; assembly: GCF_001720165.1. GTDB lineage: Bacteria > Pseudomonadota > Gammaproteobacteria > Nitrosococcales > Methylophagaceae > Methylophaga > Methylophaga muralis. The sequence goes on from NZ_MCRI01000026.1 coordinate 34,641, forward strand.
ACAATACCAATATCTGCCATTTGAGTGACTGTGTTCATCTGATTAAGCCTTAAGTTAAATATCGAGAAATTTTGTTCGTTGATAGTCGTCACGATACTGAACGGACATTAATCTGTAAAACAGGTAATTCATGTAAATATAATCGTTTAAACGATTTATAAACGTTTTGACAAAGTACTCTTACTGCCACTTTTTATTACTTTTTTGTGACGCAGTTAACATTTATTAAACTTTTACTGCGCAAATATGTGACACAGTTAACACTTTTTACACCATTTGATGTCTTTAATTGAAATTATTAAGAAATAAACGCTATAAATTTAGACTATAAGCCATTGTAAACAAAGGGATTTAGGATTTTTCTGAGGCTTACAAGGGAACATTTTCCGCTAAG
>NZ_MCRI01000027.1 GCF_001720165.1 Methylophaga muralis
AACTTTTCTGGAGTTAAAACGCATGGCAGTTATCGGCTCATCGCTTACGGAACAAGTAGAGCAACTCTATAAGGAACACCGCAGCTGGCTATCGATTTTTATTCAGCGTCGTACAGGTTGTCCTCAGGTTACAGCTGATCTTATTCATGATACTTACTTGAAAATTTTAACCAGTGGCCGGCTTCCCAAAAAACAGGACTCAAAACGATTCCTCACGCATATCGCTAAAGGACTGTTGATTGACAATTATCGTCGTAAACAAATTGAGGAAGCTTATCAGGATTATTTACTGCAACTTCCACAAGACCATGCTCCTTCCGCAGAAACACATGTACAGATGATAGAAGCGCTCACTGAAATTGATGCTCTGCTGCACCGTTTACCCGACAATGTTCGTGAAGCGTTATTGCTCAGACAACTGGATAATCTCAGTTATAAAGAAATTGCCAAACGTATGAATGTCTCGGTTTCCTCCGTGGAAAAATACATTGCCAAAGGCCTGCAGGCCTGTATAGAAGCCGCTATCGAAGATCGTATTTAACTTGCCATTTAAAGTGAGTAATTAATCGGTACCGTCAATGTCAGTTGCAATTCCTCAACCTCATCCGGTAAGGCTGGCAGAGGTTCTGCCCGTCGAATAAGCTCCTGAGCGGCGCGATCCAGTACATCTGTACCGCTGCTTTGCACTAACCAAACATCCATAACCATTCCATCTCTACTCATGGTAAAAGCAATCCTCGGACTTCCTTCTCGACCTTTCCGCCGCGCCTGACTGGGATACTGTTTGTATTGCGCCAGATGCGCGTGTAAGCGATGTTGCCAATTGTTTCTCGCCTGAACAATCTGTTCGTTTAGTTTCCCGCTGCGTTGAGCAACTGCGGTTTCAGATTTAGTCTCAACATCAACTGTCTGAGGTGCTGTCGTTTCCGGAGCAGAATGTTCGCTAACGCTATCAGAAACCACCGATGGCTCTGATTCGGATTTAAGCTCTGGCTCTGGCTCTGGCTCTGGCTCTGGCTCTGGCTCAGATTCTATTGCGGGTTCGCTTTGCAGATCTGCTTCTGTATCCACTTTAAACGCATCGATATCTGTTCTTTCCAGCGGAGAAGAATCGGTTTTAATAGGCTCTTCTGGCTGAAGCCGGACTGCCTCAGACTGTTCGATATCATCTGGCAATTCAACCATAACGGGTTCATCAGGAGCGGCCACTAAAGGCGATACCATGGCAATTTCAATCGGAACCGCATCGGGAATAACCGGTGGTCTTGACGACGGAAACCAGAGAAATGCCCCCAGCACAATGCCATGCACCAGAAGGCTAAACAGTATTCCGGTGCCGAACAGTATCCGCCATGTGTAGCGATTAAGGATCGACACTTCAGGCTCCGCTGGTTTTCTCAAGCCCTACCAGGGCAATCTTCATGTAACCGGCTGTTCCCAAAGCAGTGATAACCTGCATTAATTCTTCATAGCTCAGGCGTTTGTCTGCCCGTAGAAAAATGCGCGTTTCCCGATCTGGAACAAGTTTCAAGAATTGCTGTTCCAGTGTCTCCAATGTAAGCCTGTCTTCGTCATTCACTGTCAGCGTCATATCAGCTTCTACTGAAAGATAAACCGGTTTCTGCTCTACCGAAGGTGGCTGAACAGAGGTGGTTGGCAGATCAATAGGAATACTGGCAGTTGCCAATGGCGCCGCCACCATAAATATGATCAGTAACACCAGCATTACATCAATAAATGGCGTGACATTTATGTCATGATTTTCCGGTAGGTCCTGCTCACCCGTATGGTTTGAAAATCCACCTATCACGCGCTCACCGCTGCTGCTTTTTTGATTTGTGGAAAATCAAGTGTCGTAACAGGAGAAGCAAGACTTTGCCGATCCAGATCACGACTCACCAGAATTAATAAACTGGTTGAAACATCGCCCAGTAGGGAACGATAAGCGGTAATCTTACGAGAGAAATGATTGTAGATAACTACAGCAGGAATCGCAGCGATCAGGCCCATGGCCGTTGCCAGAAGAGCTTCGGCAATCCCAGGCGCAACCACCGCCAGATTAGTTGTCTGTGAACGTGCAATGCCAATAAAGGCATTCATAATGCCCCAAACGGTCCCAAATAAACCGACAAAAGGAGCAACTGCCCCCACTGTTGCCAAGATACCCATTCCAGTACCCATAGAACTGGCTTCAGCAATTTGAATGCGCTCCAATCTGGCAGCAATCCGTTGTTTAACGCCCTCATCTACCCAGGCATTTTCCTGTCTGGACAAAGTAAGTTCTTGTTCGGTGACATCAATCAATGTTTGTCCGGCACTTACTGCCGGTTTTAATTCGTGAACTTCGGCAAATCGGTGTAATGCCATAACTTGGCTCAGCAGTTTTTTCACCTGCTTTCTGGCACTTGCTAGCTGCAGCCATTTTGCCAACCATATCGCCCATGTCAGCATGGATGCGGCCAGCAACACTAACATCACTGACTTAACCACCCAGTCAGCTGCCTGATACATTCCCAAAGGGGAGAGATCGTGAGCCACATCTCCCATCTCTTTTTTTTCAAGAAGCTCTTCTTGTTGGAGATCTAGTGCAGCATTGTTTTCCACGTTAAGTTGCATGTTTTGACTGGCTGAACCATCAACCTGTTCAGTATCAGTAACTTCGGTTTTATCTGTGGTTACAGCTGGAGCCAACGTATCCTCCGCCATAACCGAAACAACCATGGTTAGCCCCAAACACAACGGAATTATCTGTTTCAGTAATGTCATTAATTATTTCTCGTTTTCACAGCTTAACATTGGCATTTCAGGTCGACGGGCCAACCAAATCATCACTAATGCCATCATGACTGGCACGGAGCATTTCACCCATACCGGCGCATTAGAGGAAATCAACAGCATAGTGCTGAGTAACATGCTTAGGCCAGCGATCCACTTGGCTCGCCGAGGAATAGCTCGATGGGTTTGCCTTTGCTTAATCAACGGCCCAAATCGTGGATGTGCCAATAACCAATCATGTAATTTAGGCCAGCCATTGGCCGAAGCCCATACAGCTAACAGCACAAACTCTGTGGTAGGAATACCGGGAAGAATGACCCCAATAAAAGCCAATGCGACAAAAAATAATGCCAGCAAACGCCACAGTGCTATTTTTAACATTAGCCAGCCACTTCTTTTTTACCAGTGACCATAATTTCATCAACGGTTTCAGTCACAAAATAAAAAGCCTGTTTGGCTGCATCCAGAGCTTGTTTTCTTTGCAAATCATTAAGCGTCAAACTATCCAGTATTGCTTTGAATTCACGCCAATGGGTGGCTCTGCCATCACTATGCGCGGCCATATGTCTGGCACCATAGGTCTCAGACAGACCCAATGAATTTTTAACGTGTTTAAGCAGCATGGCGGCGCCCAGTGTCGAACCTTCAATGGTGTACAACCAGCCTAGACCAGCATAGGGATCAGTAATTTTAAAAAGCTGACCTAGCTGCTGATCATGTTGCTGCAGTTCAATTGGAATAGCTAAATCAGCACAGTCCTGCAATACGGCATTTAATCTACTGCGTTGCTCGATTTCAGGGATAAGGTTATTGATCTGTTGATTGTGATAAACCTGCTCACCAGCTGAGTGCAAACGAAGTTGCATCCGTAAAAATCCTTGATAATGAGCGTTATCGGCAAAAGGGTTAAGCTGCATAACACGTCGATCCAATTGATCATGTATCGCATGAGTGCCTTCTTTCAGATACACCGAAAATACTTCTGAATCTACTGATTGTGTCATTTTTATATCCATTAAATGATAGGGGTTATCTCTTATACCGAACGAGATGATGATTTCCGTAAAAATAAATACGTAAGATTCGCATTTATTTATTTTTCAATTCTCTGGCACGCTTGGAATAAGCTGTAGCTTTGCTAGGTTTTCCCCAAGAGTTATACAATGCGGCGAGATTATCCAGAGCAATCAACAGACTGTCCTTATCGGCATATGTACTGCTATCCAGCAGCTTCAATGCTTGTAAAAATAATGGTTCAGCTTTCGCATATTGCCTTTGGTTGTAATAGATCGTTGCGCTGTAGGTCGCTATTTTTGATGCTTCAAGAGGTCGCAAATTCAGCTTGTCGTGAAGTAATAGACTTTGTTCGAATAAAGCCAAAGCCGCTTTATTGTCTTTTTGCTGTAGCTTGAGACTTGCCCGATTTCCCAGAATCAAAGCCTGCTCAATGGAATCACTTTTATTCAGCTCTGCCAGCAGGGTGAGTGCCTGTTGGTAAAATTTGTCAGCCTGCTCATAGTTTTCATCAAGTTGCTGACGCAATGCCAGTTCGTTGAGGTGCATCACACTGGCCAGGCTCGGCGTGGTTTGTTGCTGCCGTAACAGTAATGCCTGCTCACGTATTGGTGTAGATTTGGCTTGCTGGTGGCTATCTTCATAAGCTGTTGCCAGTAACTCCAACACCAGCAACTGACGCTCATTCTCCGGCGATGACTGTTGCTGCAATAACTGTCTGACCTGCTCAAGTAATTCAATTGCCTGTTTATTCTGCTGCTGTGCTATTTGAATCTGTGCCAGTAACATACGCAAATCCACCGAGTCTTCGATAGATTCTGGCTGGTGATTAAACTGGCTGTGTTCCGGAAAGCCAGCTAACGCTTTTTTAATCACACTTTCTGCCTCGGTAAATTGTTTTTCCTCTGTCAGAATATGAGCCTGTGCTAATACTGCCTGCCACAACTTATTATCACCGGTACTGTTTAAGGCAAGATAGTCGTTGATAGCCTGTTGATAAGAGTGTCTGGCCCGCTCGGAGTTACTGGCCTGTTCTAATAATTGCCCCTGATTGAATAACAACTGACTCAGTTGTTCATGGGGTTCTCCAAATGCCTGTCGGCTCAGTTCCACAGCCTGATTTATCGCTTGCAGCGCCTGATCGACCTGCCCTTGGGCTGAGTAAATATAGGCCAGCATATTTAAACTGCTTGCTTTATAGGCAGCGCCATTGTCTGCCTTTTCAGCAACGCGGATGGCTTGTTGAATTGTGTGTTCCGCCAACAGATAGTTTCCATCCTGATAGGCTTGTGTCGCTTGTGATTGAAACTGCTGCCAATCGGCCGTTTCAGCACGGGATTGCAGGCTAAAAGCTAATAAGCCTAGGATCAGTAAAAAAGCATGAAAAGAGCGCATAACATTCTCGATTTCGGGATTAAATTGATCAGAAACGTTTTTCCAGTTTCAGGCTGACACTGTTGCTGTCATAGGAATATAGCCAGTCCACATTGCTCTGCACTTTTCGGTGTTTAAAAGTTAGATTAGGCTCCAATCCATAAACAGCGAGGGTCGGAAAACGCAGAATAACGGTATAGTTTTGTTCGAAATCCTTACGCTGCTCATCCAATAACGCATTAAATGCATCATGTTCTCGTTCCCGTAATGACACGAAAAGCACTGCATTAATATGCTCATTAAAGTTCTTGGCAACACCCGCCCTGACACCAATTTGTTCATATGCATTTTGTTCAACTTCGGCTGTTTTACGGGTCCAATCCAGACCGCCAAATAATGTCCAGTTATTTGGCAAGCCATACCATGCTGTGGCATAGCTAGACCAGATACCACCGTCGTACTGGTCGGCAAGAATGTCTTTTCGGTATTGCTGATCCTTATAGTCTGCTTCCAGCTTGAACATCACTTTGTCGGTCAGATAATGCAGCCATTCGCCATGCAAACCCGCAGCTCCGTATAGCGAATCATTACCGTAACGAACAAACTCAAATGATGGTGCTAAAGAATACTGATTACGCATATCGTGGTAGCTATAGCCGAACTGGGTGCTCAACTGGCTTTCGTTATAAATCGAATGATCTTTATAACTTTGCCCAAACCATAACGAACGGAAAAACAGACCATGATGACCAGACAGTGCAAAACGTTTGTTTAACGTCAGCTCATAATCCACTCCATGCGATTTAACAGCTTCCGGGGTGGCACGTTCAAACAGGCAAACCGAGCCGTAGAAAAACAGACAGCTGTAACTTTCCGATGTCTGGTTTAGATTATCCGACCAGGTTGGGCCTAATGCGATAGAACCTTGCCATGCCTGACGTTTATCAACCGCTTGCAGAAAGCTGTCGACGGTAGTGAGTACACCCTGCTGGCGAGCATCTGCCGGATTAAGCGACTGAGCAATCTGCTGAAACATGGCTTCCGATTCGGCATCTTTGCGATTTTCAAACAGCACACGTGCCAGTTCCAGCTGACCGAGCATAAAATCCGGTTTAATATCAAGCAGTGTTTTAAATTCTGCTTCGGCCTGTTGCATATTGCCCTGCAGTCTGGCGAGAGAGCCCTGAGCATAGGCAATCAACATTGGATCTGCATTGGCAAAGGTCTGATATTCATCCAGAAAATAAATCACTGCGGGCCATTGTTTCTGTTGAATCGACATGTATAACGCTCGCCCAACATCATTCACATCATGTTTGATCGTGTAAGTCTTACCATCAATCGTTAAGGTCGGACGCTCTCCTTTGAGGTAATCCTCATCCTTGAGGATTTGGCGTTCTTGCTCATTTGATTGCAGATCAATACTTTGATTCAGCCGCAGAGAAGTATCCTTATCATCCGCCCAGCCGTTCTGAGTGGCTAATAGACTGATAAAAAGTACTGCAACGATCGTCAATCTCCGTGAAGAAACAAACGTTAAACGTAATTCAGGCAACATAATTCGGCTTCGGTAATAAAAGAAAAAGCCAGATGCCCGAAGGCATCTGGCCATATTTCATCCATGAAACAGCAATGATTACTGAGCACCACCAAATGCGGTGTCCAGGTCACGGTTGCTGGTGAACTTGGCAATCCCCGCTAACGCAGCAGCATTGGCACCGAAGAAGTGACCTTCAGCGGTTCCACCCACACTACCATTTGCTAATGCACCACCAGAAAAGCTAGCATTCGAACTGTTAATAGCTGCATTAATAGCAATAGTAAGCCCCGTTCTACTCATAGAACCAGACAAGTTTCCTGTACCGAAATTTGCATTCAACGTGCCTGTCAGCAGGTTGCTACCGTTATAGTTATTAATACCATTTATGTTATATGACGCTATGCCTGTTGTTGGCATCGTGGTATTTTGCGATTCACCTGCATAGTAAACGACTCTGGTAGGATCGTTGGTTGTACCATTTTGTGACCATTCACCAAAATAGACTTCATTGCCCGAAATTTTGGCAAAGTCAAAATAACCAAGAGCTGCATGAGATGGTGGCATCATTGCTGGTGTAATAGTATTGATACCGTTACTGTCATCAGCGACCATACTATCCAAACCGCTAAAACTAACCATAGCACCAGAATGAAAGTCAGTGACGCCCACACCCGGAGCACCTTCTGTACCTGGATGGTCGATGCTTGTATCAGTAGTTCCACCGACGGTAATATCACCGAGATAACTCTGACCAGACACTGTTGTTGGATCAGCTTGAGTAACACTGGCCAGACCTAACATTAACGCTAGAATAGACAGTTTATTTGTGATTTTCATGGCATATTCCTTATTCATTAAAAAATAAAATTAGTTCTCGCTTTGTTTGTTAAACGTAGTTTTTTCTATATATCACCTCCCTTTGTTCAAAATTTAGCCGTCAGACTGAGTTTCACAGTCCTACCGGGTGCTGGAATAGCCGATCGGCTCATCGGATCGAGGTAATATTCGTTAGTTAAATTTGTACCTGTCAGTTCAATATTCAGATCGTCGTTTAACTGATAGCTGGCATACGCATCGAATAACAGAATTGTGTCCCAGGACAATGGTGTATTGGCGAAATAGGTAATTTCAGTGGGATCACGATAATTACTATCGAATTTGTCTTCGTGTCTGTAGTAGTAGGTCACTCGACTGCCCACCTCCAGTTTACGTTTTAGGAAACGTCCCCCTAACGTCCAACTGGCGGTGTATTCAGGCATGGCCATACTGACGAGATACCCCCCCACAAAGCCATCATCAACACAATCACTGGTAGATAGGTAATCCAACATCACAGCGGAGTGCTCATCACATACCTCATTTCTAAAGTTATAAGCCACACTGAGGTTGGTAAAAAACCGTCCTGTGTCATATCGTCCCTGGAATTCGATGCCCTCAATCGTTTGTTTTTCCAGATTGCTGAAGTTCATATTAGGATCACGTTCAATGACATTTTCGGTGCGATTGTAGAAATAGCTGAGTTTTAGATCGGCATATTCAGCATTGACCCATCTGGTCAGGTTTTGCACGTAACCCAACTCATAGCTATAGATATGCTCAGGTTTTAGTTGAAAATCCGGACTGGGTAATGACGCTGAAAAACTGATGGTGTTTTCAAATAGACTTGGGAAACGATATGCCTGACTATGACGAGCGTAAACACGGCTATCGTTGGGTAAATCAAGCGCTGCAGAGAGAACGGGAGCCCAACCATCTCCTTTAAGATGTTTAACTTTTTGTATGGTCTGCACATCACCCGTTTGTCGTATGCCATTATGACAGGCAGTTATCTCTACTTCTGCATTCAGGCACGGATGATTGTTTCGGCTATATTTTCCCTTACTGTTTTTTTCCCAAACAGCACTTTCAGTCATTGAGGTAGTGGTACCTATTTTGTCCAATTCCGTTTGAATCAGTGCATCAACATCCGCACCAAACATTTCATAAAAGGCGCGATTGGCTTCAAAATTATCTATAGCGGGCTGAACATCATCCTGAGTAAGAGTGTAGTCATATTCATAATGAATCGTTTGTCCAGTAATTGGGGTATATCTAGTAAAACTGGTATCACCTGCATCCAGTCTACTTTTACGAAAATCATCAAATGTCCAGAATGACGAGTAGCGCATCCCCGCATCAATGTTGATAACGCTGGTAGGTTTCCAGGCAAAGTTAAAATTAAAGTCTTTTTCCTGCCGTCGACCTTCTTTGGGAACCATGCGGAAAAGACGTTGTAAATCCGGATCGTCATAGTTATCGTCACTACGCAATTGTTCATGCTGATAGCGTCCACCCAGTGTCAGGTCGAGGTAATTCGAAAGTGAAAAAGTATTACTTAATGTCAGACCATTGCGTTTTTCAATTGCGTTTCGCAATGCGGTATTGATGAGCCGATGGTCACCAGAGGCTTCTCTTTCATAAGGTTCATTAGGGTAGCCACCCGCGGTATAAGTGTTACTTACTGTGTCGGTTCTCCAGACACTGGCATAGAAGTCGAGCCATTGGTTATTTTCAGGATTTAGTTGATATTCGACGTTATAAGCTTTGCTATCGACCGTGCTTAACGGCCACTGTGGCACGCCGTCATCAACTGCTTTGCTCCAAAGAATACGGGAAGGAAAAATTTCGCCGTAGGTAGTATCTGTTTCACGATATCCAAAAGTTAGATTGTGATTATCACTGAACTTAAATGTTGCCTTAGCTAGCCAGGATTCCATTTCACTGGAGGTGTTCGGTAGTTCATCACCGGGCTTATAGACATTGGCTAAATCAGGGACCAGACTTTCTTGGATATTTTCCGATCCACGTGAGTAAAAACCATCCTCATGTTTACCGGAAAAATGATTGCCTTTTTTACGGTAAGCGTACGCCCCCATTAGATCGAAAAAATCCTGACGAGTCCCTATCGCAAGTCGATAAGCGTAGTCATCCCAATAACTTTGGCCACCACTATGTGGCTCAACTAATAATGTCGGATCGTAGATATCACCAGAAGCAGTAAATCCCGGTATGTCGGTATAAGGAGTTCCAGTTGATAAACGAGGAACGTCTGCAGTAACGGCATTATTACTTCCCTCAACTTTAAGTTCACCACCAAACTCTTCGCCGGGTTTGAGAACGTCATCAACTGTCAATGTGGAGGCTACAACCGCCCCGCCTATCCCGCTATGAACATTTCGTTCCAGGTTAGGACCTTTTAAAACCTGAACACTGCCAATCAGATTTGGATCAATATAACTACGATTATTTGCGCCGTTATAACCACGCCATATCGTAATAGCTTGTTCAGTTCCGTCAATGGTGACAGGCACACGGCCTGGCCCTTGTATGCCACGAATGTTGGGGTCAAGCCCTCCACTGTTACGGGCATCCGAGCTGTATACATTGAGCATGCCACTCAGCATGTCTGCTGGAGAGGAGCCTTTAAATCGTTCAAGCTCCTGTTTTCCTGCATAAGTGCTTGAAATATTTTTGTCGAATACATCGTTATAACCCTGCTCATCACGGGTAAAGGCAAAGCTTTTACCCACCACATCAATTGCATCAAGTTGCACAGATCCAGCGAGATTATTTTCCGGATAAATCACATCGGGTGAACCAATACGGTAAGCCCCATCGGCTTGCTGGATAGCAGTTAATCCTGTGCCTTGAAGCAATGTGCGTAAACCATCCAAGGCACTGTATTGGCCGTTCAAACCACGACTAGTTTGTCCTTGTAACAAGGAGCCATCCAGATAGAGTTCTAGTCCGGCTTCCAAGCCAAAATGATTTAACACCTGATCCAGATTGCCTGCTGGAATGTTGAACTGCTGAACCTCGGACAGAACCGTTTCAGCAACAACAGGCAATGCATAAAATGGCGCTATTCCTGCCAAGGACAGGCTAATTACGATGGGTTTTAGTCGTGAAAACTGTCGCGACGACATACGGGTTCCTTACATTTCTCATCAAGTTGTAATCTGTATACCGAATGAGAACCTTAAACCCGTAAATAAAATCTAAATGATTTGTATTTGCATATGAAATAATATGGAATGAGGTTGGTAACGTACTTTAAATCTGTTTAAAAAGAGCAATTAAACAGGAAGCATGGTGATCCAATAGGAAGTGAATGAATGTAATCTGACTGGAAGAATTTCTGTTAATTGCTTAAGTATCCGGTCCGTGTCCAGCAAGGAAAACACACCCGTAACCGTCAATGAAGCCAATTCAGGACTGACCCGTAGCATTCCCGAACGGTAACGTGACAACTCATCAATAAACTCATTCAACGGCATATTGGCTACAGCCAATTTGTGGTTAGTCCAAGCCATATTGGAGGTATCAGCAACAAAGTCCTGTATAAAACTAAATCGAGTAAAATCGGCTCCAAGACCCGATTCAATAATGCTTGTACTGTTAGATTGTGCTGGTTGGATTTGGACCCTTCCTTGATATACAGCCAATCGGGTTTGTTTATCCATTGTTCTTACGGAAAAACTCGTACCTAATGGTCGCAGCACCCCCTCTCGGGATACCACAGTCAAGGGCACATTATGTGAAGCGGTTTCAATATAAACCTCCCCTTCATGCAACAGGATTTCACGTTTTTTCTGATCAAAATTAATATCAACTCGGGTTGCGGTATTGAGGAACAGTCGTGTTCCATCTGCCAAAGTTAAATCTTGTATTTCACCAGTTTGAGTAGCGTAATCTGTCGAATTGATAGCCTTTGAACTAAAATAACCGGTGCCGACTACCCCCAGCCCAATACCGAGCCCACCATAAGATAAGAACTGGCGACGTGAAACTGATTTATGCTGTCTTAATACTCTGCTGTCAATTTCAGGATCAGGTACCAGACGGAATCGTTGCTGTAACTGTTGCACCTGCTGCCAGGCCTGCTCATTTTCTGCGGCTGACTCACGCCAGACCTGACAGGCCAAATGATCTTTTTCTGTTGCATCATCAGCCCATAATCGAGCCATCCAAACACAGGCCTGTTTAATGGATTGTTTCGACGTTGGTTGCACGTCCAAGGTTTTATCAAACATTATTTATTTCTCGGTCTAGCTAAATACCTTGTGGTATTTTCGCTAAACTCGCCAACAAAAACAAATAATAATCATTTAGATTTGGTGGTCAGCTTACGGCTTCTGCTGAAAGACTCATCAATAAAAAAGTTAAATCTGTTGTCTCATAAGCTTTAGATAATAAATTGCAGCCACAAAAAAGGGGCGATAAACGCCCCTTTCTCAATCAAGCTTTTAGCAAGCTGCTTATTTCTTCGCAGCAGCTTCACGCTCTTTAACTTGTTTAATAACTTCATCTGACACGTTACGTGGGCAAGGCAGATAGTGCAAGAACTCCATAGAGAACTGACCACGGCCTGAAGTCATCGTACGCAATGAACCGATGTAACCGAACATTTCGCTCAGTGGTACTTCTGCTTTAATACGAACACCAGTTGCACCCGCATCTTGTGATTTGATCATGCCACGGCGACGGTTCAAGTCACCGATAACATCACCGACGTTATCATCTGGGCAGAACACATCTACTTTCATGATAGGTTCCAGCAATTGCGGACCCGCTTTTGGAATCGTTTGACGGAAAGCACCCATCGCAGCGATTTCAAAGGCCATTGCTGATGAATCCACGGCATGGAATGCACCATCAAACAAGTTAACTTTGACGTCAAGTAACGGGAAGCCAGCCAATACACCACGGCCCATCATTTTCTTGAAGCCGGCATCAACTGCAGGCCAGTATTCGCGAGGAACACTACCACCGGTAACAGATGATTCAAACTGGTAACCACTGCCTGGCTCACCTGGTTCAATAATGTAGTCGATACGTCCAAACTGACCAGAACCACCTGATTGTTTCTTGTGGGTGTAACTGTCTTCGATTTTTTTCGTGATTGTTTCACGGTAGGCTACTTGTGGCTCACCAACAATAACGTCAACGTTATGGGTACGTTTCAAGATATCAACTTTGATATCCAAATGTAATTCGCCCATACCTTTCATGATGGTTTCACCGCTGTCTTCATCGGTTTCAACACGGAAAGATGGATCTTCTTTAATCATTTTACCCAGTGCGATACCCATTTTTTCAGCCGCTGCTTTATCTTTAGGCGCAATGGCGATTGAGATAACGGGATCCGGGAATACCATCGGTTCCAAGGTAGCTGGGTTTTTCGGATCACATAATGTGTGACCGGTTTGTACATCTTTCATACCGACGATAGCAATAATGTCACCCGCTTGAGCGTAATCTAATTCGTTACGGTCATTAGCATGCATTTCCACCATACGGCCAACACGTTCTGTTTTACCTGTGAAAGTATTGAGGATAGTGTCGCCTTTTTTCAATTCGCCAGAGTAGATACGAACGAAAGTTAGTGCGCCAAAACGGTCATCCATGATTTTGAATGCCAGGGCACGTAACGGGCCTTTGATATCAACAATCGCGTGTTTACCAGTTTCGTTACCTTCCAAGTCAACTTCTGGTTGTGGGTCAACTTCAGTTGGATCAGGCAGGTAATCAACAACCGCATCCAGCACTAACTGCATACCTTTGTTTTTAAATGAGCTACCGCAGTAAGTCGGGAAGAAATCCAATTGCAATGTACCTTTACGGATACATCTTTTCAGATCTTCAATAGAAGGCTCTTCACCATCAAGATATTTGCCCATCAGATCATCGTCTTGCTCTACAGCAGTTTCGATCAGTTTTTCACGCCATTCTTCAATAGCATCAGCCATATCAGCTGGTGGCTCTTCGATGGTGTAATCTTCAGCGCTCTTGTCATCTTTCCAGATCCACGCTTTGCGGGTCAGCAAGTCGACAACACCGGTAAATTCATCTTCGATACCGATTGGCAGAACCATTACCAGCGGTGTTGCCGCCAGAACGTCTTCAACCTGTTTTACAACACGGAAGAAGTCAGCACCAATACGGTCTAATTTGTTGACATAGATCAGACGTGAAACTTCAGAGTCATTCGCATAACGCCAGTTGGTTTCTGATTGTGGTTCAACACCACCGCTACCACAGAAAACACCGATACCGCCGTCAAGTACTTTCAGTGAACGGTAAACTTCGATAGTGAAGTCAACGTGACCTGGAGTATCGATAACGTTCAGTCGGTGACCTTTCCATTCACAGGTAGTCGCCGCTGACTGGATAGTAATTCCGCGCTCAGCTTCCTGATCCATGAAGTCCATTGTGGATTCACCATCATGTACTTCACCAGACTTATGGATTTTGCCGGTCAGTTTAAGGATACGTTCTGTCGTGGTGGTTTTGCCCGCGTCAACGTGAGCGAAAATACCAATATTTCTGTACTTGGATAAATCGGAAGCCATAAATCCTGTCTCTATTGTGTGAATAACCGATGCTGTTTACATCATCAGGGAGTTAAACCCGCAAATTCTAACTACTATCCATTGCGTTGCATCTTGAATTAACGTAAATAGCTGTCAGCGCGCTTGATAACAGACTTTTGAAATTTTGGATTGTGTTGCTATGTACTTAACGAGCGCATATTTGCGATTTTTAGCGGAGCTTTTTCTGTAATGGCAACCATTGGTGCCGATACACGACTCCAGGAGTGGCAAACACCAGAAACAAACTCAAAATGGTGACAAAAAACTCCCACTGTTGCGGGTAAATATTACCGGAGAATTGCTGCTCAAACCCAATCGCCACTAATAAAGCGACAAAATAATACACCGTGACTTCCATTACTCTAAGCCAGGCATTTTTGCCATTTTTTAATGGGATAACAACAAACAAACGTGAATTTACCCACGGCAGATTTGCCAAAACAAACATACTCAACAACATTAACCAAATCGACATCTTTAAAACCTAACTAAATATTCTGGCGCATAGCGCAAATAAAGCCCCGGGGAACAAGCCGAGGAATAATGCTGCCAACACATTACCACTCAATAAATATTGCATTGAAGTTGACGCTTCAATACGAGGCTGTTCGGTTAGCGTATCAAAAAACATGACTTTAACGACGCGTAAATAATAATAAGCGCCAATAACTGACATGACTACGGCGACTATCGCAACGGCAAGTAAGTTAACATCGACGACCGCTTTAATCACGCTTAATTTGGCATAAAAACCCGCCAGCGGTGGAATACCTGCCATGGAAAACATCAGTAATAGCATCATTAGCGCATGCCAGGGATGTCGTTGCCCCAAACCTTTAAAGTCCTCGATTTCTTCAGCTTCAAAGCCTTCACGACTCAGTAACAGAATCATGCCGAAACTGCCTAAGGTCATCAGTGCGTAGACTAAGGTATAAAACAACGCGGCGGCAAATCCTGCCTGACTTCCCGCTAAAACGCCTAACAACAAAAAACCGACGTGTGAAATAGTCGAATAAGCCAACATACGTTTTAGATTAGTCTGCGCTATCGCCAATAAATTACCGACCACAATCGACAACACCGCCAACATAATCAGCATATCGCGCCAAACGCTAAGCATATCGCCCATGCCTTCGGTTAATATGCGAATCAACAAGGCAAAGGCTGCTATTTTGGGGGCACTGGCCACAAATAAGGTAATCGCAGTCGGCGCGCCTTGATACACATCCGGTAACCACATATGAAACGGCACCGCACCAAACTTAAAGCCGATACCAATCACCAGAAATACAATACCCAGACTTAGCACTGTCTGATTTAATTCTTCATTGGCTATAGCCGTCGCAATCGCCTCAATCCCTAACTCGCCAGTCACACCGTAAATAATCGACATACCGTAGAGCAACATGCCCGACGCCAAAGCCCCAAGTATGAAATATTTCATCCCGGCTTCTGTTGCGGTAAACGAATCGCGATGCATCGCCACCAAGGCATATAAACAAAGTGACATCAGTTCCAAACCTAAATACAAGGTCAGAAAATTATGTGCTGATACCATCACCAACATGCCGAGGGTGGAAAATAAGACCAACACATAAAACTCGCCCTGCAATAATTTGCGCACCTGCAGATAACGATAGGAGTAACTCAGCACCAGCATATTCACCAGACAGATCGCCAGTTTGAGCACATCACTCAACGGATCTTTGATATAGGTCTCAGAGAAGGTCAGACCGCCCTCACCCATCATCCAGAAAACCGTCATAAAGGTAATCAACAAGCTTAATTGGCTTAACGCATGCACCAGATTAATTTGGCGATTACCGGTAAAAGCCACCACCAATAGCACGATGCAGCACATTGCCAGCAACAACATCTCTGGCAAGGCAAACAGCATATTCGGAACCTCAAACGCCATCTGGTGTTTCCTTTAAAGCTTTGACTGAGTGATTTGCAGCAGCAGATTATCTACCGAAGCGTGCATCACATTAAGTAACGGATCGGGCCAGATACCAATCACTAAGACAATAACCGCCAGACTTGCCAACAGCAGCATTTCTCGTGAATTAATATCCTGTAATTTGGCGACTTCATCATTGGCGATCTCTCCAAAAAATACCCGTTTGACCATCCACAAGGTATAAGCCGCGCCCAGGATTAATGTCGTGGCCGCCAGAAATGCATACCAGAAGTTGGCCTGAAATGCCGCCAGAATCACCATAAATTCGCCAACAAAACCGGACGTGCCGGGCAATCCGGCATTGGCCATTGCAAAGAACACGGCCAGCGCGGTAAATTTCGGCATGCTGTTGGCAACTCCACCATAAGCACTGATTTCACGGGTATGCATCCGGTCATATAACACACCGACACTGAGGAACATCGCTGCGGCAATAAAACCATGCGAAATCATCTGCACCATCGCGCCTTCAATGGCCAACACTTGCCCATTACCGATGCCGATAGTGATTGCCTCATTGGCGGTAATCCGAAACACGATAAACAAACCCAAGGTCACAAAGCCCATATGGGCGATACTCGAATAGGCAATCAGCTTTTTCAGATCCGATTGGGCCAGCGCAACAAAACCGATATAAACAATGGCAATCAACGATAAGCCGATAACCAGCCAGTCCAGCGTCATACTGGCATCCGGGGTAATCGGCAAAGCAAACCGCAATAATCCATAGCCACCGATTTTCAGCGTGATCGCCGCCAGAATCACCGAGCCACCTGTAGGTGCTTCAACGTGTGCATCAGGTAACCAGGTATGTACCGGCCACATTGGAATCTTTACCGCAAAAGCAATTAAGAAGGCGAGGAAAATCCATATCTGTTGAGTCAGGGTCAAGCTGACATCGTGGAAGTCCAGAATCGAAAAACTGCCCGCCTGGAATTGCAAATACAACAATGCGATGAGTAAAAACACCGAGCCAAAAAAGGTGTAGAGGAAAAACTTGATAGTGGCATAGACCCGGTTCGGCCCACCCCAGATACCAATCACCAGAAACAGCGGTATCAGCATTGCTTCGAAAAACAGATAAAACAAAATAGCATCGAGTGCTGCAAACACGCCCAGCATCAAGCCTTCCATAATCAAAAAAGCAGCCATATATTGAGCTGCCCTATCCTGGATGACCTGCCAGCCGGCGATCACCACAAGCACAGTAGAAATTGTAGTCAGAATCATTAGCGGCATCGAAAAACCATCAACGCCAAGGTAATACTCGATATTAAATGTGGCAATCCAGGACAATCGTTCAACAAACTGCATTTGATGAGTGGTCGAATCAAACCCGATATACAACAAAAAAGACAGCAGCATCGTTACTACACTGACAATCAAAGCTAACTGACGAGCCAGCAAATGATTCTGTTTGCATAACAGCAGTAGGCCACCGCCAATAATTGGCAGCAAAATCAATATACTGAGCAGCGGAAAGTCCATCATTTAATCAGCTTGTTCCTAAACCACAAACCAGGTGAGCAACAGCCACACCCCGATAATCATTACAAAGGCGTAATGGTACAAATAACCGCTCTGCATTTTGCGCCCTACTCTCGATATTAAGCCCACTGTTCTCGCTGCACCGTTAACCACTAAACCATCAATTAGTACTCGGTCACCAACGCGGGAAAATAGCCAGCCTAATCCGCGTGATCCACCGGCAAACACTTTGTCGTTAAATGCATCAAAGCCATATTTATTTTCCAGAATTTGCCATAACCACATCATTCTTTGCTGAATTTTGGCAGGAAAATCCGGACGTTTAAGATACAGATACCAGGCGGTTACCAAACCGGCCATCGCCAGCCAGAACGGCGCTGTCAACAAACCATGAGTGATAAACCCAATCAAGCCATGATAATTTGCTGCGCTCAGCACATCATGCTGAGGCATAACGGATATCGCATCGCTAAAGAAGTTTCCATACACCAGAGTGCCAATTAAATACCCGGCTAATACCGACGGAATCGCCAGTAAGATCAACGGCCAGGTAACTACTCCGGGGGATTCATGTGGCGGATGACCGTGCGCATCGAAGCGTTCTTTACCGTGAAACACCAAAAACAATAGGCGAAAGCTGTACAAGCTAGTGACAAATACCCCAATCATTACTGCCCATAAGGCAAAGCTACTGCCTGGGATGGTAGATTCATGCACCGCCATAATGATGGCATCTTTGGAAAAAAAGCCCGCCAGCCCTGGAAAACCAATTAATGCCAGCGTACCAATCAGACTGGTCCAGTAAGTAATCGGCAGATATTTTTTCAGCCCACCCATTTTCCGAATATCCTGCTGATGATGCAGGGCCAGAATGACTGAGCCGGCTGCCAGAAACAGTAACGCTTTAAAAAAGGCATGGGTGAATAAATGGAATATTGCCGCAGAATAAGCTGACACCCCAAGCGCTACTGTCATATAACCAAGCTGTGATAGGGTCGAATAAGCAATAACTCGTTTGATATCGTTCTGAATTAAGCCCAAAAAGCCCATAAACAAAGCGGTAATCGCACCTATCACCAGAATAAATGACAGTGCAGTTTCAGAATATTCATATAAAGGTGACATCCTCGCCACCATAAAAATACCGGCCGTGACCATGGTTGCGGCATGAATCAAGGCTGATATCGGGGTCGGGCCTTCCATTGAATCCGGTAACCAGACATGCAGAGGAACCTGCGCTGATTTACCCATTGCGCCGATAAATAACAGAATGCCAATCACCGTCATTAGCGACCAGGCATGATTGCCAAACAAGGTAATCGTCTGACCGGCCATAACTGGTGCCTGATTAAATACTTCCAGATAATCCAGACTGCCGGAATACATTAGTACGGCAGCAATACCCAGCAGAAAGCCGAAGTCACCCACACGATTGACCAGAAATGCCTTGAGATTGGCGTAAATCGCCGTGGGCTTTTTGTACCAGAAACCAATCAGCAGATAGGAAACCACGCCAACCGCTTCCCAGCCAAAAAACAGCTGCATAAAGTTATTGGCCATGACCAGCATCAGCATCGAGAAGGTAAACAGCGAAATATAACTGAAAAAACGGCTGTAGCCGTCATCGTCATGCATATAACCAATGGTGTAGATATGCACCATCAGCGATACAAAGGTCACGACGGTCATCATCACGGCAGTCAGCGAATCGACCATAAAGCCGACTTCAATGCTCAGGCTGCCAACCTGCATCCATTGATATACCGCTTGGTTATAGGTAGCCCCATCCATCACAACCAGCTTCAAAACCCAGAGTGATAAGAAAAAGGCTATGCTCACCCCGCAATTGCCGCTCGATGAGACCAGTTACGACCAATCTTCCGGCCAAACAAACCGGCAATAATGCTGCCCAGTAATGGTGCTAAAACGATGGTCAGTAACAAGGATTGCGTCATGCCATCAACCTTTCAACCGGTTGAGATCATCAACATTGATGGTGCTGAGATTACGGAATAACACCACCAGAATTGCCAGACCAATCGCCGCCTCTGCTGCAGCAACCGTCAGAATAAAAAACACAAACACCTGGCCGGCGGCATCACCGGCATAATGCGAAAAAGCGATAAAGTTAAGGTTCACCGCTAACAACATTAATTCAATGCACATCAGCAAAATAATGATGTTTTTACGATTGAGAAAAATACCCGCAACTGAAAGGCTAAACAGAATAGCTGCAACAATCAGATAGTCAGATAAGGCAATCATGATGATTTCCCGTCTTGGCGTTTTTCGGAGGCCATTTTGACCAGACGTACGCGATCTTTGCTACGTACTTTGACCTGCTGCGCAGGATCTTGAGTTTTGCGTTTATGTGGTCGTAAGGTCAGCATAATCGCTGCCACAATCGCCACCGTTAGGATTACCGAAGCAATCTCAAACGGATACACATACACCGTATACAACAGTCGGCCGAGCACTTTCGTATTACTTTCTGTTGAAGCTTCTGGAGCTGGAAACTGTTCCAAGCCGAAGTTTGCCGCGCCTAAAACCGCAATTAATTCCAGCACAATCAATACCGCTACAAATAAACCTAATGGCAGATAACGGCTGAATCCCTCTTTGAGTGAGCTGGTATCGATATCCAGCATCATCACCACAAACATAAACAACACCAGTACCGCACCGACATAAACCAATACCAGCGTTATTGCTAAAAACTCGGCTTCCAGCATCAACCAGATTGCCGCGCTGGTAAAAAAGGCCAATACCAGAAACAATGCTGCACGCACCGGATTTCGTACCGTGATCACCATAGTGGCGGCAAACAGTAAAATGGCGGCAAAACAATAAAACAGTATTTTTTCCATAAATTTCCGGCCTAACGATAAGGCGCGTCGGCCTCCCGATCAGCAGCAATTTCCGACTCGTATTTATCGCCAATCGCCAGCAACTGCTGTTTGTCCATAATATTTTCGCCACGATTTTCAAAATGATAGGCAAACACTCGGGTTTCCACTATTGAATCAACCGGACAGGATTCTTCACAAAACCCGCAATAAATACATTTAAATAAATCGATGTCATAACGAGTGGTACGGCGGGTACCATCTTCGCGTGGTTCGGTATCAATTGTAATAGCCAATGCCGGACAAACTGCTTCACACAGCTTGCAGCCAATGCAGCGCTCTTCACCATTTGGGTAACGGCGCAAAGCATGCAAACCACGGAATCGAGGCGATTGCGGTGTCTGTTCTTCAGGATATTGCACTGTGACTTTGCGGGAAAATAAATGCCGGCCGGTCAACCGCAAGCCTTGAACTAATTCCCACAACAAAAAGCTTTTGAAAAAGTGACGAATGGATTGCATCATGGTGTGGACACCTCCACCACGTCGCTAAACCAAGGGCCAATATCAAACACCTGCATGGTCGAAATCACCACCAGCCATACCAGGGTTACCGGAATAAACACTTTCCAGCCGAGACGCATCACCTGATCATATCGATAGCGAGGAAAGGTGGCGCGGATCCATAAATAGATAAAGAGAAACATGCTGGTTTTCAGTAATAGCCACACCAGTCCGGGTACCCAGGCAAACATTGACTCCAGTACCGGAATACCCTCAAATGGCGACAGCCAGCCGCCCATGAACAAGGTAGCGGCAAGGATCGAAATTAAAATCATATCGGCGTATTCAGCGAGGAAGAAAATCGCAAATGCCATACCGGAATATTCGACATGAAAGCCGGCAACAATTTCGGATTCGCCTTCAGCAATATCAAACGGCGCCCGATTGGTTTCTGCCACACCAGAGATAAAATAGACCACAAACAAGGGTAATAACGGCAACCAATACCAGTAAAAAATACCGCCTTGCTGAGCCATAACAATCTCACTCAGATTCAAACTGCCAGCGGCAATCAATACGCCGACCAAAGCAAAACCCATGGCGATTTCATACGACACCACTTGAGCGGCGCTACGCATCGCGCCTAAAAACGCATAACGTGAATTTGAGGCCCAACCGGCAATAACAATGCCGTACACCCCCATAGAAGTGATGGCTAAAACATATAACAATCCGGCATTAATATCGGCCAATACCATGCCAGCGTCGAATGGAATAACCGCCCAGGCCGCCAAAGCAGGACCGATTGCTAATACCGGAGCCAACACAAATAAATAAAGATTGGATCGGGTGGGCACGATGATTTCTTTCAGTAACAGCTTGAGACCATCAGCGATTGGTTGCAGTAATCCGCGAGGACCGACACGATTTGGACCAATACGCATCTGGATATAGCCAATCACTTTTCGCTCAGCCAAGGTCAGATAGCTACCGCCAACATTAATAACGCGATAATCAGCAAAATTTTGCCGATGTTGGGGAGCAACTGTTGCATCACGATATCAAGCATCAATGCTCTCCATCATCGCTGATAATTCAACATTGCCAAAAGCGTTACCAAGCCGAGCACTCAGCGGAGAAGCCGCTGCCAGATGCGCCATGTTTTCAGCAACCTGTTCATCAATTAATACGGTGGCGGATACTGCAAATTCATCCTGCTGAATCTGTACCGCATCCCCTTGATGCAAACCATACTTTTCCGCCAGAGCCGGAGAAATACGCATGGTATCCAGAAACTGATTTTCCGGAGTCAGTTGAAGTGCTTTGCTGTGTCTGACCAAACTATCGGTGCGATAGACCGGTACTTCTGAAATAAGCTGAACGCCATTAACGTTCGTTATTTCTGCTGGAATATAAATCGATTTTCTGGCTGAAGATAAACGATTGAGCTGATCCTGA
Organism: Methylophaga muralis; assembly: GCF_001720165.1. Lineage (GTDB taxonomy): Bacteria > Pseudomonadota > Gammaproteobacteria > Nitrosococcales > Methylophagaceae > Methylophaga > Methylophaga muralis. Next base: position 22,371 of record NZ_MCRI01000027.1, read on the forward strand.
AGTTCCTGACGAACACCTTCTGAGGAAACATAATCGAAACCGTTGAACTTCGAAATATTGCCAAGCACCCGCAGAATCTTCCAGCCTGGACGACTTTCACCAGGTGGAGCAACCGCTCCAGTAAAAGATTGCCATTGATGATCGAGGCCAACAAAGGTACCTGATGTTTCGGTAAATGCCGCCAGCGGTAATAGCACATCGGCATAATCACGCAGGCTGTCGCATTGAAAACTGTTTATTGCCATCACAAACCCAGCCCGTTGCAAGGCTAATAAAGCAGCGGCTGGATCAGCGCAATCAAACTCCGGTTCAATGTTGAATAACACATACGCACGTAACTGCTCTTCCCAGATCGCATTTGCATTCAGGCCATCTTTCAATTCTTGAGATGCATCGCAATGTGGCAATGCACCAGCCAAATGTAAGGCCTGACTGTTCGCATCCGGCAAAATAAGCAAATGCGCGCCGGTTAGTTCACTAATGAGTGCTGCTAAAGAGCGAATCGCAGATGCCTGAGGATGTTGATTAGCCAATGCGCCGACAATAATGACGGCTTGGTGGGCATTCGCCAGCTGCATCGCGATATTTTGTTCTGTGGCTGACGGCGCTTTTTCACGCATCATGTGCCGCCAAGCTTTTGCCGTAGTTTCATCCACACGTTGCAATAAGGTTTTCGCAACACCACTCAATAAAACGAATAATTGTGCTGAATTTACGACTACCTGCCGATCAACTGGCATCAACAAATCGGTTTTGAAGAAATTAATATCACTGATCAATCCACCAGCATAAGCTGATTGACGGACTCGGTGTGCCAACAGCGGTGCTTCACTGCGAATATTGCAGCCCAACAGCACAATCGCATCACTGCTTTCAATATCAGCCAGACTCATCGCAGAAAATTGGTCATGACCGGCATCGCTGAAATCCTGCTGACGTAAGCGATGGTCTACGTTTTGGCTGCCAAATGCTCTCAACCATTTCTGAAACAGGTAGCCCTCTTCCAGTGTTGCAGTGGGTGAAATTAAACCGGCAATCTGATCGGCACCATTTTTAGTTTTAACGTGCTTAAGACCGTCTACCGCAAACTCCATCGCTGTTTGCCAGTCCGTAACCTGCCACTCACCATTTTGTTTAATCATCGGATTTAACAAACGGTCTGGATGTTTTAAGCCAAGGTAACTGAAACGATCCCGATCGGAAATCCAGCTTTGATTCACCGAATCATTGTCTCTGGCTACCACTCGCATCACTTCATTCTGCCGGGTGTGAAGATCGAGATTCGATCCAACTGCATCGTGCATAGCAATGGATGGATGTGAAGTCATCTCCCATGCCCGAGCTTTATAGCGGAACGGTTTAGAGGTCAGTGCGCCTACCGGGCACAGATCGATAATATTGCCGGACAGCTCTGAGGCCAGACTATGCTCAACATAGGTGCCGATTTCCATATGTTCACCACGGCCAGTCGCGCCTAATTCTTTGATACCGGCAATTTCCTGACCAAAGCGTACGCAGCGGGTGCAGTGGATGCATCGCGTCATATCGGTCTGTACTAATGGCCCGATATCTTTGTCTTTGACGACACGTTTCTTTTCACTGAAACGGCTGATACCACTGCCGTAACCCAACGATAGATCCTGCAACTCACACTCTCCGCCCTGATCACAAATCGGGCAGTCCAACGGATGATTGATCAGTAAAAACTCCATCACTCCGCGTTGTGCCTGCAAGGCGATTTCGGATTGAGTAAATACTTTCATACCGTTGGCAACTGGCGTGGCACATGCGGGTAATGCTTTACGCGCTTTATCAACTTCGACCAGACACATCCGGCAGTTAGCGACTATCGACAGATTTTTGTGATAACAAAAACGCGGAATATCGATGCCTGCCTCATCAGCGGCCTGAATAATCATTTTGGCTGAATCCACTCTTAGTGGAATGCCATCTATTTCGATATTAACCATAGTTCAGCTTCAATTCTGGCTCGCTGACCAGACAACATTTATGATCAATGTGATATTGGAATTCATCGCGGAAATGCTTGATAAAGCTGATAACTGGCGCAGCAGCGGCATCGCCTAATGCACAAATGGTATTACCATTAATATTGTTAGCAACATCAATTAATCGATCCAGATCTTCCTGACGACCCTGGCCATCTTCTATGCGTTTAATCACCCGGTATAACCAGCCAGTGCCTTCACGACATGGCGTGCACTGACCACAAGATTCTTCATAATAAAAATAGGCGATACGTTCCAAGGCCTTGACCATGCAGGTGGTTTCATCCATCACAATGACTGATCCTGCACCCAGCATAGAACCGGCTTTGCCGATACCGTCGTAACTCATTGCGGTTTGCATCATCACATCCGCTGGTACCACCGGAGTGGAACTGCCACCGGGAATCACTGCTTTAAGTTTATTGCCATTACGAACGCCACCAGCGAGTTCCAATAATTCTGCAAACGGCATACCTAACGGGACTTCGTAATTACCCGGTTTATTCACATGACCACTCATGCAGAATATTTTCTGTCCACCATTATTGGGCGTTCCCAACTCATGGAACCAGTCAGCACCATGTTGCAAAATCACCGGCACCGAGGCCAATGTTTCAGTGTTATTAACGGTTGTTGGTCGACCATATAAGCCATAACCAGCAGGGAAAGGAGGCTTATATCTTGGCTGGCCTTTTTTGCCTTCCAGGGATTCCAATAAAGCGGTTTCTTCACCGCAAATATATGCTCCTGCTCCCGGGTGGCAAAAAAGCTCAAAATTAAAGCCGCTATTGAGAATGTTTTTACCCAGATAACCAGCTTCTCGAGCTTCGATTAAGGCTTGCTCAAACCGTTCAATTGGCTCAAAAAATTCACCCCGGATGTAGTTATAACCACGTTGAGCACCGATGGTATATCCAGCGATAATCATGCCTTCAATCACCTGATGCGGGTTGAAACGGATAATATCGCGATCTTTACAGGTACCCGGTTCGCCTTCATCTGAGTTGCAGACAATATATTTATCGCCCGGCATGCGGCGTGGCATAAAACTCCATTTCAAACCGGTTGGAAAACCGGCACCGCCACGACCACGTAAGGCTGAATTCTTGATGATCTCAATGATGGTTTCCTGGCGAGTCTTCTCACGCAGGATTTTTTCCAGCATCTGGTAACCACCAACGCTGCGGTAAGATTCCATCGACCAAGGCTGGTCGAGATGCATTGTGCGAAAACAAACCTGATCCAGCTGCATCATTTTACCTCGCCCAATAAAGCATCAACTTTGTCTGGTGTCAGATGCTCATGATATTGCCGATCCAGCAACAGCATCGGCGCGCCGACACAGGCGCCCAGGCACTCTACTTCTTTAAGCGTGAATTTTCCGTCAGCAGTGGTCTGGCCGAAACCAATACCAAGGCGTTTCTGTAAATGATTGGCGATCTCTTCAGAGCCACATAATAAACAAGAGATATTGGTGCACACACTGATTTTGTGTTTACCGACGGGCTTGAGTTCAAACATCGTGTAAAACGTCGCCACTTCAAACACACTGATAGCTGGAATTTCAAGGTAGTCAGCCAAGGCGCGCATCAGGCCCTCACTCAGCCAGCCATCATGTGAATCCTGCAGAATATGCAAAGCTGGAATTACAGCAGATTGGGATTGTCCGGGCGGATATTTACTGATCCAGCTATCCAACTGCTGCCGTATAACTTGGTTAAATAATTGATCTCTATGTCCGGTGAGCTGTAATGCTGTAGTCATCGGTCAATCTCCCCGAACACAATATCCATGGTGCCGATAATCGCCACCACGTCCGCGAGTAAATGCCCTTTGGCCATTTCATTCATCGCTGCCAGATGCGGAAACCCCGGTGCACGAATTTTGACTCGATAAGGTTTATTAGCACCATCCGACACCATGTAAATGCCAAACTCGCCTTTGGGATGCTCTACCGCGCTATACACTTCGCCTTCCGGCACACAATAACCTTCGGTGAACAATTTAAAATGATGGATTAACGCTTCCATATCATCTTTCATATCAGCGCGGCTGGGCGGTGCAACTTTGACGTTATCAATAATCACCGGGCCGGGGTTGACCCGCAGCCAATCAATACATTGCTGCATAATTTTATTGGACTGACGCATTTCTTCAACGCGGACCAGATAACGATCGTAACAATCGCCTTCTTTCCCCACTGGTATATCAAAATCCAGGCGGTCATAAACTTCGTAGGGCTGCTTTCGACGCAGATCCCACTCGACTCCACTGCCTCGTAACATCGGACCGGTAAAACCAAGCTGTAATGCTCGTTCCGGTGATACCACTCCGATGCCTACCGTACGTTGTTTCCAGATACGGTTATCGGTTAGCAACGTTTCATATTCATCGACGCATTTGGGAAAGCGCTGACAAAAATCTTCAATAAAATCCAGCAGACTGCCTTCACGGCTTTGGTTTAACTTTTTAACTTCAGCTTCAGAATGCCATTTGGACTTTTGATATTGCGGCATGCTGTTAGGTAAATCACGATAGACCCCACCCGGACGATAATAGGTTGCGTGTAAACGCGCACCAGAGACTGCTTCATAGCAGTCCATCAGATCTTCACGTTCACGGAAGCAATACAGGAATACCGTCATCGCCCCGATATCCAGACCATGCGCTCCGAGCCACATTAAGTGATTCAAAACGCGGGTCATTTCATCAAATAAAACCCGGATGTATTGCGCCCGAATCGGTGGTTCAATGCCCAACAGCTTTTCGATTGCCATAACGTATGCATGTTCGTTACACATCATCGACACATAATCCAGTCGATCCATATAACCGATGCTCTGGTTATAGGGCTTGGATTCCGCCAGTTTTTCAGTTCCGCGGTGCAACAGGCCAATATGCGGATCAGCGTGCACGATGACCTCGCCATCCATTTCCAAGATCAAACGCAATACGCCATGTGCCGCCGGATGTTGCGGCCCAAAGTTCAAGGTGTAGTTTTAATCTCAGCCATTATTTTTTGGCCTTGCCAGCAGATTGCAAATAACGGTTATCGTCACGAATCACTCGGGGTACTAATGTTCTGGGCTCAATGCTGACCGGTTGATAGATCACCCGTTTCTGCTCTGGGTCATAAAGCATTTCCACATTACCAATTAACGGGAAATCTTTGCGGAATGGATGGCCGACAAAACCATAGTCGGTCAAAATACGTCGCAAATCCTGATGACCTTTGAACAGAATGCCAAACAAATCAAATGCTTCACGCTCATACCAATCAGCCGAATGCCAGATAGAAGTCACTGAATCAATAATTGGTGTTTCTGCAATCAAATCTACTTTCAATCGCACTCGATTATTGTTTTGCACCGATAGCAGGTGATACACCACGGCATAACGAAAGCCCTCATCAACATCGTCAATCTGCGAAAAGGCTTCACGAGCACGACTGAAGCCATGCTCTGTCGCCTGTTTTGTTTCCCAGCCACTGTTGCCGTAGGCTGAATAATCCACTCCACACAAATCGATTAATTGGGTAAATGTAAACTCATCACGTAATGCTTTGCATACCGGAATAATCTGTTCAGCTTCAATATGCAGTGTTAGTTCACCACGATTCAACTCGCATTCCACCAGTTGGTCGGCAAAATGCTGTTGCAGTTTCTGTTTCAGCGATTCCATGCTTCAACCTACGCCTGAACTTGTTTAGCAATTGTGTTAGTGCGCTGAATTTTTTTCTGTAACTGAATAATTCCATACAGCAACGCTTCTGCTGTGGGTGGGCAACCCGGTACATAAATATCCACTGGCACAATACGATCGCAACCCCGCACCACCGAATAGGAATAGTGATAATAACCACCACCATTCGCGCAAGAGCCCATTGAAATCACCCAACGCGGTTCCGACATCTGGTCATACACCTTACGCAGAGCAGGTGCCATTTTGTTGACCAAGGTTCCGGCCACAATCATTACATCTGATTGACGCGGGCTTGGCCTAAATACCACACCAAAACGATCCAGATCATAGCGTGAGGCCCCGGCATGCATCATTTCCACTGCACAGCAAGCCAGGCCAAAAGTCATCGGCCATAAAGATCCTGTTCGTGCCCAATTGATTAACTTATCCGCTGAAGTGGTGACTATACCTTCATGAAAAACGCCTTCTATTCCCATTCCAAGGCTCCTTTTTTCCATTCATAGATAAAGCCCACCACCAGAATCGCCAAAAACAGAAACATCGCCAGCAAACCAAATACACCGATGTCATCAAGCACAATGGCCCAGGGGAATAAAAAAGCGATTTCGAGATCAAAGATAATGAACAGAATAGCGACTAAGTAATAACGCACATCGAATTTGCCATGAGTGTCTTCAAAAGGTTCAAACCCACATTCATAGCTGGAGCGTTTTTCGGCATCAGGCCGGTGTGGCCCGATAATAAAGCCAGCGATTAACGGCATCACACCGAAGCCGATGCCGATAATGATAAACAACAAAATGGGGAGGTATCCCTCTAACATGACGCCCTTCCACTCTCTCGAGATTTAGTGTCTGTGTGACACCTGATAGTTATTATTGTTTTAAGAAATCAAACTTATTTAAACAGCTCACGATACTACACTTTAAATCGCAGTATTTGAAGCTCAGATTATGTCCGAAAAGACTGACTGAATCATATGCGTTTAAGTGAGAGATTATTCCAAGTATGACAAAAATAGCAGCAAACACTGCAATCATGAATGAGTTGGAATAGGCACTGCATTAGCTGATTGTGGACTTGATTAAACCTGAAGCTACTCATCGCAACGACCTGTATAATCCTGCTGCATAATTTGCAGATTTTTAGCTGTCTGCATAACCTTTACATTCCTTCAAACAACGACAATGTCACTTTAATGAGGTTGTCATTTCCCTACTGTCACTACTGAGTTTTATATGTATGGTCTGATCTTCGCCATTGCCGCTTATGTTATCTGGGGCAGCTTCCCACTTTATTTCAGTTATCTGAATAGCGTTTCAGCGGTTGAAGTGTTGTCACACCGTATCCTCTGGTCCTTGCTGGCGACTGTTGTAGTTGGTCTGCTGCTCGGTCGTGGACGTAAGTTAATCAAGACCTTTGCTGATAAAAAATTATTATTGTGGCTGGCATTGTCTTCATTACTGATTGCCGTTAATTGGTTAATTTTTATCTGGGCCGTTTCACAACATCGAGTATTGGAAGCCAGCCTTGGTTATTTCATTACGCCAGTGATGAGTCTGTTATTGGCAAGGTGGTTGTTAAATGAACAACTACATCCATTACAGGCCTGGGCGGGAGTGATTGCAACTGTGGCCATAATCTGGGAATGGTTCAGCCTTGGAAGCCTGCCATGGGTTGGTTTATCACTGGCCCTGGCATTTGCCTTGTATGGATTAATCCGTAAAAACATCCGGTTGATGGTGTGAATGGACTGACAATTGAAACCTTATGGCTGGCGCCTATAGCCTTAGCCTGGATCCTCTGGCAATCAACTAACGCTGATTACAACTTGGCGTTCGGGGACTCTACACAACTGACATTATTATTAATAGGCTCGGGGCTGCTCACCGCTTTGCCATTGGTGCTGTTTGCCATGGCGGCCAGTCGAGTCGATTTATCGGTAGTGGGATTTATTATGTACATTAATCCGACTATTCAGTTTGTGATTGGAGTTTATGTACTCAAAGAAGCGTATCCACCTGAAAGGCTGATTACTTTTGGCCTAATCTGGATAGCATTAATTTTCTTTATAGTGGGCATGTGGAAAAAACATCGTCGGCAGGCTTAATTGCTAACCTTAAACATTAAACAACTGGCATGCCATTTATTGTGAGAGTGAATTAATTACTTCATACGATAGATAATAAAAAACCCGCCAGTGTCTAACACTGGCGGGTTTGATGTATTGGTGCGTCGGCCTCATTCGAATTATCAGCGAAAGCGCGCATCAAGTATAGCTTTGATGAGTGGTTCTTTTTGGTGTTGGCACCATAGTTGGCACCAAATATTCAGCCCTTGAAATCAAACATCAGGTTTTCTAAATGTTCGACTTAATAAAAATTAAGCCTTTTTACTGTGTCAGAAAACTCGCTTACAGTGACTCGCGGCAATACCTTTTTATAAAAGAAAGTTTCCCTCTAAAGCCTGTTCGCTTTTGTTCAGACATAAAGCCTGAAACATACATAGGATAATATTTTTGCAGTATAGATTTGGCTCGTTTAGCATTTAGCCACCGATTTAAAACGTGTTTGGGTAAATCAACAGCTAATCACTGGCGAGATATGGCTTTCACATGAAAAATCAACATTAAGTGAACAGCATACAAATGGAATTGAGCAAGTAACCAAGCAGTTACTAGCTAGCCAGTCCCGTTTAAGATAGTTTGGTTTTTCTTCTCAATCCCATAAAGCCGAGCAGTGCCGGAGCGAATAAAAACAGGCTCGCTGGCAATGGTACTTCTGATATTTCTACAGGCTCTGGAATGACATTAAATTCAAAAAATACATAAGCATCACGGGCGCTCGATGTACCATAGATTCCTGTATGAAATATATCCCCCGCATTCATGCTCACATCAAATGATCCAGAAGGGTATTCAGCTATATTGGTAAACTCCCCATCGAACAAGAAAGAGCCAGAAAGAATGTTTTGCGTTCCCCAGGAAACTGTAAAATCAATGTCCTGAAGAACTTTAAATCTTTCTCCAGCAGCATAACCGCGAAAAACAGCTTCAAAAAACTCTAATCCACTGGTCTCTTCAATCATCCCAGTTTCAAAATAAAAGTAATCATTGGTATCGGCTGGCAATGATTCGGCTGGCTCTAACATTGTGAATGATCCCATCTGATAATAACCACATTTATAGCCCGTGCAATATGAACCAGCGGGATTGAAGGGGTGAGCATCCTCACCAAGTCCATACGGAGAAAAGTATAAGGATGCTGCGCTTGCTGCTGATATGCCAAATGAAATAAATAATGTAAATACATAAAATATTGCTTTCACGGGACTCCCTCCAATAGTGTGAACCCGATCCTTGGTAAAGGATCATGTTGAAATGCCCAATATAACGGCCCAATAAATAATTAACTTTTTGATTATCAGGCTAGATTATGATGATTTTATTTTTTTTCTTAAGCCAATAAAGCCAAGTAGGGCTGGAGCAAAGAGATACAAGGCTGCAGGGATAGGGACTTGTGATAAGTCAGTCATTTTTAATTGTAAATTGGCATCTGCAGAAAAGGCTTCTCCGGCCATGTAAATGTTAAATTCCTGCCCGATATAAAATTTCTGTAAAAAACTACCGGATGTTGCGTCAAAGTTATTACCATCGAAACTAAGATAAAATGAATCGACACCAGTAGCATTCCACTCAAAATTTATAGGCGCGTTTTTAATTACTTGGAATGTTTGAGATACCCACATTTCACGCAAATGGATGTTTTCTTTATCGACAAAAAGATATTCATCATCAATGTCATCTAAATCACCGTAATACATTTGATAAATTTCTGTGGGGAGAAAAACTGAGGGGTCAAAGAGATTTAAGCTGCATGAAGCTTCACCACAACCGTATTCGTACCCAATATAAATTCCGGCTGGTGCGGCCACTCCGTCAAACGAGCTTATGCCGTGTTGAATAAACGGTGCAGAATAAACATTAACACTGAAAAATAAAGCGCAGATTATCAGGATAGCTTTCACGGGACTCCCTCCATAGAAGTGTGATAGAGATCACAAAATATTCTGTGGGCTAGATGGTGTCAAATAATTATTGAATTCATTTAACGCTATTCGGACAGAACACACATAATCTTTTAACAGTGACTTATCTTTAAACTTCTACGCGCGTATTGCTCCGAAAACCCATTAGGCTTTTTAGTTTTCTGACACTATAAAAAGGACTACTCGTAAGTCTCGTAAAACTCTGCAATATCATCAAGCCTATAGAACCTGCCACCAGATTTATAAATTGGTTTAAGTGGACAATCATCCAGTAAAACAATCTCAACAAAAACATCGGACTTTAATCTCAACATATCAGCAGCAAGCCACTCAGGAACTAGCGGATCGTGAGTTACAGTCAGCTTGAAGCTATTCATCCTCTCTTTCAGCTGCTCAATTATTTCAGCTCGGTTTTTTGCTTTCTTTTGCATTTTTGTAAATGTTGCCTGGTTAATTCACGCGCGCGTATATGTCGGCAATTAATGATATTCAAAGCTGTTAAAGCTTGCCTATTTTTTAGCCCTGATTTGGGTTCAGAAACTCTAGGTAAATTTATATTACATAGCACAAAACATCAGGTTTTATCTGGTTTTACGGTCTAAGTTTTTCTGATAATTTCTTTACCGTACCCTTGCCGTAATCTTGACCTTTGCATGGGGTTGATCTTGGGCTTTTAACCTTTCAAACAGGCGTTCACTTTTATAGATAACCCTTTGTTTTCCATAGTCTAGCGCGTTCACTTTTTTTATTTATGCAAAGCAGCGTTTTATGGCCAAATGTCATTACTGACCCTACCCTTAACCTTACCCTTTATTTGTTGCCACTTTGACCAGCTTAGACAGAATAATGAATGGTAGAAATGATCAACGGTAAGTTAGGGTAAGGCTTTAATATTCTGCTCGCGTAGTGACTACGATAAAACCTTGCTCATGATGTGACTTCGGAAAAGTCTTCCTCGCGTAGTGATGTCAGAAAAAACTTGCTCGCTTAATGACTATCCCGCACAGGTTTCATCATTATTCAACCATCTTTTTACGTCATCGCTGTAGCTTTTATCTGTACAAAAGGCGTTACATTCACCCTCTGACATATAGAGTTTTGAGCCATCACCATCAACCATCATTCGCAACTTAAACATTGGTTGTCTACTTTCATATCCTAAGTCTGGTGCCCATCTTTTAACTGATAGGCCATAGCCAGACCTTTGAACAATGACACCATCCTGAAATGCTGAATATTCTTTTGCCCAACATTGCTTAGCTAATCGGGTCAATCTATCCATTACAACATCACGATTTTGTTCAAGTTTTATTTCCCCTGTGTCACGTAAATTTGTTGACGTAGCACACCCCTGAATTAAAGCTATTGCACAAAATATTAATATTCTTGAGTTCACATAAATTCCTTTTTGTTTTATCGGCATTTATCGATCCAACCTTCCTCAAAATGAAAAGTTAGTGGCTATTGTATCGGAAGCTTGTTACGAATTTATTGGCTTCTCTGGGCTTTTTTACGATACCCACCCTATACGAAACTAAATCTTAATTAGCAGACTTTAAATAAAGGTTTCGTTAATCACTCGGTCATAGTAGGCATCAACAGTTTCGTGCTCGCGTCGATTATATTCATACACCCTTATTTGTCTTTCCTTATCCCTTATAACTGCATTATGGGTTAATGGTTTCATGTTGTATGTTGTATGTTTTAATGGGGCTGAATTAGTGCTTGAGATCAGGTTAAAATGCGGCTTTACACGGTTTTCAATATCCAACCCTTCGCCACTACTTCGCCTACTTGTCGCCATGTCGTCGCCGATAAGTCGCCTGGGTCTTGCTTGTTTTTGACGCATGTAATGCCCTCTCGGTTTTCCCTTTAGCTGTCCTGTAACTGTCCATCCATCTTTTAATATTGGAAGGACTGGTTGTAGCTTTATCGCTTTAAAATAAAGGGCATTATTTACTGTTCTATGTTCTTCAAAACTTACAATGAATTTTACACCGTGGAAATGACTCAGAAGCTGCTGAGCCTTGCTAAATCGTTTTGTGGGGTTATCTCCGATAGATAGACGGTATAGTTTGGCAAAGTCGCTTTCTTTTGGAGCTGAGTAGTTTCCACTCGCTAACTTTTTGACATTTAGATACTTGATTACCTCTTGGCCATCATCCGTGAGCAGTTGAAGAATGAATATTGGCTTTTGACCACCTGGGCTTTTTATTGAGGCAATCTTGGTGCTCACACATTCACACTGGGCTGACTCGTATATCGTCCAGCCCGTTGTGTCGACTGCTGTGTTTCCCATCGGAGTTATCTGCTATGTGGCAGAAATTATGATTGATGGAATGACACGTATTTAGCCTCGCGGTGCTTTGTGCCGGTTCTATCTTCTGATCTTGTCCAATGTGTGACTATCTTATGCCCTGCTTCCCTGAGCTCATTTACTCGTGCCGCTGGGTGCATAATGCCCAGCTCATCACGACATTGGAGCGTGGTAAGCGAGCCATGCTCATTAAGATACTTCAAGATGGTAGATCGTTGGCTTGATGCTGAGTTATCCATTAGGCCACCTCGCTATCATTACGTGAGGCTTCGATACGATTTTTTAGCCATTGTTCGACTTCTGACTTTAACCAGCCAGAGCTACGTTCAGATAGTTTGATGGGTTTTGGGAATGTACCATTTGCAGCACCTCGATAGATTGACGAGCCACTTAGACCGGTAATTAGTTTTAATTCGGAAAGTTTT
>NZ_MCRI01000028.1 GCF_001720165.1 Methylophaga muralis
TAGGAGTATGATTCAACGAATAGTCGCTATGACAAGCAAAAAATGTCTTTTAAGTCATGGGTTAACAAGAGGCTATGCAACTTTAACAAACTCCTAATGTGAGATTACTCATACCATTTTGAGGGTGTTGCCGATTATTGCTATCTATCCCCCTACTATTTGCCTAGAGTTGTGTCAACAGTCTGAAACTCCATAAATCAAACAGGCACAAAAATAAGGAGGGAAGACGTTTTTTTCGATAAGGCATATTTTAAATGCCGGACCATGATGTCCACGAAAAACCAAGCGAGGAGAGAGCACAATGAATTTTAGAGAAGCGCTTTTAAATAGCAGTCCTGTGGGCAAAGGGAAAATGCATTTGGTTGAGCGAACTTCACGAGATGTACTGGAACAAGCAGAAGCATTGCCTTTTTGGTCGCAGGATTATACCCAATTAGACAGAGGTTCCTTTACAGGATCAATTACGAGCGTCACTGGTCGAAATATGCAGATATTTCGAGAGAGTATGAATCGTGCCGTGGATCAGATCGCCAGTGCCCCAGAAGATACTTATGTCATCGGATTACCAACAATCATTGAGGGTAATGCATCTTGGGGTGGGGAACAGGTTAAGGCTGATTCATTGATTACGTTGGATAAGAATGCTGAGCTTCTTTTCAGGACTTCTCATTTTTCGGAAATCACTGCCGCGGTTATTTCTGCTCAACATCTTGAGGAATACGCCGGTCAGGTCGAAGGCATAAACTTAAGAAAGCTCATGGATAATGTCAATCCAGTTGAAATTATCCCAACTGATGTTGCTCATAGATTATTGGCTGCTTTGAACAGTAGTACTAACTATATTTCTAAAAGTGGTGGTAACCCCAATATCCAACACATCTTGCGTCATTTTGAGGATAACTTGTTGGACACTTGTCTTCAGGCTCTGCTTCATGCCAGTGATGGTCAGGAAAGACATTATGATCAACGTATTCATCGCTATATTGTTAATCGGGTACGTGAGTTAACTTTATCTATTGATGGTGATTGCCTAACCATAGGCGAAATCTGTATCAATTTATGCATAAGCCGCCGTACTTTGAATCACGCGTTTTCACGTGTTCTGGGAATAACTCCGGTTGAGTATATGCGTAATCTTCGCTTACATCGTGTTCGTTCTGAACTGCAATCATTCCCTTATGAAACCACTATTGCCAACGTGGCAGCAAAGTGGGGTTTTTGGCATATGAGTCTATTTTCTCGTTATTACAGAGAACTATTTGGGGAATGCCCAAGTGAAACTTTGCAGTATTCGAAAGCACTATTTAAATGAAGCATTACCACCAGAAATGATTCCGTAATTTTCTAGTGATTAGAATTTTTAATAAATTAATAAAACCTTGGTGGTTGAAATTGTTGCCAAGCTAAATAAATAGGGGTGAGAAATGGGTGCATTTAGTATCTGGCAATTGATTGTCGTGTTGGTAATTGTCGCTTTAGTTTTTGGGACAAAAAAACTACGTAATTTTGGAGGGGACCTTGGAGGGGCTGTTAAGGGTTTCAAGGATGCTATTAATGCGGAAAAGCCCACTGCAACATTAGACAGCACCGAGATAACTCAAAACATGGATAGCAAAGTTACTCACAAAGAAAATCAGTAAGTTAGGGATAGGTGTATTTAACTAATGTTTAATATTGCTTTCCCAGAATTGCTTGTTATTGGCGTTGTAGCATTAATAGTTATCGGGCCCGATAAGCTTCCTAAAGTGGCTCGAACAGCAGGTTTACTTCTGGGGCGCATGCAGCGATTCACTTCCAGTATAAAGTCTGAAATTGACAAGGAACTCAAGTCTGAAGATTTGAAGCAATTACAAAGGGAATTACGAAACCATGACTTAGGATTAAGTGAGGAACTACGCCAGGGTATGCAGCCAGTTCAATCGGTTATTCATCAAAACACAGAGACGATGAAACCTGACATTGAACCAAAAGACGATTTTGACTCCCCGATCACACCGTTAAACAACACTAGCGATATAGATTCAGAGCCTATGAAGAGGAGTTTATCTAATTGACGACTCAAAATAATCTCTTCTCACACTTAGTAGAGATGCGTGATCGCTTATTACGCATCGTTATTGGTATATTGTTGATTAGTTTTGCTTTGTTTCCTTTTGCGAATGAAATTTATCACATTCTGGCAACCCCATTGTTGAACAGCCTTCCCGTGGGAGGCCAGATGATAGCAACGGAAGTTACAACCCCATTTTTTGTACCTATGAAAATGGTGTTGCTTGTTGCTTTTTTGTTAGCGTCTCCACATACGCTTTATCAAGTATGGGCTTTCATTGCGCCCGGTCTATACAATAATGAGCGACGTTTGATTGCCCCACTGGTTATTTCAAGTGTATTACTACTCATAAGCGGAATGGCTTTTGCGTATTTTCTGGTATTTCCCGTTGTCTTTGGATTTATTACAAGTACTGCACCAGAGGGTGTTGCAGTAATGACGGATATTAGTAAATATTTAGACTTCGCAATTAGTTTATTTATCGCATTTGGTCTGGCTTTTGAAACGCCAGTTGTTGTGGTTTTATTAGTCAAAGCTGGTGTGGTGAGTATAGAGGCACTGCGAAATGCCAGATCTTACGTCATCGTTGGAGCCTTTGCTTTGGGCGCCGTAGTGACTCCTCCCGATGTGATTTCTCAGTTTATGCTGGCAATACCGATGTGGTTGTTATACGAAGTGGGAATTTTAGTGGCGAGTATTTCAAAAAACAAAGTTCAAATTAGAGCCAAACAACTCTGATAGTAAGCGAGCTTTTATTAATAAATTAGGTTCCTAATCTAAAAAAAGCCCGACACTATAACTAGTGCCGGGCCAAATTATGAAGCTGCTGTTAAATCAAATTACAAACTAAATACACTCAACACACCACCCAACGATGTCCAGTTGGACAGTGATTTGTAGGCTCCAACTGCGCCGAGACCATCGCTGTCATTCTCAAGATTATTGGTCATACCAATACCGGCCCAACCACCAATACCTGACAAGATTGAGATGTATTGTTTGCCGTTATGTTTGTAGGAATTGACGTTGCCGACAATGCCTGACGCGGTTTTAAAGCGCCAAAGTTCACGACCATTATGTGCGTCAAGTGCTTTGATATAGCCTTCTAAGGTACCGTAGAAAACAACATCACCAGCGGTAACCATTGCACCTGACCAAACTGAGAATCTTTCAGGATTGGACCAGACGATTTTGCCTTCGCGGGCATCCCAGGCAATAAAGTTACCCATATTGTCTTTGGTTGCTGGGTACATATTTACTTCTGCACCAACATACGGCTGACCAGCCACAAACTCAACTTCAAATGGTTCCAGATCCATACAGATATGGTTAGTTGGAACATAGAACAAACCTGTTTTTGGTGAGAAGGTTGCCGGTTGCTGATCTTTTGCACCATGTGCCGCAGGGCAGATACCGGTGGTTTGGGTATCTTCACCATTAGCTGCCGGTGAATATTTAGCTACCCGATCGGGTAAGCCGGTTTTCAGACTAACACTATCGGCCCAGTTAACACTTGGGTCGAATTTTTCTGCGACCAGCAATTCACCTGTTGCACGATCCATGGTGTAACCAAAGCCATTACGGTCAAAATGCACCAGCATTTGTCGCATTTTGCCTTTGATTTTTTGGTCTACCAGAATGTTTTCATTCACACCGTCATAGTCCCACTCATCATGCGGGGTCATCTGATAGATCCATTTGGCGACACCGGTATCCAAGTCACGAGCGAACAGGGACATGGTCCATTTGTTATCACCAGGACGTTGTAGTGGATTCCAGGTAGATGGGTTACCAGTACCGTAGTAATAGAGGTCCATATCCGGATCATAAGAGAACCAGCCCCATGTGGTGCCACCACCGATTTTCCATTGTTCACCTTGCCAGGAGTTCAACGAAGAATCTTTGCCGATTGGTTGCAACATGGCCGTGGTGTTTTGCGGATCGACCATCATTTCGTCATCCGGTCCGGTGCTATAGGCTTTATAAAGTGTTTTGCCATTCATATCGTAGGCTTGAACATAGCCACGCACGCCAAATTCACCGCCTGAAATACCAACAATGATTTTGTCTTTAAACACGTTGGCGTTACCGGTATTGGTGGCACCAGTTCTTGGATCGTCACGTTTGTCGGACCAGATCACTTCACCGGTTTCGATATCCAAAGCGACCAATGTCGTGTCAGCCTGATTCAGGAAGATTTTGCCGTCGCCATAAGACAAGCCACGATTAACTACGTCACAGCACATAACTGGAACGGTTTCATCGTAATTTTGTTTGGGTTCATATTTCCATTTGATCGCGCCGTCATTGTTTAAATCCAATGCAAAGACGATGTTCGGAAATGGCGTGTGCACATACATCACATCATCAATAATCAGTGAATTACCTTCATGGCCACGTAACACGCCAGTAGAGAATGACCAGGCCATTTTCAGATCTTGCACATTGTCGAGGTTGATTTCAGACAATTGGCTATAACGTGTGTTGGCATAATCACCCGCTGACATCACCCAAGTGTCAGGGTTTTTCTGCATTTCGCGTAATTCATCTGCAACGCTGTAACCAGGAAGTGTCAGGGACAGCATCAGTAAAGATAATTTTGTTTTAGTCATGTTGTTTCCTCTATGTTAGCCGCCATAAAAAGCCATTAATAATGAGAAGCGAAATAGGCTTTTGAACGGTGTGAGGATATTAGCAACGAGGAAACACAATTAATGGCCTGTGTGTCCGAATCTTTTTTGGAGGCTTTGGAACCACAGTCAAGTGGACTCGAATAAGGTTTAGCGGGGAGATGGGGTAGAGTGAAACAATTTATTCGGTGAAGTGCATATATATAAGGTTTGGAAAAATAAAAGAGGGTGATGGCGTATAAAGCGACTGGAAAGAGCGTTTTTTTGAATAACCGGATATGTCGATTTTGATTTGAACAGGCTGGATGAAAAACCGGATGGCGATTATCGATCTATATAAGCTTTGATCGGCAAATTTCAGACATAAAAAAACCTCAGAAAAATTACTTGCTGAGGTTCTTTAAATCATTGGCTCCCCGAGCTGGACTCGAACCAGCGACCCAATGATTAACAGTCATTTGCTCTACCAACTGAGCTATCGGGGAACAGAAAGATGGGTATGATAGAGACTCGAACCGGATGGGTCAAGCCTCTATTAAGTTTTTTTGTTAACCGATAAATTCTGCGATTCTTTGAAGTGCGTTTTGCAGATTTGTTTCGCTGGTAGCAATCGACAAACGGATATGATTTTTCAGACCAAATGCTGTGCCAGGGACGACAGCAACGCCTTTTTCAACCAATAAGGCTTCAGCAAAGTCCATATCGTCTTTTAATTCTGGTTTGTTAACCAACACACCAGTGATGTCCGGGAAAACATAGAAAGTACCGTCGGTTTCCAAAGCGGTGATGCCTGGCATCTTATTCAGCGCTTCAACTACGAAGTCATGGCGCTTTTTGAATTCCACCAACATGGTTTGCACGCAACCTTGATCACCATTTAATGCTTCTACAGAAGCCGCTTGCGAAATAGAGGTGGGATTAGAAGTACTTTGCGATTGAATCTTTTTCATCGCGCCAATCAATTGAGCAGGGCCACCGGCATAACCAATACGCCAGCCAGTCATAGAGTAGGCTTTCGATACGCCGTTCATGACGATGGTGCGGTCATATAAGTCAGGACAGACCATGACGATATTGCAAAATGGTTCATCGGCCCAATATATATGTTCATACATATCATCGGTGGCGATAAGAATTTCCGGATATTTACGGAGTACATCGCCCAATGCTTCAAGTTCAGCTCTGGTGTAAGTCATGCCAGTCGGATTGGAAGGGCTGTTGATCACCACTAAACGGGTTTTATCGGTGATAGCGTCTTCAAGTTGTTGTGGGGTGATTTTATAACGTTGATCACGGTCGCCAATGATGATGACCGGTTTGGCATCAGCGAGTAATACCATATCAGGATAAGATACCCAGTAAGGTGCCGGGATAATGACTTCATCGCCAGACTCTAATAAGGCTTGTGCCAGGTTGAAGAAGCTTTGTTTACCGCCACATGAAACCAGAATTTGATTAGCTTCGTAGGTCAAACCATTGTCGCGGGAAAACTTTTTGATAATGGCGTTTTTCAATTCAGCTGTACCATCAACCGCTGTATATTTGGTCTGGCCTTTGTTAAGTGCTTCGACAGCAGCTTGCTTGATATGATCCGGTGTATCGAAATCTGGTTCACCGGCACCAAGACCAATAATATCTTTACCTTCGGCTCTCAAAGCCGCGGCGCGTGCAGTAATGGCTAATGTAGGAGAGGGTTTGATGCTTTGAACGCGCTGTGAGAGTTTGATAGTCAAAATCTGTCCTTCGAGAAACGATAAGTAATTAAAAAACCGTAATATTACGACAAAACACGAGCATTGCTAAAGAGTATGAAAAAACAATTTGAATTAGTCAGCGAGTTTGAACCGGCAGGGGATCAACCAACTGCGATTGCGTCGCTGGTTGAGGGATTAAACAGCGGTGAAATGTGGCAGACTCTGCTGGGGGTAACTGGTTCGGGAAAAACCTTCACTATTGCCAATGTTGCGCAAGCTGTTCAGCGTCCAGTTATGGTTTTGGCACCCAATAAAACATTAGCTGCTCAGCTCTATAGTGAAATGAAAGAGTTCTTTCCCAATAACGCGGTGGAATATTTCGTTTCCTACTACGATTACTATCAGCCAGAAGCCTATGTACCGTCATCCGATACGTTTATAGATAAAGATGCCTCGGTGAATGAACAGATCGAACAGATGCGTTTATCGGCGACCAAGGCCATGCTGGAGCGACGTGATGCAATTATCGTAGCCAGTGTCTCGTGTATATATGGTTTGGGCGATAAAGATGCATATCTGGCGATGGTGTTGCATCTAGTTCAAGGTGATGTGATTAATCAACGGGAAATTTTGCGCCGTTTGGCCGAGTTGCAGTATTCACGTAATGATATTGAGCTGTCTCGTGGTACTTATCGGGTTCGCGGGGAAGTCATTGATATTTTCCCGGCAGAATCCGAACGTGATGCGGTGCGGATTGAACTGTTTGATGATGAAGTCGAGCAGATCAGTTATTTCGATCCGTTAACCGGCGAAGTTTTGCAACGGATGAACCGCATTACTATCTATCCGAAAACCCACTATGCCACGCCACGCGAAACCATTTTAGGGGCGGTGGATTCAATCAAAGATGAGCTGCGTGAGCGATTAGCCGAATTAAACGAGCAAAATAAATTAGTCGAAGCACAGCGATTAGAACAACGCACCCGTTTTGATATTGAAATGTTATTAGAGCTGGGTTACTGCAACGGCATTGAAAACTATTCACGACATTTATCTACTCGCCAAGCCGGTGAAGCACCGCCGACCTTATTTGATTACCTGCCGGATGATGCGATTCTCATTATTGATGAAAGCCACGTGATGATTCCGCAGATTGGTGCGATGTATAAAGGTGACCGTTCACGTAAAGAAACCTTAGTGAATTATGGTTTCCGTTTGCCGTCAGCTTTGGATAATCGACCATTAATGTTTGACGAATGGGAAAAGCTGGCACCGCAGACTATTTTTGTTTCGGCCACACCGGGTAAATATGAAGCTGAACATGCTGGCAATATTGTCGAGCAGGTAGTTCGTCCAACCGGTTTGATCGACCCTGAAGTGGAAATTCGTCCGGTGGGCACACAGGTCGATGATTTACTTTCCGAGATTCATAAACGCACCGCGGTTAACGAACGGGTTTTGGTCACTACATTGACCAAACGTATGTCCGAAGATCTCACTGACTATTTACGTGAGCACAATGTCAAAGTGCGATATCTGCATTCGGATATCGATACGGTTGAACGGATGGAGATTTTACGGGATCTGCGTTTAGGTGAGTTTGATGTATTAATAGGTATCAACTTACTACGTGAAGGTTTGGATATTCCTGAAGTGTCGCTGGTGGCTATTCTGGATGCTGATAAAGAAGGTTTCTTGCGTAGCGACCGATCATTGATTCAAACCATCGGCCGTGCTGCTCGTAACCTTAATGGTAAAGCCATTCTATATGCAGATCAGATCACCGGCTCGATGCGTCGGGCAATTGATGAAACTGATCGACGTCGTGAAAAACAGATTGCCCACAATCTGGAGCATGGCATCACACCAAAAGGCATTATCAAGTCGATTCGTGGCGGTATGGATGATTCGAAGAGCAAGAAAGAAGAAAATCTGCGATTCGCCCAAGTGGCCGAAGAGCATGCCAAATATGCTTCACTTTCTCCCCAACAATTGGCTAAACGCATACAACAGATTGAAAGTGCGATGTATAAACATGCACAGAATCTGGAGTTTGAAGAAGCGGCTAAATTACGCGATGAGTTAGAGAAAGTCAGGAAGATGGCGTTGGGGCCTGTACCGGTATAAAGCGCTTGCAAAATATGCCTGACTGCGTATAATTTCGCGCTTCACAGTAGGCACGTAGCTCAGTTGGTTAGAGCACCACCTTGACATGGTGGGGGTCGTTGGTTCGAATCCAATCGTGCCTACCAGATATATACATCAAGCACCTCTTGCAGGTGCTTTTTGGTTTTTAAGGCCTCTCGTATTGGCCACAACCAAGGATATAGCATGATTTCAATTACCCTTCCTGATGGCAGTCAACGCCAGTTCGATCACCCTGTTTCAATTCATGATGTTGCCGCCGATATTGGTGCTGGTTTAGCCCGTGCTGCTTTGGCAGGCAAAGTGAATGGCAAACTTGTCGATACTAATTACGTTATTGAAGATGATGCTGAATTAGCCATCATCACCGAACGTGATGAAGAAGGGTTGGATATCATTCGTCATTCAACCTCACATCTATTAGCTCAAGCTGTAAAACAACTTTATCCGGATGCTCAGGTCACTATCGGCCCAGTCATTGACGATGGTTTTTATTACGACTTTTCTTATTCAAAAGGTTTTACACCGGAAGATTTGGAAAAGATCGAAAAACGCATGGAAGAGTTGGTTAAGCAAGATCTTGAAGTGGTTCGTGAAGAAGTCACTCGTGATGCTGCAGTGCAAATCTTTCGTGAAATGGGTGAAGAATATAAAGCTCAGATCATTGAAGATATTCCAAAAGACGAAGTACTGTCAGTGTATCGTCAGGGCGAGTTTATGGATTTATGCCGTGGCCCGCATGTACCTAATACTGGAAAACTCAAAGCATTCAAACTGATGAAACTGGCCGGTGCTTACTGGCGTGGTAAATCTGAAAATGAAATGCTGCAGCGTATTTATGGAACTGCCTGGTCTGATAAAAAAGATCTGAAAGCTTATTTACATCGATTGGAAGAAGCTGAAAAACGCGATCACCGTAAATTAGCGAAAAGCCTGGATCTTTTCCATCTGCAAGATGAAGCGGCCGGCATGATTTTCTGGCATGACAATGGCTGGCGCATTTATCGCGAAGTGGAAAAATATATTCGTGATGTGTTGGCCAATAATGGTTATCAGGAAGTACGTACTCCACAAGTAGTCGATCGCAGTCTGTGGGAAAAATCCGGTCATTGGGACAAATTCGGTGACATGATTTTCAGCACACATTCTGAAAATCGTGATTACGCAGTTAAACCGATGAACTGCCCGTGTCATATCCAGATTTTTAATCAGGGTCTGAAAAGCTATCGTGACTTACCTTTGCGCATGGCAGAGTTCGGTTCATGTCATCGTAATGAGCCTTCCGGTACCTTGCATGGTTTGATGCGTCTGCGTGGATTCACTCAGGATGATGCGCATATCTTCTGTACTGAAGACCAGATTCAATCCGAAGTTGCTACCTTTATCGATCTGTTGTTCAACGTCTATGCCGATTTCGGGTTTAACGAGATCATTATCAAATTGTCGACTCGCCCGGAAAATCGGGTGGGCAGTGATGCAGTTTGGGATAAAGCCGAGCATGCACTTGAACAAGCATTAAATGCCAAAGATCTGGACTGGGAGCTGCAACCAGGCGAGGGTGCGTTCTACGGACCGAAGATCGAATTCTCCTTAAAAGATTGCCTGGGACGAGTTTGGCAGTGCGGCACCATTCAGGTTGATTTCTCGATGCCAGGCCGTTTGGATGCAACTTATGTGGCCGATGATGGTTCGAAGCAAGTGCCGGTAATGTTGCATCGTGCGATTCTTGGATCACTTGAGCGTTTTATCGGTATACTCATCGAAGAATATGCTGGCGCGTTTCCGGCATGGCTTGCACCTCGTCAGGTTATGGTCATGGGAATTACCGATAAACAGTCAGAATATGTTCAACAAATTGCCCAACAATTGAAAAATCAGGGATTTAGAGCCGATACGGACTTGAGAAATGAAAAGATTGGCTTTAAAATACGCGAGCACACATTGCGGCGCGTACCTTATCTGATCGTTGTTGGGGATCGCGAAGCACAAGAAAATGCCGTGGCAGTACGTACTCGCAAAGGCGAAGATTTAGGCGCTATGTCGCTTGAGAGCTTCGTTTCATTGCTTAAAGAAGACGTTGCTGGCCGCGGTCGAATTATTTTAGAGGATTAAAAACATCGCTACAGATCAAAAAAGGCTGAATTCTGAAATCACAGCCAAAGAAATTCGTGTAACCGATGCAAACGGTGAACAACTAGGCGTTATCTCATTGGCGAGAGCCTTGGAGTTAGCGGAAGAAGCCGAGCTGGATTTGGTGGAGATTGCCCCTCAGGCAGAACCACCAGTGTGCCGTATTATGGATTACGGCAAGTATGTGTTTGAGGCTAATAAACAAAAAGCCATTGCTAAGAAAAAGCAAAAACAGATACAGGTTAAGGAAATAAAATTCCGACCAGGGACGGAAGAGGGTGACTACCAGGTAAAACTACGCAACCTGACACGTTTCCTCGAAGAAGGTAACAAAGCCAAAGTCAGCCTCCGCTTTCGTGGACGTGAGATGGCCCATCAGGACTTAGGATTGAAACTGCTCGAACGAGTAGCTGATGATCTGAAAGAACTGTCGGTTATCGAGCAGCATCCGAAGAAAGAGGGTCGGCAGATGATTATGGTTTTGGCACCAAGTAATAAAAAATAACTATTATTAATTAACAATGCGGAGTTCCAAATGCCAAAATTGAAAAACCATAGCGGTGCGGCGAAGCGTTTCAGACGTACCGGTAGCGGAAAATTTAAACGCGCTCAAGCGTTTACCAGCCATATCCTGACCAAGAAAAGCACTAAGCGGAAACGCCAACTGCGTTCCACGCTGACAATCTGCAAAGCAGATCATTTGTCAGTCCGCAAATTATTGCCTCTTCTATAATTAAGGAATATTCCAATGGCTAGAGTTAAACGTGGTGTAACAGCCAGAGCCCGTCATAAAAAAGTTATCGCGCAAGCCAAAGGTTATTATGGCCGTCGCAAGAATGTCTATCGTGTAGCTGTTCAGGCAGTTACTAAAGCCGGTCAATATGCTTACCGTGATCGTCGTCAGAAAAAACGTGTATTCCGTACACTGTGGATTGCGCGTATTAACGCTGCTGCCCGTGAATGTGGAATGTCTTACAGCCGTTTGATTGATGGTCTGAAAAAATCATCTATCCAAATCGATCGTAAAGTATTGGCAGATATTGCTTATCACGATTCTGCTGCGTTTGCTGCTATTGCTGCAAAAGCAAAGGCGGCTTTGGCTAACTAATCTCCCGGTTCGCTTCTGCGAATCTCATTATTAGTTGCACATGAAAGGGCCGTTGATGACGGCCCTTTTTTATTTCTGATTGATCCTCAGGTGGAGGAAATATGGCTGAACTGTCATCGCAGTTATTAGCATTAAAAGATATTGTTGAGGCAGCGAAGACCGCGATTCAAAACGCGACTGATGCTAAAACACTGGATAATGTCCGGGTCGAATATCTGGGTAAGAAAGGTCTGATTACCAAATATCTTAATGAGTTAGGTAATCTCAGTGCTGAAGAACGCCCTCTAATTGGTAAGGAAGTGAATCTGGCCAAGCAGGAAGTTGCTGGTCTGACAGAAGCACGCACCAAAGTTCTAGCCGAACAAGCAATGCATGCCGCATTAGCTGCGGAAACGGTGGATGTCACTTTACCCGGTCGTAATGCTGAAGTCGGTGGTCTGCATCCAGTTACACGGACTCTGCAAAGAATCGAACAATATTTCCGTCAAATTGGCTTTCAAATTGCTGAAGGCCCGGAAATCGAAGACGGTGATCATAACTTTACCGCACTGAATATTCCTGAAAGTCATCCAGCTCGCGCGATGCACGATACCTTTTATTTCAACGCTGAAATGCTGCTGCGTACTCATACCTCACCGGTACAGATCCGGGTGATGGAAGAACAGCAACCGCCGTTACGAATCATTGCACCAGGACGTGTTTATCGTTGTGACTCGGATTTAACGCATACGCCGATGTTCCATCAGGTCGAAGGTTTGATGGTTGATGAGAATGTCAGTTTTACCGATCTCAAAGGTATTCTGGCGGACTTTCTTCAAGCATTTTTCGAAAAACCATTGAATGTACGTTTTCGTCCTTCCTATTTTCCGTTTACCGAACCTTCAGCAGAAGCTGATATTGAGTGTGTGATCTGTGGTGGCGAAGGCTGTCGCGTATGTAGTCATACCGGTTGGCTGGAAGTTTTAGGTTGCGGCATGGTGCACCCAAAAGTATTCGAACACGTCAATATTGATAGTGAAAAATATCTGGGTCTGGCATTTGGTATGGGCGTTGAACGTCTGGCGATGCTGCGTTATGGCGTGAATGATCTACGATTATTTTTTGAGAACGATCTGCGCTTCCTGCGTCAGTTCAAATAGGATAGGAAGTTCGCCATGAAATTAAGCGAAAATTGGCTACGTGAATGGGTAAATCCTGATTTTGACGTGCAGGTGATTGCCGAGAAACTGACTCAAGCGGGTTTGGAAGTTGATTCTGTTTCGCCTGTTGCCGGTGATTTTTCCGGCGTATTGGTTGGTCAAGTGAAATCAGTTGTCCCGCATCCGGATGCCGACAAATTGCGGGTTTGTGAAGTGGATGTTGCTGCTGATGAATTACTGCACATTGTTTGTGGTGCCAGCAATGTTCGAGAGGGTTTGAAAATTCCAGTTGCTGTTATCGGTGCTGTGTTGCCAGGTGATTTCAAAATCAAACAAGCCAAACTGCGCGGTGAGCCTTCTTTTGGCATGTTGTGTTCAGCAAAAGAACTTGGCTTGGCAGAATCCTCAGACGGACTGTTGGAGTTACCAGAAGATGCACCAGTTGGTAAAGACATCCGTGATTACCTGGCATTAAATGATTTCACTATCGAAGTAGACTTAACGCCTAATCGCAGTGATTGCCTTGGTGTAGCGGGTATTGCCCGTGAACTGGGTGTGATTAGTCGCACCAACCTGACACCAGTTGTTATTAACGATGTCGCTGCGACTATTCAGACAGCATTTCCGGTTTCGGTTGAAGCTACACAAGCCTGTCCGAATTATATTGGCCGGGTGATTGAAAATATTAATCCAAATGCGAAAACGCCTTTATGGATGCAGGAAAAACTGCGTCGTAGTGGCTTGCGTAATATCAGTCCAGTTGTCGATATCACTAACTATGTAATGCTGGAACTTGGTCAGCCAATGCATGCTTTTGATCTGCAAAAATTACAGCAAGCCATTACTGTACGTTTTGCCAAAGCCAATGAAAAACTAACTTTGTTGGATGGTCAGGAAGTTGAGATTGCCGAACAAACTTTGATTATTGCAGACGGATCTGGACCATTGGCACTGGCAGGCATTATGGGCGGCGAAGCGTCAGCAGTGGATTCTGCTACAACTTCATTGTTCCTCGAAGCCGCTTTTTTTGCACCAAATGCTATCGCTGGCCAAGCCAGAAGCTATGGTTTACATACAGATTCATCTCATCGGTTTGAGCGTGGTGTTGATCCCGAATTGGCACAACAAGCAATGCAACGTGCTACCAGCTTGATTCTGGAGATTGTCGGTGGTCAGGCAGGCCCACTTACTGTGGTCAGTGAAGAAAGTGCATTACCAGAAACGCCACAAATCCTACTACGTGCAAATCGTATTAAACGCGTATTGGGAATTGAGCTGGAAGCTGCTGAAGTTGAAGAACAACTGACACGGTTGGGGCTGGAAGTTACGCAAGTTAGAGAAGGCTGGCTGGTTATTGTGCCAAGTTTCCGGTTTGATATTAATATCGAAGTCGATTTGATTGAAGAATTGGGACGTCTGTATGGCTATGATCGTTTGCCGCAAACCCGCCCTGAAATCAGTGTATTACCTGGCGCAATTTCCGAAAAACAATTGGCGACCGAGCGCTTACAAAATTTATTGGTAGATCGTGGTTATTTTGAAGCTATTACCTACAGCTTTGTTGATCCAACATTACAAAAACACTTCGCTGATAGTGAAGCTGAACCTATCAAGTTAGCCAATCCGATTTCGGCTGATTTGTCGGTCATGCGGCATTCATTGTGGCCTGGTTTAGTACAGGCGATGGTTTATAACCTGAATCGCCAGCAGGAGCGGGTGCGCTTGTTTGAGGTTGGACGAGTGTTTCGTGGTGAACTAGCCAATATTGACCAACAGCAATGTATTGGTGGTCTGGTTTACGGTGATTTAAAACCAGAACAATGGTCTGAAACAAACCGTAAGGTTGATTTTTTTGATGTTAAAGCCGATGTTGAAGCGTTATTAGCCTTAGGTAATGGTAGCGTTGAATATCGTGTCGAAGCTCATCCAGCTTTACACCCAGGCCAATCCGCGCGCATCTATCAAGATGGAAAAGCTGTGGGTTGGATCGGTGCCTTACATCCAAAACTGAATAAGCCATTAGGCTTTACTGGTAAAGCGTATGTTTTTGAATTGGCGTTAACGGTTTGTTTGCAATCCGCCATTCCAAAATTTACCGCTTTGTCACGTTATCCTGCCATTCGCAGAGATCTCGCTTTAGTCGTCGACAATTCCGTTGTGGCCTTTGAAATTGAGCATTGCCTGAAAGGCATTGAGTCTGATATTCTTAAGTCAATTCAATTGTTTGACGTTTATTCTGGAGATGGTGTCGAGCTTGGCAAGAAGAGTATTGCGGTCGCCTTCCATCTCCAGCATGGTGAGCGAACCATGACCGACGATGAAGTCGATGCATTAATGCTGCAAATAACCAACAAACTGCAAAGTGAGTTGGGTGCAGTGGTCAGAACCTAACGTCGGTTCAATAATAAGAATAGAGGTAAAGAATGGCACTCACAAAAGCCGATATGACTGAACAACTTTATGAAGAGTTGGGTTTTAATAAACGCGAAGCAAAAGAGCTGGTCGAAATGTTCTTTGAAGAAATCCGTGGCGCACTTGAAGAAGGTGATCAGGTGAAGCTTTCTGGATTTGGTAATTTTGAACTGCGCGACAAAAATGAACGGCCTGGCCGTAACCCGAAAACGGGTGAAGAAATTCCAATCACCGCCCGTCGTGTCGTTACTTTCCGTCCTGGCCAAAAACTGAAAGCAAGGGTGGACAGTTATGCTCGAGGCGAGTAACAACAACGAATTACCGGCGATTCCTGGTAAACGCTACTTTACCATTGGTGAAGTCAGCGAATTATGTGGGGTTAAACCTCATGTTTTACGCTACTGGGAACAGGAATTTACCCAGCTTAAACCGGTAAAACGCCGTGGTAACCGTCGTTATTACCAACGCCATGATGTAGTTTTGATCCGTGAGATTCGTGGTCTGCTTTATGAACAAGGTTTTACCATTGGCGGTGCACGCCAACAACTGGAAACCGAGCATAAACCCGAAGCAGCTCATAGCGATGAAAACCGCAAACATCTGATTGATGAAATGCTGAAAGAGCTGGAACAAATTCGTACGATTCTGGCTTAATACGCTATAATTTCACTGTTTTGTTGCTTGTCGGGGCATGGCGCAGCCTGGTAGCGCACTTGCCTGGGGGGCAAGGGGTCACAGGTTCAAATCCTGTTGTCCCGACCATTAGCAACTTAAGGGCTTGTTTATCTTTCATCTCCGCCTCTGTTGTGAGCTGAAAAAGCGGCAATCAAGGCACGAGGAGCGCCTTTTAGTTGTTCTAAATAAGTGACGAGCAACGCAGAGTGGCGCTTTTTCAGTCACAACCCGAAGGGCTGGGACTATTTTTGCGACCGCCCGCGTTGTCAATCACTTATGTAGGAAGGCTACACTGCGTGCTTTCCGCCTTGTCGGACACAAAAATAGCCGCCAGCAGTGGTGGATATGAAAGATCAACAAGCCCTGATATCATCACAACGCTCTTAATGGGCGTTGTTTTGTTTCTGCCGTGAAAATCTCAGGATCCCATTATGCAATTCAATACCCTTGGTAATAGCGATTTAACTGTCAGCCAGATTTGTCTCGGCACCATGACCTATGGCGAGCAGAACACACAGCAGGAAGCTTTTGAACAGCTGGATTACGCTATAGCACAGGGTATTAACTTCATTGATACAGCTGAGCTGTATGCGATTCCTCCAAAAGCTGAAACTTATGGTGCCACTGAAGCGATTATTGGTAACTGGCTAGCAAAACGCGGTCGTCGTGATGATCTTGTACTTGCCAGTAAAATTGCTGGGCCTGGTGCTGATTGGGTGGGGCATATCCGTCAGGGTAAATCACGATTTGATGATAAAAATATCAGCGAAGCGTTAGATAACAGCTTGCAACGTTTGCAAACCGATTACCTGGATTTATATCAATTACATTGGCCGGAGCGACAAACTAATTATTTTGGCAAATTAGGTTATCAGCCAGATCCTGATGAGCATACTATGACGCCGGTGATTGAAACTTTGCAGGCACTGGAAAAGCAGATCCAAGCCGGCAAAATTCGTTACATTGGTTTATCCAATGAAACGCCCTGGGGATTGATGCAATTTATTTCGGTGGCTAAAGCGATGAATTTACCACTGATAGCATCCGTGCAAAATCCATATAGTTTGTTAAATCGCAGCTATGAGATTGGCTGTGCAGAAATCAGCTATCGAGAGAACGTACCATTATTGGCATATTCTCCACTGGGGTTTGGTGTATTAACGGGTAAGTATCTAAAAAATGATGCTCCTGCCACAGCCAGAATGAGTTTGTGGCCTCACTATGCCCGTTACAGCAATCCGCAAGCAGTAAAAGCAACCCAAGCTTATGTGGATTTAGCGAAACAACATCAACTGGATCCTGCGCAAATGGCACTGGCCTATGTCAATAGTCGACCTTTTGTTGCTGCAACTATCATTGGTGCGACTAATATGCAGCAATTGCATGCCAATATCACTAGTGAGCAATTAACGCTTTCCAATGAAGTTGTTACAGCGATTGAAGATATCCATAAAGCGATTCCCAATCCCGCTCCATAACTTACCTGCCAGAAATGTGCGCTAGCTCAGGTTAAAGCAAATACCGCTATGGTAGTTTATCGTCTTTTGTAAATACTGCTGATATAAACTGCCGCTGAGTCTACGTGCACTTTCTTATATCAGTATTTCTAAGCTGAGAATTTCGGGTATCTAGCAACATGGATAGTCAATCACTATATACCGTGCTTATCGTCGATGACGATCCTGTCACTCGCCTGTTAATGAAACAAGCTCTTAAAGATCCGACTTTATCCATTATTGAAGCAGAAAGCGGCGAACAGGCGATAAAACTATTTTCCGAGTATTTACCTGATATTGCGTTGCTGGATGTATCCATGCCGGGCATGGATGGCTTTACCTGTTGCCGTCAATTACGACTGCTACCCAAAGGTCAACAAACAGCAATCGTGATGGTGACTGTTCATGATAAAGCTGAAGATATTGAGAAAGCATTTGACGCTGGGGCTACGGATTTCCTTACTAAACCCTTCAAGTGGCCATTATTTGCCCATCGGGTTCGTTATATTCTCAAAGCTAACAGTACGTTACGTGAACTCAGCCTGAGCCGTTCTAAACTGGCTAAGGCCCAAGCTATTGCCAATCTAATTTATTGGGAATGGGATTTTAAGCATAAGACATTTGAATGCAGTGTCAATCTGTATCAGTTATTAGGCATACAAAATACCTCGCAAGCCATTTCATTCAAACACATTCTTCGTCATATTTTTCCTGATGACAGACCTTTATTTAAACAGGCTTTGCGCCGTGCCATTCAGCAGAAACATGCCTACGACATTGAATATCGAATCCAGACCGATAATGGGCAGTTGTTTTATTTACATGAACGAACAGAAATAAATCAGGATTTCGATGGTTGGAAAATCATTGGTACTCTGCAGGACATCACTTCACTCAAACAATCAGAACAGGAAATCGCCTATTTCACCTATTACGATACGTTGACTGATTTACCGAATAGACGTTTGTTTATCGAACAATTGGAAACGGCTATCGCCCGCGCCCGCCATAAACAACATTCGTTAACGCTAATGTTTATCGATCTAGATCACTTTAAACATATTAACGATACCTATGGTCATCAAGTTGGGGATGCGTTGTTATGTGAGGCTGCAGCAAGGATAAAGGATTGTCTTCGTGATGCAGATTTAATCGCGGTGAGTAAAGATAAAGATGATCGCGTAGCGCGTTTTGCCGGTGATGAATTCACCGTCATGTTAACCAATATTGATAATGTGGATGTGCTGGCAAATATTGCCCAGCGGATTGTGGCGAAATTTGAAAAATCCTTCGACATCAATGGGCTCAATGTATACAGCACTGTTAGTATCGGTATCGCTATCTTTCCGGAAGATGGTGATGACGTTCAGGCATTGATGCAGCATGCTGATGTGGCAATGAACCATGCTAAAGAGTTAGGTCGCAATAATTACCAGTTTTTCTCAGCAGAAATGAATGATTATCTTTTTGAGCGTTTGCAAACCGAACAGGATCTGCGCCAAGCTCTGAAACGTAATGAATTCTTATTGTTTTATCAGCCACAGATTGATGTCAAAACCCAACGAATTATTGGATTTGAAGCGTTATTACGGTGGCTGCATCCAGTTAAGGGATTACTCGGACCATTAACTTTTATAGATGTGGCTGAAAAGACTAGTTTGATTATAGCCATTGGTGAGTGGGTGTTAAATCAAGCCTGTTTGCAAACGTATCAATGGCAACAACAATTCAACAACAACTGGCGAGTATCGGTGAATTTGTCTGCCATGCAGTTTAATCAGCAGCTGTTACTTGAGCAGGTAGGGCGATCTTTGCAGGCATCTGGTTTACCTGCAGCTTCACTTGAGCTGGAAATAACTGAAACTGCGATGCTTAAAGACATAATGGAAACAATTCCACTATTAACCGCGTTAAAAGAAATGGGTGTGGGACTGGCAATTGATGATTTTGGCACCGGCTATTCATCATTGAGCTATTTAAAAAACTTCCCCATTAATACACTGAAAATTGATAAAAGCTTTGTTGATGAAATCGTCGATAATCCTAAAGACGCAGCTATTGCCCGAACCATCGTTCAACTGGCAGAAAACCTTGGTCTGAGAACCATTGCCGAAGGTGTAGAAACGCTTGAGCAGGTAGAAATGCTGACCACCATGGGGTGCCAGGAGTTACAAGGATATTACTTTAGCAAACCGCTTCCTGTGGGTGAGGTTGAACGTCTTTTGGCAAATGGCAATGAACTGAAAAAATCTTAACGTTTTTTGGTTGGCATTTTGACTATATCCTGTTCATCTTCATAACGATCCAGCATACCAATATCCAAAACTGGCGAAGCGTCAATATGCTGGGCATCCATCATTTGTGCAACACGCTTTAAGGCGGACATAATCATCGCCTGTTCCCATTCATCTAATTTACTGAATTCACGGGTAAAACGATCCTGCAATGGAATCGGTGCACTTTTAAGCGTTTCTGACGCAGCCTCAGTCAAATAGGCATGTACCTTACGTTTATCAGATTGAGAACGCTGACGATAAACCAGTCCACGTTTTTCCAGTCGATCCAATATTGTCGTTACCGTAGCCTGACTTAAACTCATTTCTTGAGCCAACTCCCCAATAGTCACTTGTCCTTTATCACGCAGAGTTTGTAATAAAAGGATCTGCGGCGCAGTTAGCCCAGTAGTTTTGGCAAATATTTGGAATGTAGATCAGTGGCGCGGATAACCCGGCGCAATGCAATAAGCACTTCTTCAATATGATTCAACAGGTGTTCCCTTTGCTCTTTATTTAGACCAAGTGCGTCGATAGTTTCAGTATTAATTTGAATTGAATTCAACATATTTTCCCACGTTTTTAAATAAATAGTTCAACTTGGGGCAGACCGCTTTTCTTGTTGTATTGACTGAAAGCCAGTGTTTCATGAAGCTTTTTTTAAAGCTCTCAAACTATAAAGCAGTTTAAGATGTGGTCTGGACTTTTAATTTGTTTAGTGTACTATATATTTAGATTCTGTCATCTGCAAGTCATAAGTATATGATTATATCAATTAAAGGCAATATTGGCGGAGTTTAAGAATTTATATATCTCACAAAGTATTTAGTGCCATAAACATTAGAGTTGATTGTAAATATGACCCAGGTTAATCCAGCACCTTTATCTATCGAGTTGATGCAACCAACAGCAGAGTTGGGAGCGGCTGTACACAAACTTATTTCTGAATGTCCGCCATTGGATACCAATTCAATGTATTGCAACTTGTTGCAAAGCGGTCATTTTGCTGAAACAGCGGTTGCTGCTGTGCTTGACGATGAACTGGTTGGGTTCATTTCCGGCTATCGCATCCCAAAACGCCCCGAGACATTATTTGTGTGGCAGGTTGCAGTTGGTGAAAAGGCTCGAGGACAAGGACTTGCAGGACGAATGCTTAAAGAAATTCTGTCGCGTGAACAAAACCGCGATATCAAACGCATTGAAACTACGATAACCCCTGATAACAAAGCGTCATGGGGATTATTTGAAAGTCTGGCTCGTAAGCTGGATAC
The DNA here is from genome assembly GCF_001720165.1 of Methylophaga muralis. GTDB lineage: Bacteria > Pseudomonadota > Gammaproteobacteria > Nitrosococcales > Methylophagaceae > Methylophaga > Methylophaga muralis. The sequence continues at coordinate 21,024 of NZ_MCRI01000028.1, forward strand.
CGAAATTAGCAGCAGTGTGATGTTTGATCGCCACCAACATTTTGCCAATCAGCATGATACTGAAATGTTAGTCAAAGTCGGACCGTTTAAACCCATAGCGTAATTAACAATTAATACCGAATTCAGGTCAGCGATGGCCTCAATTTTCACAGGAGAGAAAAGCGAATGAAAATTTTTGAAGAGATCGAATCAGAAGTGCGTTCATATGCCCGCGCGTTCCCTCGTTTATTTGACAAGGCCCAAGGCGAGTTGATTTACGATGATGATGGCAACCAATACATCGACTTCCTCGCTGGCGCCGGTTCACTGAACTATGGCCACAATCATCCGATTTTCAAAGAAAAACTGATTGAATACATCCAACGTGATGGTATTACTCAGGGCTTGGATTTACATACACGTGCCAAGGGTGAATTCCTGGAAAGTTTTAACGAGAATATTTTAAAGCCGCGGGATCTTGAGTATGTCGTTATGTTTACCGGCCCGACCGGAACCAATGCCGTAGAAGCAGCATTGAAAATTGCTCGTAAGAAAACTGGCCGTGAAAATATCATTTCCTTCACTAATGGTTGGCATGGTCAGAGTTTAGGTGCTCTATCGGTTACCGGTAACTCTACCCATCGCGGTGGTGCTGGTATTGCCTTACATGGTTCAACCCGAATCCCTTATGACGGTTATCTGGGCGATGATTTTGATACCACCAATCTGCTCGACAAGATGTTGTCTGATTCAAGTAGTGGTGTTGATAAACCAGCCGCAGTAATTGTCGAAACCGTTCAGGGTGAGGGCGGTATTAATGCCGCTTCAATGAACTGGTTACAAAGTCTTTCAGAGATCTGCAAACGCCATGATGTATTGCTGATTGTGGATGATATTCAGGCTGGTTGTGGCCGCACCGGTACCTTCTTCAGCTTTGAAGAAGCTGGCATTTATCCTGATATTGTCACCTTATCGAAATCATTAAGTGGTTATGGTCTGCCATTTGCCATTGTGTTGATGAAACCGGAAGTCGATCAATGGTCTCCAGGTGAACATAACGGTACATTCCGTGGCAATAATCATGCGTTTGTTACCGCAAAAGCTGCTATCGATCATTTCTGGAAAGACGATAAATTTGCCAAAGAAGTGCAGCGTAAAGGCCAGTATATTGCTGACCGTGTTGATGCCATTGTGGCGAAATACGGTGAAGGTAACTTCAACTCACATGGCCGAGGAATGTTCCGTGGTATCAATTGTGTCAGTGGTGAATTAGCTGGCCAGATTACCCGTAAATGTTTCCAAAACGGTCTGATTATTGAAACCAGTGGTGCCGATGATCATGTCGTTAAGTTCTTATGTCCGCTGACCATCACCGATGAAAACCTGAAAAAAGGTATCGATATTCTGGAGAAAGCGATTAAAGAAGTCTGTGATAAAGCAGACAGCATTCCGGAAGAAAAAGACTTTTTTGAAGGTGATTACTCTGTCAGTGATGAAGCCAGTAAATCCGATACGTTTGAACCTGCCAGCAAAAAAGTAGCAAGTTAATCAGCTCGGCATTATCTATCTTCACAATCCAGTGATCGGTTTTCCGATCACTGGCTGTTGAAAAGCATTTATAGAGGACAAAACATGATCGTCAGACAATTACAAGAAGCTCAACAAACCTCTCGCCGTATCGTTTCACCGGATGGTAATTGGGAGAGTACTCGTATGTTATTGAAAGATGACAATATGGGTTATTCATTCCATATCACCACTATTTATGCTGGTGCTGATTTCCGTATGCATTATCAGAATCATTTGGAATCGGTGTATTGCATCAGTGGTGAAGGGGAAGTGGAAACGCTGGATGATGGCAAGGTCTACAAAATCACACCAGGTACCTTATATAACCTTGATCAGCATGATCGCCATATCCTGCGTGCGTTTAAAGAACTGCATCTGGCCTGTGTGTTCAACCCGCCATTGAATGGTAAAGAAGTTCATAACGCTGAAGGTGCCTATGAATTAGATGCCGAAGCGGTAACTGAATAACAGGCAATGCAGCCTTTCCGGTTTAGCCCGGAGTACAACGAATTAACAGAGAGTAGATATGCAATTTCATACGGTAGAAAAAATAGGTGGCACCTCAATGAGCGACTATGTCGCGGTGCGCGACAATATTATTCTTAAACCGGTTCATAACGAGTCAATTTACAATCGTGTTTTCGTTGTTTCAGCGTATGGTGGTATTACTAATCTGCTGCTAGAGCACAAGAAAAATGGCACATCAGGTGTCTATGCAGAGTTCGCCAACAGCTTGAATGATGACAGCTGGATTGAGGCAATGGAAAAGCTCAAGCAAGAGATTTTTGCCATCAATCAACAATTGTTCAACGATAAAAAAACATTAAAACAAGCCAATGAGTTTATTGGTGAACGGCTTGAAGACGCCGAACGGGTACTGGCAGATTTACAACGTCTCTGTCAGCACGGTCACTTTGCCTTGGATATGCATCTGGCAACAGTACGTGAAATGCTGGCCAGCATCGGTGAAGCGCACAGTGCCTGGAATACGGCCACCTTATTGAAAAAAGACAAGATCAATGCCCGTTATGTTGATTTGACAGGATGGCAGACCGACAAGCACATGAAACTTGATGAGCGCATTGATAAGGCTTTTGCTGAAATTGATTTGAGCAAAGAATTACCCATCGTCACCGGTTATGCCCACAGCGATGATGGTCTGATGTCGACCTTTGATCGCGGCTACAGTGAAATGACATTCAGCCGTATTGCTGTATTAACCAATGCCAATGAAGCGATTATTCATAAAGAGTTTCATTTAAGCAGTGCCGATCCACGTCTGGTGGGTGAAGACAATGCAGTGCCGATTGGCCGGACCAATTACGATGTGGCTGATCAGCTGGCTAATCTGGGCATGGAGGCTATTCATCCCAAAGCGGCCAAAGGCTTACGGCAGAATAATATTCCGTTAAGGGTGCGTAATACCTTCGAACCAGAGCACGCAGGCACATTGATTACCGGTGATTACATCAGCAGCAAGCCTTGTGTGGAGATTATCGCTGGATGCAAACACGTTTATGCGTTTGAATTATTCGATCAGGATATGGCAGGAAATATTGATGTTTATGATCGTGAAATTCTGGCACAAATACGCAAAAATAAAGCACATATCATTTCCAAAGATATCAATGCCAACACCATTACCCATTATCTTTCAGCTAGCCTGAAGAATATCCGCCGTATTCGTGAAGCATTGCAGGAGCAGTTTCCAGAAGCCGAAATCAATCAGCAGAAAGTGGCGATTGTTTCAGCGATTGGCAGTGATATGAAAATCCCCGGCATTCTGGCACGTACCGTCAGTGCTTTAGCTGAGAAAAATATCAGCGTACTGGCTATGCATCAGTCAATGCGTCAGGTAGATATGCAATTTATTATCGATGAAGACGACTATGCCGATGCGATCAAAAATCTGCACAGCTATTTAGTAGAGGTTCATGATCACGGCAGAGCCATATGCCTGGCATCTTAATTGTTGTATGTACGATGTGTTGCACAACTGACAAATGACTAGTTAGAACAGGATTGCAGAAGTTTTTATCTTGTTGCTTAATTCACTAAAACCCGCCTGATGGCGGGTTTAGTTTTTCAGGCCAGCTAGTAGATCATTTTTCATCCGTTTACTGAACGGATCCTGGCCAAACCAGATATCAAAATAGACTTCGCCAAGTTGTGTGTTGTCACTGTGGCTAAGCTGCTGACCATTTTTAAATAACATCAAACCAGCTTCAGGTGAAAAGCGTATATCGAAGCGGTCACCCTTTACGGCTTTCTGGTAACCTGAATTAAAGTCTATTAATGCCGTTTCAATGTCAGTGAAAGTAGTTTCATCAACATTTCGTTTGAGTAATTCCACAGACGATTTTTGAAAATCTTCGGCATCAAATCCACGTTTGTATATGAAGGAGAGTTGCACTGGCTGGCTGGTGAGATCGCTTTCATCCGAACACTGTTGCCGATATAACGCAACATCACCAAGGTTAAATACCATGACCCTGATAGGCACCGCCGAACATTGTTGTAATATGGTATTGTCAAAAGGGATCTCCGATTCAAAGCTATTGGCGTTTGCTAGCTGAAACGGTAAAAATAATGACCAGATAAGCAGTTTTTTCATAATTGATTCCGGATTTTTCTCAGCGAATAACCAATAATTGGCAGATATTGATAAAAGCCATCAACGCCATCCCAAAAATCCTGATGCAGGATAATTTTGCCATCCTTATCAAAGCGTAATTGACTGATGCCTATCGATTCACTATCTATTTTTTTACCCATGACCGAAAACTGCATTCGCATCACCCAACGCACATAAATATCCTGTTTACTCATCGCGATATCTTCGATCTTTACCTCAAGCCGATCTACTTGTTGACCGGTATGCTGCATGTAATCAATCAGTTCATTTCTATTAGTGATGGTACGAAAGGTATCATTGAAGTAGAGCGTTTCGGCGTATGTTTCGTTGATAATGGATGCCACATCTCCGTGTTGGACTTGATTAAATACTTCGATAAAACCTTTAACTGCTTCAACATCATTATGTAGGGCAACCCCCTCAACGGAGAGCGCTTTTCGATAGTCTTCTATATAGGCACTTTGCATGGCATTACTGCTACAGGCTGATAACAAAATTAAAAACGGCAATAACCACGATAATCTCGATTGAACACTTTTTTTGAGCATGGTGATATTTCCGTTTCACTATTAAGCGTATCTCATCAGAACGTATTACCTGTGAAAACGGGGTGAAGAGGGTTCAGTAATTCTTCACATCCAATTCACACTTTGCTGATTAAGCTCAACACATCGAAAAAGAGATACTTCATGAAATCAATTCGAAAATGGTTTGACAATGGTGAAACCAATTTTTCCGCTCAATCTGCTGACACTGCAGATGCTGGTATTGACTGGTTAAGAGTTATTCCGTTTATTGTGTTACATCTGGCTTGTCTGGCGGTATTTATTGTTGGTGTTTCCAGCGTGGCGGTTGTCACAGCTGTGGTTTTATATATTGTCAGAATGTTCGCTATCACCGCGTTTTATCATCGGTATTTTGCCCACAAAGCTTTTAAAACCTCTCGACCGGTACAATTTGTCTTTGCTTTAATCGGGGCCAGTGCCACTCAACGCGGACCGTTATGGTGGGCAGCACACCATCGTCAACACCATCGTCATGCAGACCAAGCTGCTGATCCGCATTCGCCGAAACAAGGTTTTTTATGGAGTCATATGGGGTGGTTTTTGTCAGGCAAACATTATCAGGCAGACTACAGGTTGGTTCCAGATTGGCAGCGTTTTGCAGAATTACGTTGGTTGGATCGCTTTGATTTGACGGTTCCAGTATTACTTGCAGTAGCGTTATTTATTTTTGGCATGCTACTGGAAAGATTTGCTCCTGGCCTTGGTACTAACGGTTGGCAGATGTTGGTTTGGGGTTATTTTATTTCAACAGTGGTATTGCTACATGCCACTTTGCTCATCAATTCCATGGCCCATCGTGTCGGCAAAAAACGTTACCAAACCGGTGATGAGAGTCGTAATAATTTTGTTCTGGCATTACTGACATTAGGTGAGGGTTGGCATAATAACCATCATCATTATCCGGTTTCAGCCAGACAAGGGTTTTATTGGTGGGAAGTTGATTTCAGTTATTACGTTTTAAAACTTATGCAAAAGGCTGGACTAATTTGGGACGTCAAAACCGTTCCATTGGACAAGCGTGAAAGCAAGAAAATTTTCAATGAGGCCGGGGTATGAAAATAGCGGTTGTCGGTGCCGGGATCTCCGGCTTGGCTTCGGCGTATTATCTGGCAAAACATCACGATGTAACGGTATTTGAAGCCAGTAATTATCTGGGCGGGCATACCGATACGCATTCAGTGGAAGTTGCTGGAAAAGCGTTAAATGTCGATACAGGGTTCATTGTGTTCAACGAACAAAATTATCCAAACTTTAGTCAGCTTTTGACTGAACTTGGTGTGGAAAGTCAGCCGACAGCAATGAGTTTTAGTGTCAGCAATGCAAAATCAGGTTTGGAATATAACGCGACTGATTTAAATAAATTATTCTGTCAAAGACGTAATCTGTTTAACCCACGTTTTTATCGGATGCTTTGGGACCTGGTGCGCTTTTATCGCGAAGCACCATCATTGTTAGAAGAAAATGATGATGGATTAACGCTAGGCCAGTATCTGACTATTAATAATTACAGTGACATTTTCATTAATGATCATTTAATCCCGATGGCCTGCGCTCTATGGTCAGGGCCAAGCCTGTCAGTAGTTGATTTTCCGGCGCATTATTTCATTCGTTTTATGCACAACCATCATATGTTGTCCCTGACGAATCGACCTCAGTGGCGCGTTGTTAAGGGTGGATCCAAATCTTATGTTGATGCACTGGTGCGTCAAACTGATGCTGAATTTATAACAGGTTCGCCGGTACAGCGTATCGAACGACATCTGCAGGGCGTGACCTTAACCGTCCACGGTGAAAAACGCCATTTTGATAAAGTCATCATTGCGGCACATGCTGATCAAGCATTACGTATGCTGGATCAGCCAAGTGAAACGGAAGTGGCAGTGTTAGGCAGCATCGACTTTCAGGAAAATGAAATGCATCTGCATACTGATATCAGACTATTACCGAAAAATCCTCAGGCATGGGCCAGTTGGAATGTGCGGGTTGGTCCGGAATTACAGCAGCAGTGTACGGTGAGTTATCACATGAATACACTGCAGAGTCTGACGACGTCAGAACAACTGATTGTCTCACTTAACTCCGCTCATTTAATTGATCCGAAAAAAGTGCTGGTACATCGCCATTATGCACATCCAATTTATAACCAGTCGACCTTAAATTCCCAACGACGTTGGCAGGAAGTTACCGATCTGCAGCATACGTTTTATTGTGGTGCTTATTGGGGCTGGGGTTTCCATGAAGATGGTGTAAATAGTGCTCTGCGAGTTATCCAGGCAATTGAGCAAACCCAGCAAGGAGTTGCCAATGTTGCCTGATGGAATTTACTGTGGCTGGGTGCATCATCAGCGACATTTACCAAAAAATCATGAGTTTCAGTACCCCTTGGCGATGCTGATGCTGGATTTGGATGAATTGCAGATGCATTTTAAACGCTCACGTTTCTGGTCACTGGAACGATTCAATCTGATCAGTTTTTATCGTAAAGATTACCTGCAGTCTGATCAGGCTGATTTAAAAAAGGCTGTCGAGGAATTAATTCAACAACGTAGCGGAGAGTCTTTTTCTGGCAAGGTAAAGATCTTCACTCATCCCAGATATCTGGGGCTTATTTTTAATCCGGTGACTTTTTATTTCTGTGTCGATCAGGATCAACTCAAGTTTATTGTGGCTGAAATTAACAATACACCTTGGAATGAACGGCATGCCTATGTTTTAAAAGTCGATCAGCAACAGACTCAGCCCTGGCACTTTGATTTTGACAAGCAGTTTCACATTTCGCCGTTTATGCCGATGGATATTCAGTATCACTGGCGTTTCAAGTTGGATAATGATGCCGTCAACATAAATATGGTGTTATTTCGCGAAGGTGAACGTCAGTTTGATGCCACCTTACACGCAGACTTTCAGCCGATGACTGCCAAATCGATGCGCTGGTTACCGATTCGTTATCCATTGCAAACACTGAGGGTTGTGATGCGTATTTACTGGCAGGCATTACGCTTATGGGGAAAACACACCCCAACCTTTAGTCATCCGGATCAGCAAGCCGAAACTGTGACCCAGCCTGTAATACCTCATGGAGATGATAAATGAGTAAATCGGCCGTTATTGATACGCAAAATGGCAAAATCAGCCGACTGTCTAAACTCTATGAAAAAGCGGTAATCCGTCAACTGAGCAGAATTCAGAAAGGCTGTATTCATTTACATACGGCTGGCGAGGTGTATGAACTAGGTGATTCGCAGGCAGATTTATCGGTCACGCTGACGGTTTATGATCGGCACTTTTTTGAATCGGTTGTACAAGGCGGCAGTGTCGGTGCAGCGGAATCCTATATGCAGGGCGATTGGCATTGCAGTGATTTAACCGCTATGGTGCGAATTCTGGTGCGTAACCAGTCATTGACCGATGAATTGGAGCAAGGCTTTGCCAGAATTACCGGAGCATTACTCAAAGGTTTTCACTGGCTGAATCGTAACAGTCGAAGCGGTAGTCGCAAGAACATTGCGGCTCATTACGATCTGGGGAATGAGTTATTTGAATTGTTTCTCGATAAAGATTGGATGATGTATTCCTCTGGGCTTTATTACACCGGTAACGAATCACTGGAAATCGCTCAACAGCAAAAACTGGCCAGATTGTGTGACAAGCTCGATTTACAGCCGACTGATCACCTTCTTGAAATTGGTACCGGCTGGGGTGGCTGTGCGGTATTTGCTGCTCAACATTATGGTTGCAAAGTCACGACAACCACTATTTCCAGACAGCAATATGACTATGCGGTGCAACGAGTAAAAAATGCCGGCCTGACAGAGCAAGTAACGGTTTTGCTCGAAGATTATCGCGACCTGCAAGGGCAATACGACAAGCTGATTTCAATTGAGATGGTTGAGGCTGTCGGTCATCACTATATCGATGGTTATTTTCAGCGCTGTGCTGATCTATTAACCCCAGATGGATTAGCCATTATTCAAGCGATTACGCTGGAAGATCATCGCTATGCTCAAGCGGTAAGATCGGTGGATTTTATCAAGCGATATATCTTCCCTGGCAGTTTTATCCCTAGTGTCACCGTGCTCAGCAATGCGGCGGCAAAAGCAAAACTCAAACTTACTAGTCTGGAAGATATAGGACCAAGTTATGCCATGACCCTTGCAGTCTGGCGTGAACGTTTTACCGCTTCATTAGATAAAGTCCGTGCCATGGGCTATCCGGATTCGTTTATCCGCATGTGGGAGTTTTATCTGTGCTACTGCGAAGGTGGTTTTGCCGAACGTAGTATCAGTGATGTGCACTTGCTGTTTAGTAAAGCTGATAATCGTCGTGCCCAGTGGTGTCCTGCATATGCCTGATCGGTTGACCATAATTAATTTTTTGCTGTTTCAACTCGGCTGGTTTGTCTGCGTTTTAAGTGGCGCCGCGCAACTGAATTCCCCGGCAGTAATTTTTACCGCCGCTTTTTTAATCATTCACTTTCGCTTTTATTCCTGGAAACAGACAGATTACAAATTAGTGCTGGCGGCAATTTTAATTGGAGTGGTACTCGACTCCAGCTGGTCTGCCTGGAGTTTGATGGCCTATCAGGCCCAAACCATTGAGCCGATTGCACCGTGGTGGATCTGGTGTCTATGGATCAATTTTGCCTTAACACTTAATCACTCGATGTCATGGTTATTAAAACGTCGTTTATTGGCAGGGGTATTTTCTGCTATTGCCAGTCCGATTTCTTACTATGCAGGCAGCCGAATGGGAGCATTGGATTGGATACAGCCGGAAATCCTTATTGTGGTGCTTGCCATCAGCTGGGGATTGGCGATTCCGTTATTACTCACATTGGCCATTTATTGGCGTCACCAAGAATCGGGAAAACAGCATGCTGTGGTCTAGCCTTTTTATTGTTTCTTTAGTGATGTTGGGTGGCTGGCTGTGGCAAATTCGCAGTAAAAACGCCGGTATTGTTGATGTGTTATGGGCGTTTTCACTGAGCTTTTTAGCGTTATTCCATTTGCTGACCAGCGATGGCTATCTGCCTTTAAGTATTTTGGCTGCCACGATTATGTTGTTGTGGTATTTGAGATTGGGGTCGCACCTTGCCAAGCGTGTATTAGGTGAAGACGAAGATGGCCGCTATAAATACTTGCGTGAATATTGGGGTGATAAAAGCAACTTTTATCATTTTTTCTTTTTCCAGTTTCAGGCACTGCTGGCCTGGGGGTTTGCCATTCCGGTCTGGTTAATTAGTCAGGGGGAAATTGAAGCGTTAGGCCTGGCTCAATATAGCGGTTTACTGGTTGCCATTATCGCAATTAGCGGGGTAACGATTGCTGATAACCAATTAGCTAATTTCAAAGCCGACCCCAATAACAAAGGTGAAGTCTGTCAAACCGGCTTATGGAAATATTCCAGACACCCCAATTATTTTTTTGAATGGCTGCACTGGTTTGCTTATCCCTTAATGGCGATTGGCATAGAACATGGCGCTTGGTTATGGCTAGCACCGGTGATCATGCTGCTATTTCTCTATTTCATTACCGGCATACCCTACACCGAACAACAGGCGATTCGCAGTCGTGGTGAAAAGTATCGCCGTTATCAACAAACAACCAGTGCATTCATTCCCTGGAGGAAAAAAACATGAGTCTGATTTCAATTGCAGAAAAAGGCTTAGTACCCGATTTATTAATAAGGGTGGGCATCCGAAAACTGCTAAAACAAAGACTTCACGATGAAAACGCATTTGATCCGGAAGCGGCCAGTGAAATCAAAAATCAATGCATTGAGATGCTGCGCAAAAGTCCGATTGCCATTGAAACTCAAGCAGCTAATGAGCAGCATTATGAGGTTCCGGCTGAGTTTTATCAGCTTGCATTAGGCAAGAATCTTAAATACAGCAGCTGTTATTGGGATGATCACACCATCTCTCTGGATCAAGCCGAAAAAGCTATGCTGGAAGTTTATATCGAGCGTGGTGATTTCAAAAATGGTCAGGACATTCTGGAGTTAGGCTGTGGTTGGGGTTCATTAACCTTATACTTGGCTCAGCGTTTTCCATATTCACGCATTACTGGTGTGTCGAATTCAAACTCGCAACGAGAGTATATTGAAAAGCAGGCCTTTGCCCGCGGATTAACCAACATTCATATTATTACCTGCGATGTGAATGAGTTGGAGCTGGACACGCAATTTGATCGAATCGTATCGATTGAGATGTTTGAACATATGCGTAATTACCAGCAATTACTTGATAAAGTCAGTCGCTGGCTGAATGCTGACGGTAAATTATTTGTGCATATTTTCTGTCACCGCAGTGTGGTCTATCCATTTGAAACCGAAGGTGATGACAATTGGATGGGGCGTTATTTTTTTACCGGCGGCCTGATGCCTTCGGCTGATACCTTGCTGCATTTTCAGGATGCATTACAGATCGAAAAACAGTGGCTGGTAAACGGTCAGCATTATCAGAAAACAGCTGAAGCCTGGTTGGAGAACACCGATAAAAATGCCAAGCAGATTAAAGCACTGTTTGATCAAACCTACGGGGAAGGCGAGGGCGCTATCTGGCTACAACGCTGGCGGCTGTTCTTTATGGCTTGTGCAGAATTATTTGGTTATCGCGATGGAACGGAATGGCTGGTAACGCATTATTTATTCTCCAAACGAGTAAACTGAGGTAATGGCTAAATCCAATACCAATCTGCAAGCCAAGCTGGTTAAGGTCTTTCTGATACAGATTGCCTTAATCAGCCTAGTGGCTATCGCGGGAATTTATGCGGCGAAAGCAACGTTAGAGGATGTATTGGTGCGTGCTGCTCTGGAAGGTGAAGCGCAGCATTTTTGGGATATGCGTTCTGAGGACCCCACGTTTCCTTTACCAAATACGATGAATCTTAAAGCCCATATGGCTGAGCTGGATGACTTTTCCGACTTACCCACATCATTGCGAGATCTTGGTCCAGGTTTGCAACGGGCTGAGCTGGCAGGACAACAACCTATCGTGTATGTCGAGGATAAGGGCAATCGACGTTTATATCTGATTTTTGATGAAGTCAAAGTGTCGCGTTTGGCTTTGGTATTTGGTTTGTTGCCTCTGGGACTGGTACTGATTGTGCTTTATCTGTTGGCATGGTTTGCCTATCGGCAGTCACATAAGGCCGTGTCGCCGATTATGAAATTGTCTCGGGCAGTGAATGAGGTAGATTTTCGAGAAGGTAACTTTCCCCAACTGGATTTAGATGATTTACGCAATATTCCCGATGATGAAGTTTCCAGCCTGGTGCGGGCGCTCGACGAGTTCACTAATCGTTTAGAACAATTTGTTGAGCGTGAACGTAATTTTACCCGCGATGTCAGTCACGAGCTTCGCACGCCGATAGCCGTTATCCGTGGTGCATTGGAGCTGGTAGAACGAAAATACGGTGATCTGGCGGTAACAGAAATGAACCGTATGTATCGCACGCTGATGGATATGGAATCGCTGATTGAAACTTTGTTGTTGCTGGCAAGGGAGCAGATCGAAGCTTTGCCCTTACGGGAAGTGACGGTTAATGACTTGATTGCTGCCGAACTGGATAACTTGCGGATGATCCACCATGACAAACCGATTACGGTAAATGTCGAAGAGTCTGGCATTTTAGTGGTGCTTGCTGCTGAACGGGTGTTACCGATTTTGATTGGCAACTTGCTGCGTAATGCTTTCAATTACACTTTGCGAGGTAACATCACTGTCTCTATCCGTTCTGATGGTTTTTCGGTAGCGGATAGTGGAATCGGCATGGATAGGGAACAAGTGCAAAAAGTGTTCAAACCTTTTTACCGTGCTGATGATAAACAACAAGCGACTGGGTATGGTATCGGCATGACCATAGTGAAACGCTTATGTAATCGTTATGAGTGGAACCTGCGTTTATCCAGCAAAATGGGTGAGGGCACTGAGGTCAGTGTGCATTTTCCTAAAGCCCAGTTCCGTAGTCGCTGATTACAAGTCCTCTTCTCTGCAAAGCTTGTAACCTACTCCCGGTAGGGTATGCATCAATTGATGTTGAAATGGTTTATCCAGGCTTTTACGCAGGTTATACAGATGACTGCGTAAGGTATCGCTGTCCGGAGCATCATCTCCCCATACTTCAGCCTCAAGACGCTCACGGCTGACGATCTTAGGTGATTCGCGCATCAAAATTCGTAATATGTGCAGGGTGATTGGAGAAAGCTTGATCAGCTTATCGCCACGCATAACACGCATCGTATCCAAATCATAAGTGAGATCAGCTACAGTAAGTTTCCCTCCCTCAAGTTCTCCGCGTTGCCGTCTAATCATGGCAATCAGCCGCGCTTCCAGTTCGCGCATCTCAAAGGGTTTAATCAGATAATCATCTGCGCCCAAATCAAAACCATTCACCTTGTCATTGATGGTATCGCGAGCGGTGAGCATGATGATGGGGGTATGTAGGTGCATTTCCTGACGCAATCGGCGACACACTTCAAAACCGTCAATCCCAGGTAGCATGATATCCAGCACGATTGCATCGTAATGGTGTTCCTCACATAACTGTAATGCGGTAATGCCATCCGTTGCAAAATCCACGGTAAAACCGCCGACTTCTAGATAATCGCCCACATTGGCGGCTAAATCCCGATGATCTTCCACAATTAATACGGTTGCTGATATGGCTTTCATATAGTTCTCTTCGCTTGGTACAGCTACGTTACGATGTAAATTCATTCATCGCAACAAAGAATTTCGGGAATTTCTCCCAAAAAATTGCGAAAGGTGTTTGACTAAATAAATAACAATCATTATCATTATCATCAACGTTAAACAACGGGGTTTATTTAATGATAGTTTGTGTTTGCAACAACGTGAATGTCGACAAAGTAAAAGCATCTATCGATGCTGGTGCTGCCACGTTGGATGCTATTCGTGAATGCACTGGTGCTGCTGCAAGCTGTGGTAAATGTCAGTTCAAAGTAAACCGTGTGTTACAGCAACATGCACCACAATCAAATGAGCAGGATAGCTATCTGGTTGCTCATTCAGTTAATGCCAGCCGTTAATATTGCGCAGA
>NZ_MCRI01000029.1 GCF_001720165.1 Methylophaga muralis
AAGTGGAAATAGAAAAAAGTCTCCGCTATGCTTATCGCAGCAAGACATGTAGTGAAACAGGTCACTGATGAAATGAGCGGTTATGATTTTCCTATCATGTCTTTTGACGGTTATTTTGTGGTAAAAAATTACGCAAGATTAGTGAGTGTTAGAGATAATTTTTTCCAGGATGAAAAGTCGCTAGAAACATTTAATGCATTACTTATTGCCATGTTGACTGGCTCGGTTGATAGTTGCCTGAACGTGATGGAAAAAGACATGTATTTTGGTTTGCCGGAGTTTTCTGGCAACTTCGATGAAATATTTGTCGATGCGGGTGCTTTTGTTGGCGATAGTGTTGAAAGGTTTATTTGGGAAAATTTAGGTACCTTCCGTCATCTTTATGCGTTTGAACCAGGCTATAAACAGTTTTTAGCAATGACAAAAAGAATGGAAAGGTTAACCCAGGAATGGGCCATTGATGAAAGCAAGGTTTCATTAGTAAAAGCCGGTCTCTCCTCTGAACAAGGACGTATGAATTGTACTTTTGTAAATGATGATCCGCTTCGCCATGGGTTAGCCGAAGCTACAGCTGAGGCTACAGAAATTGATGAGCGTATTAGCTCAGAAGTATGGACCTTAGATACTTATCTTGCAGGCAAACCCATTACATTTTTAAAAGCGGATGTTGAAGGCATGGAAATGCCTCTCCTTAAGGGCGCTGAAGAAACGATCAAGAAATATAAACCCAAAATGGCATTGTGCGTCTATCACTATCCGAGCGATCTTTATGAGATTGCCGAGTATGTCAGGCAGCTAGTTCCCGAGTATAAATTCCGTTTACGTCAGCATGCTCCTCTCTTTGGGGATTTTGTTTTGTACTGTCACGTATAGACCGATAGCGATCGTAATTAAAGGTTAAAAAAGTATGGAAAAGACACCCTTAGAACAATTCAAACAAGATATCACTGATCGTGTCAGTCAATATCCTCAAAACCAGCCATTACAGTCTGCTTCTCAAGAATTCTTTAATCAGATTGGTATTGGAAAGGCAGATTACGTTTATAACTTTACCTGGCTAGGTGTGCCGATAATCCAGATACCACAGGATTTGTATGCTTTGCAGGAAATGATATGGAAAGCCAAGCCCGATTTGATTATTGAGGCTGGTATCGCTTGGGGCGGAACCTTAATTCACAGTGCATCAATGCTCGCGATTTTGGAAGCGTGTGATGAAATTGATAAAGGGCATGTGCTGGGAATAGATGTTGAAATCAGGCCACACAATAAAGCCGCTTTGGCCAATCATCCATTAAGTAAAAAAATTACCATGCTGGAAGGCTCCAGTATTGATGACAGCATTATTTCACAAGTAAAAGAATTTGCTAAAGGTTACAAAAGAATCATGGTTTGTCTGGATAGTAATCACACACATGAGCACGTCTTAGCAGAGCTTGAAGCTTACGCACCCTTGGTGAGTCAAGGCAGCTATTGCATGGTTGGCGATACAGTAATTGAAGATGCCCCTGACGATATGACCTCTAAACGTCCTTGGGGTAAGGGAAACAATCCTAAAACTGCTGTTTGGGCATATTTGGCAAAACTCGAAAACGAATCTGTGAATGCAGCTGACGGCTCCAGACTGCTTTTTGAAATGGACAAAGAATTGGAAAATAAGCTGGTATTGACCGGATCACCCGATGGCTATTTGTTGAGAAAGTAAATTTTTTTAGCCCAATATCAGACCAGCTCAGGAAAAACAATGACAACAATAAAGCAGGACGGAATCTTAACCATCGGCATCACCAGTTATAACTACGGTCATTTTATCGGTGAGGCGCTTGAGTCGGTTATCAATCAAACTTCTCCTCATTGGAAGTTAATGATCTACGATAATGGTTCAACCGACAATACGTTTGAGGTAATCGAACCTTATCTTGAAGATCCTCGAGTGTCATTGTTTGTCCACGAGAAAAATATTGGTGGCACAGCAAATAGCATTTATGCGATTCGGCAAGCTGATAGCCAATATTTTTCATTTCTACAGGCCGATGATTTTATTGAACATACCTTTGTTGAGGATGCGCTTGATCAATTTAAGCATCATCCTGAGAGTCCTTTTGTTTTTTTCAACTGGCAGCAATACATAGAGCAAACGAAAACGCGATACGATCACAATCGTTTTCCGTTTTCCCCGGATCGTTCCGGCCCTCTTTTTATTGGTCCTTTTCTGACCATATTCAACTTTGTTCCCTTGCATATGGCGGCATTTAGAACTGAATGCTTGCAATATGGATATGAGGCTTTAGTGGCGTCACCATTAAAGCAAGTAGGTGAGCAATTTGTCTTGAAGATACTAGAAGATAAATACGGTATTGGCTGTTATACCGGAACAATGGGGGGAGTATGGCGCCGTCATGACGCTCAAATGACGGCATTGCACGTGCAAAACAATGTCGCTTTTTTGGAAGAGCCTGCTGAACGTCACTGGTATATCAAAAAAACACCGAACCCGAATCATATTAAAGTGTTTATGGCACTTGCAACCTCCATGTTCAAACTTTCTCCAGGAAGTTTATTGACCACAGCGGATTGGCTGACCCATACAGAAGGTCAACGTTATGCTGAGAGTTTTGGTGTACCCATTGAAGAAAAAAGAGACAACATAAAACGAGTGGTGCTCGTTGTTGTTCTCAAAGTCGCCACATATGCTCAGTTGACTCTTTATCAGGAAGACGATTTGATCAACTGGATAAAGTCGTTAGGCTATGAGTTCACTGAAGACGCGTTGAAAGAGTTATTGTTTGACATTATATCCATGGAAGGTGAGGTACTGCTCAACCCTACTGAAGTTGAGCAAATTTGTCAGTTTTGTTTTAAAAATATTAAGCCACAGCATATCAATCCTCAAGCGGAAAAAATCCGTGACCTGATATACAGTCAACTTTTTTCAGTACAGAATCAAACGGGACTACCATTACTTTCTATTGCACGGTCAATGTTAGACAAGAAGAGAAATATTCTCTCTTCTGCTGAAGATAGAGAACTGTTTTTAATCACTGTTTGTAAAGCTGCCTTCGATGCAATAGTTCAGCGTTATAAACATCCAATCAGTCCTGATGATGCAGTTGAGCTCCATGATTTGATGAAAGCCCTGCTTGATCACAAACGAATTATTGAGCAAAAACCACTTGCACTTCAACTGCGATCAGAAATTTATGAGTGGCAGCTAAATATTGATTATCAACGTTGGATAAAAAATCACGCCTTATTAGAAATTGATGCTCAGCTTCATGCAGAAAGAATGATGAGTTGGTCAGTTCAGCCAATATTCCATTTGTATATGTTTATGTTTGAAGGTGAGGAAAGTCTTTTAGCAAATACCATTGATTCGCTAGCAAGACAGTTCTATCACAATTGGAAATTAACGGTTATTGCTGATGGACCGGCACCAGATGTCATGTTTGATGAGTTGGATGTATTGGAGTGGATGAGCTTACCTGCCGAGCAAGACCCATACATTTTTCTGAATCATTTGATAATGATGCAGCCTGATGGTTGGGCTATGTTTGTTCCTGCTGGTGTGCAGTTTGAAGCTCATACATTTTTGAGTATGGGAGACTATATTGATCAATATCCACAGCAAAAATTATTTTACAGCGATGATGATTTAATTTCCGCTAATGGAACAAGACACTCTCCACGGTTTAAGCCAGACTTTAATCTCGATATGTTAAGAAGCACAGATTATGCAGGTTTAGCGCTGTGTGAAACTAACCTTTTCAGAAGTTTAGGCGGATTTGACATGCTTCCTGCGCATGAAAATTATGGCCTGATATTTAAAGCTTTTGAATTGTTGGGTTCATCTGCAATAGGTCATATTAGTGATGTATTGATTCACCTTCCTGAAACAATTCAAAGACAAATGAATCAACCCACAATGCAGATGGCTGTAGAGCAACATTTACAGCGTTTGGGTATAAATGCTTACCTCGAACCGGGGCTGGCGCAAAACAGCGTTAGAGTGGAGTACAAATGGCCTCTATCTCCTCTAGTAACTATCATTATTCCAACAAAAGATAAGATTGAGTATCTGCGTCCATGCGTTGATTCTCTTTTTCTGAAAACGAACTATCTAAACTTTGAGCTGATTATTGTCGATAATCAAAGTGAAGATCCAGATATTTTGGAATACATTAACGCACTGCAAGCTCTCCACGGTGAGCGGGTTAGACGGTTGGAATATCCCTACCCATTTAACTATGCGGCCATTAGCAACTTAGCTGCAAAAGAGGCAAAGGGCGATTATTTACTATTCTTAAATAATGATACGGAAGTTTTGCATGCCGAATGGTTAGATAGAATGGTCAGGCACGCACAACGGCCGGAGGTTGGCATTGTCGGAGCACGCTTAGTCTATCCCGAGTCGGGATTAGTGCAGCATGCAGGTGTTGTCTTGGGCATGGATAGTGTTGCGGATCATCTTTTCTTGGGTGTACGGGATATTCACGAATCAGGTTATATGGATCGTGCACATTTAGACCAAAACTTTTCTGCAGTAACAGCAGCATGTTTGATGATTCGAAAATCTATTTATGATGATGTCGGCGGGATGGACGAGAAAAATCTGGCCATTTCCTATAATGATATTGATTTATGTTTAGAGGTTCGGGAAAAAGGATATTTGGTGACCTGGACTCCATATACCGTCCTAGTGCATCACGGAAGCATCAGCCAAATCAGTGAGTTTTCTTCAAGAGCCGACGAAAATTCCCGAAGATTTATGGGTGAAAAGGCATTTATGCTGAAAAAGTGGCTTCCTCAGATAGCAAATGATCCTGCCTATAACCGTAATTTGACTCTGACATCCAGAGAAATCCAAGTTGAAGCCCTAATGCCGACCAACTGGGATACCAATTTTCATGACAGAAATAGGGTGCTTGGTTTGCCATTAGCTGGTGGAAGTGGAGATTACCGAGTGATTCAACCGTTTAGTGCTCTTAGTCATGCAGCATTGGCACAATGTGAATATTATCGATTTAACCATAATTTTACCAAACCAATTATGATCTCGGAATATGCTCGCATTGCACCAGAGACAGTGCTGTTTCATGCAGCGTTAAATGATCTCCAATTAAAGCAATTAGATCAGCTTAAAGAGTTTTTACCCGATGTCTTCCGGATTTATAGTATTGATGATCTACTTACCAATGTGCCGGAGCAGAGTTCGGCCTACAAAGAAATAAAGCGTCATTTTGCTGACGCCAAATCTAGAATGCGTCGAGCATTACAATCTTCTGATCGTTTAATTGTCTCCACACAACCGCTAGCAGACCTTTGCGTTGGAATGATTGATGATATAAAGGTCATTCCCAATCGGTTACCAAAAGAACCATGGCTATCACTTAGATCACTATCTAACCAAAGCATCAAGCCACGTGTGGGTTGGGCTGGCGCGCAGCAGCATCAAGGTGATCTTGCGATTATGTTTGAGGTGGTAAAGGCCACTGCAGATGAAGTGGACTGGATATTTATGGGTATGTGTCCAGAAAATATTAAGCCTTATGTCCATGAGTATCATCATTTTGTACCAATTGCCGATTACCCTGCAAAGCTTGCTAGCTTGAATCTGGATCTGGCGGTGGCGCCACTGGAAATACATCCATTTAATGAATCGAAAAGTAATCTTCGCTTGCTGGAGTATGGAGTTTTAGGTTGGCCAGTCATCTGTACCGATATTTATCCGTATCGAACCAATAATCCGCCCGTTATTTATGTGCAAAATCAAGTAGATGAATGGGTGGCGGCAATCCGGCAAATATTGGCCGATAAAGCGGCATTAACCGATGCCGGTTCAGCGTTAAAGGCTTGGGTTCTCCAGCATTACATGCTTGAAGATCACTTGGATGAATGGCTTGAGGCTTTGACAAGAAATTAATAACATTTCTATGGGGCCTGTTTGGCCCTTTATTTTTCGAGGTTTACGCTTACCACATTGAAAAAATAAAGATTATTGGCACGAACACTGCTTAGTTGAATTCATACCTGTTCGGAACGCCGGCAGGTTCTGAATAGAATCGCTCAATTAGGGAGAGTGTTATGGCACTAATCGTCAATAGTAATCTGGCATCTTTGAATGCTCAGCGTAATCTGAGTAACTCACAGAATGATCTGAATACGTCTTTACAACGGTTATCATCCGGCTTGCGCGTCAATAGCGCTAAATGATGATGCTGCCGGTTTGTTTGTGGCCCAACAACTTACTCGGGATATTCGAGGAACCAATCAGGCTGTTCGAAATGCAGCTGATGGGATCTCACTTGGGCAAACGGCTGAGGGTGCGTTAGGCCAGGTAGCCAATAACCTGCAGCGAATTCGTGAAATTGCTATACAGGCAGCAAACGCAACTGTTGGCGATCGCAGTGGTTTACAAAAAGAAGTTGATCAGCTGACCCAGGAAATCTCGCGTATTGTTCAAACTACAGAGTTCAGTGGTACTAAGTTGCTAAGTGGTTCGACTTCGCTAGTTTTCCAAGTGGGGGCAAGCGGTTCGTCAAATAATCAGGTAGTATTGGATACCGTCAATATTACAGGTATTGGCGGCTATGCTCTGGATTTAACGGCAACAGGCACCATTAATGTCAGTGATCCTTCAAACGCTTCTGCTGCGCTATCAGGATTGTCGACGGACATCGATACGATTAACCAAACGAGAGCAACATACGGTGCTTTGCAGAATCGATTTGAAGCCGTTATATCGAATTTGCAAAATTATGCAGAGAATTTGACAGCGGCACGCAGCCGGATTGAAGATGCAGACTTTGCCGCTGAAACGGCAAGATTAACTCGTGCGCAGATCTTGCAACAGGCCGGAACATCAATATTGGCTCAGGCAAACAGTTTGCCACAGAGTGCTTTAACGCTATTGCAGGGCTAGTAATGCCAATTTCAAATTATTTGGAAAGACGAATAATTGCCGCTTTCTGATTTATTTGAAAAAAAGATTAAAGAAAAATAATCGCAGGTCGCTAAACATTTCGGAGGCGGTAAATACTGGGTTTTCCACAGTCTGTCCGCCATGTTTAGTGGGGCAAAATGCCCTTAAAAGCCTAGGAGAATTCTCATGGCGGTTATTGTTAACTCGAATCTGGCATCTTTAAATGCACAGCGTAATCTTGAATCATCACAAAGCAGTCTGAATCAATCACTGCAACGTTTATCATCTGGTCTGCGTATTAATAGCGCAAAAGATGATGCGGCAGGTCTATTCATCGCTGAACAGCTGACTCGTGATATCCGTGGTACAAATCAAGCCGTTCGTAATGCATCGGATGGTATCTCTCTCGGACAAACCGCTGAGGGTGCATTAGGCGAAATTGGTAACAACTTACAACGTATCCGTGAACTAGCGGTACAATCAGCTAACGCCACGACTGGTAACCGTACTGGTATTCAGGCTGAGGTTAACCAGTTAACTCAAGAAATTTCACGTATCATTCAGACAACTGAGTTTGCTGGTAATGGTCTGTTGAGTGCGGCAACTTCATTGACATTTCAGGTCGGTGCGAGTGGTGCGGCAACAAATCAATTATCTGTGTCAACTGTAAGCATGACTGCTATTGCTGGCTACTCTGCTGATTTGGCGGCTACAGGCACAATTGACGTAAGTACTGCAGGTGCTGCTTCTGGTGCGTTGTCTGCTTTGAGTACAGCGTTAGATACGGTTAACCAATCACGTGCGACATATGGTGCTCTACAAAATCGTTTTGAAGCGGTTATCTCAAATCTGCAAAACTATGCAGAAAACTTGACTGCTGCACGAAGCCGTATCCAAGATGCTGACTTTGCTGCTGAAACAGCTAACCTGACTCGTTCGCAAATTTTGCAACAGGCTGGTGTTTCAATCCTGGCGCAGGCTAATACCTTGCCTCAGACAGCACTTTCATTACTCGGATAAGTTACCGGGAGGCCTTCCCGGCAGATAGCCGGGAAGCGCTTACCCGATATTCTTGGAGGATGAAGGAATGACCACAAACGATTTCACAATTAAAACTGATTCGGTGTCATTATCAACTTCTAGCAGTATTCAGCAGGGCAGTAATGTTCCTGCTGAAGTTGTTTCAGGGGTTGCCACTGCACAACGAATCAATGACATTGCTCAACCCAACGCGCTTGCCAAGCAATTGGAAGCAACCGATGAGCAATTAGCGGCTATTCAAGATCGCGTTGTTGAGCTTAATAGCTACATGCAAAATATGAATCGTTCATTACAATTTTCAGTTGATGACCAAAGCGGTGAGACTGTTATTAAAGTAATTGATTCTGAAACCGATAAACTTATCAGACAGATTCCCGCGGAAGAATTATTAGTAGTTCGCAGCTCTTTAGAAGAGTATCGCGGAATGTTACTGGAAATGAGAGTTTGATTGGCGTGTAATTTGCTTAAAATTACTCACTAATCGGGAGCGTTATCATGGCTACAATACAAGCACCGGGCATTGGTTCTGGTTTAGATGTAAATGACATTGTTAAACAGTTGATGGCACTTGAGCGTCAGCCAATTACTAGCTTAACGACGAAAAAATCATTTGTTAACGCCCAGATAAGCGCTTATGGCTCGCTCAAAAGCAAAGTTGCTGATTTCCAGACAGCGATGAACAATCTCAATTCACCGCAAAAATTCCAGGTTTTCAAAGCAACAAGTGGTAATGACTCGGTTTTAACTACTTCTGTATCCAGTAGTGCCGTTGCCGGTAATTACAACATTGAAGTGGTTAGCCTGGCTGAGCGGGATAAAATTGCCACTAAAGCCTTTACTAATGCCAGTTCGGTGGTTGGTGAGGGCACATTAAATATTAGTGTCGGATCTAATAGTTTCGCATTAACAATCGATAGTAGTAATAACACACTTGCTGGCATCCGTGATGCGATCAACAACGCTACAGATAATACAGGCGTTTCTGCCACGATAGTTACCGGTGATGAAGGTGCTCGATTGGTGCTGTCTTCAAAAGAAACAGGCACTGATAACGCAGTTCGCATTAGTGTGACTGATAGTGACGGCAGCAATACTGACGAGAATGGCTTATCTGCTTTAGCGTATAACCCAGAAGGTGGGGTGGAGTTTCGCCCGGCAATAACCTCTGCACAAAATGCTCTGATTAGGGTGGATGGCTTTGATGTTAGCAGTAACTCAAATACATTTTCCGGAGCACTTGATGGAGTAACAATTAATGCTTCATCTGTTGGAACAACTACCTTAAGTGTTTCTCGCAACGATGAAAAAATTCTTGAATCGGTCCAAGCATTTGCAACAGCATTTAATGCTTTACGCTCTGAGATTAATACCCAGCGCAGTGGCCAACTTGAAGCAGACAGCACTTTATTAACGCTTGAGCGGCAAATATTTGATGTGTTGAACGCCGGTTCGTCTATTGATGGATCTTCTTTTAGTTATCTGATTGAGGCTGGCGTATCAATTAATAAACAAGGTGTCATGGAGGTTGACTCTTCCAGAGTTACAGAAATCATGAACAATGATTTTGATTCCTTTGTAAATTTATTTGCCTCAGAAAATGGTGGTTTTGCCGCGAAGCTTTCTACACTTGCCAATGGGTGGTTGGCTACTGACGGATTGATTGATTCCCGAGAAGATGGTTTGAAGACTCAGGTTAAGGGGATAGATGAGCAGATTTTACGGATGGAAGATCGGATGATTTCCGTAGAGGCCAGAATTCGTGCACAATTCAGTGCATTGGATACGCTGGTTAGCAGTCTTAACAATACATCGAGCTTTTTAACTCAGCAATTGGCTTCATTGAATAACAGTAACAAATAAAACAGAGCTAAACTTAGGATGATGCAAAACATGATCAATAAAAAAGCGCTGGAAGGTTACGGCCGTGGCGCGGTCGCGTCAGAGGTGAATTTTGCCTCACCACATCGTATTATCCAGATGTTGATGGAAGGTGCATTATCAAAAATTGCAACTGCTAAAGGCTGCATTGCTCGTAACGATATTGCAGAAAAAAGTCGTCAGATCACCTGGGGCATGAACATTATTCAGGGACTGCGGACCAGTCTTGATGCTCAAAAGGGTGGTGAGGTTGCAGCGAATCTGGATTCTTTGTATGAATATATGGGGCGTCGTTTACTAGAAGCCAATGTGACTAATGATGTTGCCATTCTGGATGAAGTCAGTAGCTTACTGATGGAAGTGAAAGCCGGTTGGGACAACATTCCAGCTGAGTATCACTGAGCAACAATGATAACTCCACAAGAAAAACTACAAACCCTGCAACAAGCATCAGAGCTCACCCAAAGTATGCTGGACCTGGCTAAACAGCAAAAATGGGAAGACCTTCAAGCTATTGAAAAAAAGAGACAGTTCTTGTTGCAAACCGTCTTTCCCGTGGCCGATGATTCTTCAGAGATTGAAGGATTTACAACTGAGCTGCAGACACTTATCGATATTAATAATCAACTTATTGCGCATTGCCAACAAGGGAAAGATTCCCTACAACTACAAATGCGTGATGCCAAGTTTACCCAAAAAGCCGTAACTGCTTATCAATCCAATTAGTTAGCGCGCTTGATTCTTTAAAAGTTCCCAAACAGGGTGTCATTTTTTTGACAACCAACTTCAAAGTGCTTAACTTGATTTAACAAATCCTTACAGTAATACCGGTGGGCTCGGAGCAGCCTTGCCTTCAGGAGCAGTTATGAACGTGTGTAATATCTTGGTGATAGATAGTGACCCACAACGCCGAGAAACACTTTCCACGCTTATCTCGTTTGTGAATTGCCACGTCGTGGTGGTGGAAAACATGGAAAGTTGGTTTGAAAGCATTGATGATTTAAATGATATCGCGATGGCTTTAGTCGGAGATTGCGGTGGCGCCAGTCAGACCAAACAATTACTTCGAGAACTGGTCAATCATGAGGCCAGAGTTCCAGTTTTTACGCTCAATTACCCTCAAAACCCCATTAGCGATTTTCCCGGAACGATCGGTGCTTTAAGCTATCCAGTCAAATACCCTCAGTTAAACAATGCGTTACAGCAAGCTTCGGTTTATAAAAATCAGGCTGAAAACACAATGGAAACGGAACCGCTGTTTCGTTCGCTGGTGGGCAACAGCTTAAAAATGAAACGGGTTCAGAAAATGATTCAGCAGGTGTCAGATTCTGAAGCGAATGTATTGATTTTGGGAGAGTCAGGAACCGGCAAAGAGGTTGTTGCCCGTAATCTGCATTATTTTTCTTCTCGACGTGAAAAACCTTTCGTGCCAGTTAACTGTGGCGCTATCCCCGGCGAACTACTTGAAAGTGAATTATTCGGACATGAAAAAGGTGCTTTCACCGGTGCGATAACAGCACGTAAAGGTCGTTTTGAAATGGCTGAAGGTGGCACACTGTTTTTGGATGAAATTGGTGATATGCCGTTGCCAATGCAGGTTAAATTGCTCAGGGTCTTGCAGGAAAGAACGTTTGAGCGGGTGGGAAGTAATAAAACACAAAAAGCCAATGTTAGAGTTATTGCGGCAACGCATAGAAATCTTGAAACACATATAGAAGATGGCCGCTTTCGAGAAGATTTGTTCTATCGCCTGAATGTTTTTCCTATTGATATGCCAGCCTTACGTGAACGCCCTGAAGATATTCCATTACTGATTCATGAGCTGATACAGCGTATCGAGCACGAAAATCGCGGGGCCGTGCGATTTACTCCGGCAGCTATCGCCTCGTTATGCCGATATAGCTGGCCCGGCAATGTACGCGAACTGGCGAACGTGGTCGAACGTCTGGTGATCTTATTCCCATATGGCACAGTGGATTTTGATGATTTGCCAGAAAAATACCAAATTGAAGGTGAGCCATTGGCAGAGGTTATCACTGCAGCTATTTCTGCTCGGCCTGAAGCAGTTCCCGTGCAAAAGGTAAACTCTAAAACCAGCTTTGCCGATGTTCCTTCTCCTGTAAATGGTTTCAACCATATAGATGAGAGTTTGACGAAACTGAACAGCATTCCAGAAAATGGACTGGATTTGCGAGAACATCTGGCCAATCTTGAATATTTACTTATTAAACAAGCATTGGATGAAGCATCTGGCGTAGTGGCTCATGCTGCCAGTCGATTAAAAATGCGTCGCACCACTTTGGTTGAGAAAATGCGAAAATACGGTATTCAACGCGATATTGAAATCAGTTAACAAAAGCGCCTGAAATTTGACTCGAAAATAAAAATACACAAACTAACCAATTGATTTTAAATAAATAAAAAACAGGGCATACATTTTGCAAATCCACTATTGAAAAACCCTTTAGTGGAGCAAAACTAGATGAACCTGAATTGGCCTGAATCCTCTTCTTCGAGTGAAAGTCCCTTAACGTTAAAACCGATTCGCAGACCTGTTGCGGCGCTGGCTGATAGCCGTCCAGTGTGGACACCTCCTGTTAGTCAGCCAAAAACTTCTGCTTCGGAAAGTCGTATTGCTGATCGTCTTAGTAGTTTGCTGGCGGTTATTCCGGGCGGGGTAGTGGTCATTGATGGGTCGGGGTTGGTTCAGGACTGCAATCAGGTTGCAATTAATCTGTTAGGTGAACCATTAACTGGTCAACGCTGGATTGATGTCATCAAACGTGCTTTTAAGCCACGCGAAGATGATGGACATGATGTATCACTTGCTGATGGACGATTGGTTCATATCTCTACCAGTCCTTTAGATAAAGAACCTGGCCAGATTATCCTGCTCCAGGAAGTCACCGAAACTCGTCAACTGCAACGTAAAGTTGCTCATTTGCAACGGTTATCGGCAATGGGCGAAATGGCAGCACGACTGGCTCATCAAATTCGCACGCCGTTATCTTCAGCCACATTATATTTAGCTCCCCTACTCAAGCCAGAAACCGAACAGGCTACACAGTTAAAATTTGCCCGTCGTTTACACGACAGTCTGAGTCATATGGAACAGCTGGTTAGAAATATGTTGGCATTTTCCCGGGGTGATATGAACAGTACTGCTCCGGTCAGTGTGAGCGGGTTAATCGATGAGTTGGTACAACAATTTATTGCCCAGCCAGAAAGCGAATCGCTAAATGTGCAAGTAATTAATCAGGTTAATGACGGCTATGTCTATGGCTGTCAGCCGGCATTAGTCAGTGCATTAAATAATTTGCTGAATAATGCCCGCCAAGCTTGTGGGGAAGCCGGAAAAATCACGATACATGCTGACTATGCTGAAGAAGATCAACAGCAATTTATTGAAATCAGTATTGAAGATAATGGCGATGGTATTGCTGAAGCGGATTACGAGAAAATCTTGCAGCCATTCTATACCACACGCTCAGCTGGAACCGGTCTTGGTTTGGCGGTTGTGCAATCCGTTGCCCGGGCACATAAAGGCCTGCTATGGCTGGATAGTGAGCAAGGTGTTGGCAGCACATTTTGTCTGCGTCTACCCGTTTATCGTCCGATGAATATGTCTCAGGAATCAATGCAATCAGGAGTGATGTCATGACACAGTCAATGATTATGGTAGTGGAAGATGATGCTAATTTGCGCATTGCCTTATGTGACACACTTGAACTTGCTGGCTACCGGGTCACCGCAACCGACCACGGACAGAAAGCCCTGGATAAATTGGCAAATGAACCAATCAGTTTATTGCTCAGCGATTTGCAAATGCAGCCGATGGATGGGCATACCTTATTGAAAAAAGCTCGTGCCATGTTGCCGTCTTTACCGGTGGTCATGATGACTGCTTATGGTTCCGTGCAAAGTGCTGTAGAAGCGATGCATGAAGGCGCCTGCGATTATTTGATGAAACCATTTGAAGCGGATGATTTGCTACAGCGTGTGCAACGTTATGTGCGTACCTTGCCCGCCAGTGATGATATGGTGGCTGTCGCGAAGTCTTCTGTCGATTTACAGTCATTGGCAAAGCGTGTCGCAGAAACTGATGCAACTGTTTTAATCAATGGAGAAAGTGGTACTGGTAAAGAGGTATTAGCGCGTTTCATCCATCGTCATTCCACTCGCAAAGACGGTCCGTTTGTAGCAATTAACTGTGCTGCCATTCCGGAGTCAATGCTCGAAGCAACCTTATTTGGTTATGAGAAAGGAGCATTTACCGGGGCGGCTCAAGCCTATGCTGGTAAATTTGAACAGGCCAATCAAGGTACCATTCTGCTGGATGAAATTACCGAAATGGATATTTCATTGCAGGCTAAATTGCTTAGAGTATTGCAAGAGCGTGAAGTTGAGCGTCTGGGCGGACGGAAAACGTTATCGCTGGATGTCCGTGTATTGGCCACTACTAACCGCACATTGCGAGAGGAAGTCAAAGCTGGTCGATTCCGTGAAGATTTATTCTATCGTTTAAATGTTTTTCCTTTGCAGTTGTTGCCGTTAAGAGATCGTGCCGAAGATATTGTTCCTTTAGCTCAACAACTACTGGAACGTCATTGTCAGCATAGTGGCAGAGTCGCGCCGCATTTTGATAATGAAGCACAAATTAAATTAGCTCAGCATAGCTGGCGAGGCAATGTCCGTGAATTAGACAATGTGATTCAACGTGCGCTGATTTTGCAGAGTGGATCGCTTATCAAAGCCACTGATCTTGCTTATGAAGCGATGGGTGGCACGCAACAAATCGATGATGGCGTAAAACCGACACCGGTAATTGAAACCATTGAACCTGAGGCGCTGAAAGACAGCAACGATGACTTACGCAGTCATGAACAGCGTCATATTCTCGACATATTGGCGAAACATCGAGGCAGTCGGCGTGAAACAGCAAAAGAATTAGGCATCAGTGAACGTACGTTACGCTACAAAATCTCACGTTTTAGGGAGCAAGGCGTTGCTATTCCCGGAAAGTTTGGCAAGAAGTCTGCATAAGCTATTTCAGTCCGACATAAAAAATACAGAGTGAGAACAAACCGATGATAAAAGCCATTGATCCGAATCAGTTGTTAACCCAAATGCGGGCAATGCAAACGCAGGCTAATCAAGCGATGCCGATGCCAGCACAGCAAAATCTGGCTAGCGGACGGGTTGATTTTGGGGACTTGATGAAAAATGCCGTTGATAAAGTAAATGAAACACAACAAACGACAGGTCAATTAAGAACGGCTTTTGAATTAGGCGATCCGAATGTGAGTTTAGCCGATGTAATGATTGCCTCCCAAAAATCCAGTGTGGCGTTTGATGCGACGATTCAAGTTCGGAATAAGCTAATCGAGGCTTATCAAGAAGTCATGAGAATGTCGATTTAGTGGCGTTGGTTTAACTGAAGAGCTGAAATATGGAAAATGTACCTGCTACAAAAATGAATACTTTTGCTGCCAACACACCATTAGCAGTGATGCAGAATAATATTTCCCGTCAGCCTATCACTAAACAGATCATGTTCTTAGTGGCTATTGCTGCCAGTATTGCCGTGGGTGGCTATGTCTTTATGTGGTCACAAACACCTTCCTATCAGGTGCTGTTTTCAGGGATGGAGGCGCAGGAATCCTCAGAAGTTGCCACTGTATTACAGCAGATGAATATTAATTATAAGTTGGACCCGACTACAGGCGCACTGTTAGTACCAGCCTCGGATGTACAAGGTCTACGTCTGCGTCTGGCAGCCGAGGGGTTACCACGCAGTAGTGCTCAGGGCATGGAAATCCTCAGCCAAGAACAAGGATTTGGCACCAGCCAGTTTATCGAACAGGCACGTTATCAACGCGCCATGGAACAGGAACTGGCTCGCTCAGTATCTGAATTGCAAAATGTCCGTAGTGCCCGTGTCCACTTGGCGATTCCCAAACAATCTGTATTTGTTCGTGAACGTAAACCGCCTACCGCTTCAGTTGTCGTCAATCTATATGCGGGTAGAACATTGGAGCGTGGTCATATTGCGGCAATCACCCATATGGTGGCTGCAAGCATACCTAATATGAAAAGCTCGGATGTCACTGTTGTCGATCAACGTGGTAACTTGCTCAGCCAGCCTGAACGCAGCAGCAGTATGGCGCTAAGTGATACGCAGCTTGAGTTTACTCAAAAGCTTGAACAGCTATACATCAGTCGTATTGAAGATATCTTAACGCCAATCGTTGGTATGAACGGGGTGCGGGCACAAGTAGTTGCCGATGTTGACTTTACTGTCACCGAACAAACACAGGAAAGTTATAACCCGGATCTGGCCGCTTTACGCAGTGAACAATTAGCCGAAGAAGAACGTGTTGGTGGTCTGGGACCAATGGGAGTCCCTGGTGCACTAACCAATCAACCTCCTGGTGGTGGTGTCGCTCCAGAACAAGCTGTGCAAGAAAATGTCGGTGCTGATGGAGAGGTAGTAGCTGAAACGGTCACTCCAGGATCTAGTACGCGCCGTAGTACGCGTAACTTCGAATTAGATCGCACTATCAGTCATAGTCGACTGGCCCCGGGCAGTATTCGTAAGTTGAGTGTTGCGGTACTTGTTGATGAACCGACCACGGCAGATGCTGAGGGTAATGTTGTCACGACACCATTAAGCGATGCACAAATGGCACGTATCAATACCTTGGTTATGGATGCCATCGGTTTCAATATGGCTCGTGGCGATAGTTTAAATGTGGTCAGTGCGCCTTTCGTGACACCGATTGAAGCTGAACCACTGCCTGCTATTCCTTTATGGGAA
Organism: Methylophaga muralis; assembly: GCF_001720165.1. Lineage (GTDB taxonomy): Bacteria > Pseudomonadota > Gammaproteobacteria > Nitrosococcales > Methylophagaceae > Methylophaga > Methylophaga muralis. The sequence goes on from NZ_MCRI01000029.1 coordinate 16,653, forward strand.
CAGCCTTGGGTTTGGGAAATCGGCAAGCAAGTCTTAGGTGCGCTGGTGGTGTTATTCCTGATATTTGGTTTAATCCGACCGGCCTTCAGAGATTTGAATAAATCGCCTGACAAACAGATAGCGAATCAATCTGGTGATGGCGATGGAATGACTGCAGAACAAGTTTTGGCGGCAAGTAGTAAAAACGGTGAGGATATTGCTAAACTGACGACTGGTTCTGAGCGCGTTGAACAACATTTGACTAATATCCGTAGCTTAGTACAACAGGACCCTGCGCTAGTCGCGCAAGTGGTTAAAAACTGGGCAGCGAGTGATGCATAATGGCCGAACAACCCCGTAAATTAACAGGCACTGAAAAAGCCGCTGTCTTTCTCCGCTCTATCGGTGAGGAAGAGGCCGCTCAAGTGCTCAAACATATGGGCCCCAAAGAAGTTCAGAAAATCGGTCAGGCCATGGCAACGCTCACTAATGTGACGCGGTTTGAAGTTGAGACCGTTTTGGATAATTTTGTCACCACCGTTGAGCAAGAGACCGGTTTGGGCATAGGCTCCCATGATTATGTTCGAAAAATGCTGATAGGGGCTTTGGGTGAAGAGCGTGCCGGAGGTTTACTTGATAGGATTCTTTCTGGTGGCAATACCAATGGTCTTGAACAATTAAAATGGATGGATGCCCGCGCTATCTATGAGGTCATTCGTTTAGAACACCCACAAATCATCGCGATAGTCTGTTCTTTTCTAGATCCTGACCAGGCTGCACAGGTTCTGAGTATGTTTCCTGAACGGGATCAGGCGGCTATTCTGCTTCGAGTTGCAACTTTAGATGGTGTACAACCTGCGGCTCTCAATGAACTCAACGAGATTCTCGAAAAGCAATTTAGCGGTAACGCAGGTGGTCAAACGGCTACCGTTGGTGGCCCTAAAACGGCAGCGGATATTCTCAACTTTGTTGAGGGCAGTCGTGAAGCCGCTATCATGGAAAAAATTAAAGAAGCAGAGCCTGATTTGGGTCAGAATATCGAAGATCTGATGTTTGTCTTTGATAATTTAATTGATGTTGATGATCGCGGTATGCAGACATTAATGCGTGAAATTCAAACCGATCAGTTGCAGCTGGCGCTTAAAGGTGCCGACGAAAATCTTAAAGAGAAATTTCTTAAAAATATGTCTCAACGTGCAGCAGAAATGCTGCGAGATGATCTCGAGGCCATGGGACCAGTGCGTGTCAGCGATGTTGAAGCCGCACAAAAATCCATTTTGGCTACCGCACGGATGCTATCCGATAAAGGTGATATTGCTTTAGGAAGCGCTGGTGGCGGTGATGACTTCATCTGATGATCTATTTACCACTCAGCATTCCAACGTATTATCAGCTGAAGAATTAGCAAATGCCTATGAACGATGGGAAATGCCTCGTGTTGTATCGGTCTCGGATGTTGACGCTGAGAATACGAATCCGTTAACGGTTGAAGCCTTAGAGGCTGTGCAACAAGCCGCTCAGGAAGAAGGCTTTAAACTTGGTTATGATGAAGGCTTTCAACAAGGTCACGAAGCTGGCTTGAAAGCTGGTGAAGCCGACATTCTGCAGCAAGCCCAGCAGTGGAAAGCATTAATAGACCATTTGCACTCCCCCCTTAAAGCAGTGGATACGCTGGTCGAGCAGGATTTGCTCTCCATGCTCAGTGTGCTGGCACGGCAAATGATTTATCAAGAAATTCGCCAACGACCCGAGCTGGTGTTAACCGCCGTTAGGGAAGCATTGGCGGTATTACCGGTCAGTGATCGCCAACTCAAGGTCTATCTGAATCCAGAAGATATGCAACTGGTCAAAAACGGTCTGAAGCTTGACGAAGATACCGGCTGGCAATGGTACGAAGATCCATTACTTAGTCGCGGCGGAGCTAAACTAGTTACCGCAGATACCACTATTGATGCCACGGTTGAAACACGGCTCAATAATTTGATTTCGCGTTTATTGAGTCAAGATAATCAGCATGAATCCAGCTGATACCGATGACCGCTCTATGACTTTGCAACAACGTATGCAGCAGCATCTTGAACGCTTGTCGGCAGATCATGAAACCCCGATCACAGTGGAAGGTCGTTTAACACGGATGGTTGGTCTGACCTTGGAAGCGGTGGGTTTTCAGGCATCGATTGGTAGTCGCTGTGAAATTTATTCCCCTGGTCGCGAACCGGTAGAAGCCGAAGTTGTAGGCTTTCATGATGAAACACTTTATCTGATGCCTACCGGTAATATGCGTGGGTTAGTGCCAAATGCTCGCGTAAGACCTATTCGCAGTGACTCTCAAGTCCCGGTGGGTGAGGCTTTGCTGGGACGAATTGTAGATGGTGCCGGAAAACCACTGGATGGTCGTGGTCCGCTTAAAGTAAAAGATAAAGTCCCGTTACATGGAAAAATCGTTAACCCTCTGTCGCGAGCGCCGGTAAGACAGCATCTTGATGTTGGAGTCCGTGCGATTAATGCGTTGATGACTGTCGGACGCGGCCAGCGGATGGGCTTGTTTGCCGGCAGTGGTGTGGGCAAAAGTGTGTTACTGGGCATGATGACCCGCTTTACTGAAGCAGATGTGATCGTGGTGGGATTAATTGGTGAACGCGGACGAGAAGTTAAAGAATTTATAGAAGAGATCCTTGGCGAAGAGGGTTTGAAACGGGCCGTGGTGGTGGCCTCTCCAGCCGATCATTCGCCTTTGATGCGACTGCATGGCGCCATGTTGGCTACCAGCATTGCTGAATATTTTCGCGATCAAGGTAAACAGGTTTTATTGTTAATGGACTCACTTACACGGTTTGCTCAAGCGCAACGTGAAATTGCATTAGCCGTTGGCGAACCTCCGGCGACCAAAGGCTATCCTCCCTCCGTGTTTTCCTTATTACCGCAATTAGTGGAACGTGCAGGCAATGGTGAAGTTGGTGGCGGGGCAATAACGGCAATTTATACGGTGCTTACCGAAGGTGATGATCAACAGGATCCGATAGCCGATGCGGCTCGTGCGATACTTGATGGGCATATAGTGCTATCCCGACAGTTAGCGGAAGCTGGTCACTATCCGGCGATTGATGTTGAAGCCTCGATTAGCCGAGTTATGCCACAAGTAGTGGATGCTAAACACTTGCAACTTGCACAACAATTCAAACAAATGTATGCCACTTATCGACAGAACCAGGATCTGATTACCATTGGTGCATATCAGGCTGGCAGCGATCGGCATATTGATGAGGCGATAAATCGTTTTCCGGCATTATCAGCGATGTTGAAACAAGGCATGGATGTGGCGCATGATTGGAACAGCAGTGTTCAAGCTCTACAAAAACTGTCATTTGGCCAGATGAGTCAGCCCTCACAATTAACCGGTCAGCTGATGGCGGCGGAGCAGCGTAATTTCTAATACTGATTTAAAGCATCTTACGTGGATTAAAAAGTGATATGACACGGGCAACTAAACTGATTCCAGTAATTGAAATGGCCGGTCGCGAAACGGATAAAGCCATGCAGATCCTTGTTCAGGCCAACAACGTGTTAGAGCGCGAACGCAATCAGCTCAATGATTTATTACGTTATCGAGAAGATTATTTGCAACAATTTCGACAAGGAGATGCGTTGCAGATGAGCGCCCGTAAAGCCATTGATTTAAGATCGTTTCTTGCTCAATTAGATCACGCAATACGTTTGCAACAAAGTCATGTTGAACACTGTTTTAAACAAACTCAACAGCAACAGCAGTTATGGCTCAAAGCTCGCAACAAACAACGTTCTATTGAATCTCTCAAACAGCGCTATCAAGCAGAAGCCGATCAACGCCAGCAGAAACAGGAACAGCGACTGGCCGATGAGCACACCGCCATGCTTTGGGCACGCAAACATAAATAAACACTGGCATAGTCTCTGCATTAACCCCTCAAAAGTGGACAATATCTTTGCCGCAGCGATTGTATATCGTTAGCAAGCGGATATATTTGTCCGTGCGGGTCGTTTAACGGCAAAAAATCGTTAGTTGAAAGCCAAAATTATGACGAAAAACATGACGACATTAGATTGTGGACAGCAATTAAGCATTGCCCAGCTTGAAGACTGGTATTTGCGTTGTTTAAAAATAGTGCTTGCCTGTGACGATGTGTTTATTGATGTCAGCCGTTTACAAAAGATTGATACAGCGGCTTTGCAATTACTTTATCAGTTTCATATACAAGCCCAACAAGTGGGGATCAAGGTGATATGGTCAGACATGAGTGAAAGTTTTCAGGATGCCATCATTTTATCCGGATTATCGTTTACGATGGAAAGCCAACAGACATCAACAGGCTTAAATGCCATGGAGAAAAACTAAAATGACTAAGATTTTAGTGGTGGATGATTCGCCTTCGTTGAGACAAATGCTGCAGATCATTTTGCAAAACTCTGGCCACGATGTGGTGTGCGCAGAAGATGGAAAACAGGCTATTGAAATAGTCTCCGAAGTACAGTTTGATTTGATCTTAAGTGACTTTAATATGCCCCAGCTAACTGGGCCTGAATTTATTTCGAGGCTTAGACAATTGCCGCAATATCGGTTTACACCAGTGATATTGTTAACAACTGAAACGGATGAAGATAAAAAACAGCTTGGACGAGATGCCGGAGCCAGTGGTTGGCTGAAAAAACCGTTTGATCCGGAACAATTGGTGGTCACGGTTAATTCATTGCTGAATTAATCTCGCTACTGATGAATCCTTCATTATCTTCTGCAACGGCTGCTTTCCATCAAGAAGCGCTGCAAACATTACAGCAGATAGAAGACTGGACGTTATCATCCATTCAAAATCCGTCAGCAAGTATGGATCAACAAGCGGAAACCTTCCGACTTCTGCATTCATTAAAAGGCACTGCAGCCAGCTTTGGAAATGAATCGATCGCCCAGATTTGTCATGCTATAGAAAACGTTTTAGCTGATAAAACTCAACTCAATACGCAAGGCAGTGAAGCTTTGTTAATGGCAATTGATTATTGCCGTCATATATTAAGCAACTCTCCGTTATCTCCCGAACAACATGATGATCAGCGGGATGAGTGTATCGCCAGGCTAAATATGTTGGTCAAACAGGACCTTAATTCAGCTAATCAAACTCAACTCCGGGAACTGTCTGGCTCGGTATGGCAAATTGATTTTGCACCTCATGCGCAATTTTTTGAAAATGGTCATGATCCGTTGCGGATTATCAGATCACTACGTAATTTTGGCCCGATAAAAGTGTCGGTATTTACCGAAAAATTACCTGAATTTGCCGATTTTGATCCTTTCCAATGTTATCTGCGCTGGCAAATCACGCTTAAAGCAGAGCTTGACTATTACCAGTTAGCAGCCCAATTCGAATGGGTTAAACATATATGTGATGTCACCATAGATATTCTGGCTTTACCGCAAAAAAAGCGGGTTATTGAGCCTAACCGTTATAAATTGAATGAAGCCAATCTTGAAGCGTTGCTGACGGTATCGCAAACCATACAGTCTCAATTACAACAGGCTGTTGCACTCACCAACCAGTTAAATCAGACGGATAAAATTCGTTTATCGCGACGCAACCAAGCGATGAAACGTCAGCAACAGTTTTTACAGCAACAATTGCTGCACATTGCCATGTGTCCTTTGGCAGATGCCTTTGCCAGACTGCCCCGAATGGCTTTTGATTTGGCCAGCAAAACCGCTAAACCGGTTCAGCTGAACATGGATCTTGCACCAATTGAGTTGGATAGTTTTATTGTCAATTCACTGATAGATCCTTTGACGCATTTGCTACGCAACGCAATGGCTCACGGAATTGAAGCTGCTGAACATCGTCAACAACAAGGCAAACCCCTAACTGGGCAAATTCATATTTCGGCCGAGCAAGCTGAAGACCAGTTAATTATCCGTTTCAGTGATGATGGAGCGGGATTGGCCGAAGATAAAATTCTGGCGAAAGCGAAACAGATGGGTATCAATATTAAGGATTTATCGGATAAACCCAACATTAGTGAATGGATTTTTCGAGCAGGCTTTTCAACCTCACAATCGGCGGATGCTATTTCCGGAAGAGGGGTTGGGCTGGATGTGGTAAAGCAACATGTAACCGATATGGGAGGAGACATTGAATTAGTTTCAAACCAAGGCAGAGGTTGTTGTTTCATCATCAAAATCCCCGTACTTCGTTCATTAATGGATGTGCAGTTGATCCGTATAAATGATCAAACTCTCGCATTGCCGTTAATTCATTTAATAGATAGTTATTTATGGGATAACGCCCGGGTTATTTGGTTGAATGGTAAGCAGTGGTTTATTACCGATGAAAATCAGCAAGTTCCGTTGATTGATATCAGTAGATTTCTACAATTGCCGTACATTGAACGTAATGAACAGTCAGCCCATATAGTTCTGGTCAATGTTGATAAACGCTTTTTTGCTTTTAGTGTGGATAGTTTGGCGGATCAGATGCAGTTGTTAATTAAATCTTTGCGCCCCCATTATCATCATATAAACGGTATTAAAGGCATTGCTATTTTGCCTGAGGGTGATTTGGCGCTGTTGCTGGAGCCAAGCAAATTATTAATGGCTTATGAAATGGATGGTGGCAACTAAAGATGTCCTCAAATTCCCATTCAGGCAAAGAAATTTACCAGGTGCTGTATCTCAATCATCAGCATTATGCCGTGCCGGTGCAGAGCATTATCAGTGTGTTGGCGCTGGAAAAAATACTTAGTTTGCCCGACACACCAAATTGGTTAACTGGCGTTGTGCATGTCCGTAATGCGATTGTTCCAGTTGTTAACTTAAGTTTCATATTCGAAGTTGATTCATTAGCTGATGAGTCTCGTCATCCTTTACTCGTTCTATTACGCCATCCGCATGACTCACAGCGTTGGCTCGCGCTTTGTGTAACCGATATCACTCAATTGATTGACACAGAGCAGTTAGCCGAAACGGGTTTAAGATCATCACCACATCCATGTGTGAAACATGTTGTCGATATTGATTCACAACCACTGTATTTGCTGGATATCAGTAAGCTATTTGAGCAATTAATGAAGGATCAAGGTTAAACAATGGCGATGGATGGACCCACGCGCATCATTGCAGTGATGAACCAAACGCATGATGTTGGTAAAACGACTATTACAGCAAATTTAGGTGTCATTCTCGCAGAAATGGGCTATCGGGTGCTCATGTTGGATTTAGATCCTCAAGCAGATTTAAGTCGACAGTTTGGGGTACCGGAATCACAATCCGGAATGGATAACTTGCTCAACGATACGAGTCGGGAAAGTGAGTTATTACTCCCTTTAAATGAACGTCTTTCACTCATTGCAGCGGGTCCTGAGCTCGATTTATTTGAGCAACAAAAACCTTCAGCAAAAATGGGCATTAAGCTGAAGCAATTACTTACTTCGACAATACAATCAGATATAGATATTATTCTGATAGATTGTGCGGCTATATCAGGTTTATTAGGAACCAATGCAGTATTGGCGGCAACCGATATGTTAATTCCGGTTTCTGCAGAACATGGAGCTTTACGCGGTATGATAAAAATGTTGCCGGTATTACAACGCGTTTCATTGTTGAGAGCAGAATCATTACGGTTATGGTTGTGTTTGAACAAATTGCCGGACGGCACTGACTTTGCTTATCAGTTTAGTAGTTTACTGATCCAGTATTTTCCCAAGCGAGTATTAAAAACCGTGATCTACGACAATGAGTCCGCTAACCCTGCTGATTACCAATCCTTGGCAAATGATTTGCTGATGGGAAGAGCCGACTGATGACTGAAAATGCGTTACGACACTATCAGCTTAACGAGACGGCTAAATTACAAGAACAAGATATAGCGCTGGTAGAACAGAATTTTGCTGTATTAATGGAGTTCAGTGATGCGTTAGCCGAACGTTTTTATCAACGCTTGTTTACCGAATACCCTGAGATCATGCCGTTATTTAAATCGGTAACAATTGAAGGACAGCATAAAAAGCTTTTGGCCTCCATGGTGTTGTTAATTCAACATTTACGTGACACGGAAATGATCGAGGATTACCTGCAAGGCTTGGGTGCCCGTCATCAACAATATGGTGTTGAGACATCCCATTTTGAGATGTTTATTGAAAACTGGTTGTCAGTAGTTGCCGAATTTGCAGATCAAAAGTGGGATTCGAAATTACAACAAGCTTGGCGAAATGTTCTTGAATATGTCGCTGAGTTGATGCAAAGCCCGACCCTTCATCCGGTTGAGCCCGACATTGATTACCCGCCAAACAAAAACGCTACACCAGAGCATGTACTTACTTCATTAGCTGTTGCACAAACGGCAACTCCAATGTTGATAATCGATTCACAATTAGTGATTCGCTATCTTAATGCTGCAGCCGAAAGTCTTTTCACTGCTCATCAAGACAACATTGAAAAGATGTTTCCTAAGGTAAAAATCGACAGTTTGATTGGTTATCAAATACAACATGTCATGGACAAGTTACCTTTTCCCAGCGATGTGTTCAGTAATTTTAACCAATTACCATGCAGTATTGATTTGCATAACGCCATTATTGATTTGAGATTAACTATTTCGGTTTTGTATCAAAAAGACGATGCGGTGGGTTTTTTGTTGGAATGTTACCCGCAAGCTGCTTCGACAAATAACAAGCTGTCATCGGCAACAGTGAGTACTACAGCTACAGATCATTCCTCAACAGCTTTACCTGTTCTTGAAAAAGCCTTGCTTGAGGTTCAGCAGCACAATATTCATTTGACGAGCATGTTGCAGGAAATTGATGATGCTGTATTTGAAGCCAGTTTACTGGCATTAAACTGTTCTGTGGAAGCGGCAAAATTGGGTGAAGAAGCACGACAGTTGCGTGATTTTTCGATGGAGATTCGCATTCTGAACCAACAGCTTAGTCAGTTGCTGCAACCGTTAAAAATTCATTCAGGGCAACAGCAGCAACAGTTAAAAAACAGCCTTGACCTTGTTCAACAATTGCAACGGGATTTATTGCAGAATCAGCATTTACATCAAACCCAAAGTCACTATTCAATCGAACAGATAAGCCAACAACTGGCGAGACAAACAGACGCTCTGACGCAGCTTATTAATGTAATTAGTGCAAAACCCTCCTCATGAAAATAGAAGTTTGGCACAGCCATTGCTATTCAATCCTTAGAAAGCCGTTTTTAGCACGGTTCACCAGTGTTTAAGGAAAAAATATGACACAGTTGCTGACCATTCCCTCTATTAATGTTGCCAGTAGCAATAATGCCGATAAATCGGTTACGTCTGTGGGTAGGGATAATGAGGCTTTTGCATCTGAACTAGACCGTCGGGTCAATGACACACAATCACGTGGAAATGAGAAAACCGTCAAAGCGGATTCTACCCATGTATCTAAAGCAGAAGATAAAACGGCTAAAGCGGAAAAGCCGGAAGCAAAAGACGGCAAAAAGTTGCCGCCGGAAAAGTCCGATACTGACGCTGATAAATTGAATGGTGAGGCAACGCCAAAAATTATTGAAGAAACCAACCCTCTGTCGGTTGTATCAAGCACAGCGACAACTGATGTCAAAATTGATAAAAACGCGGCTGAACTTGCTCCGACTGTAAACAAAACAATTTATCCAACAATTTCAAATGATGTCACCAAATCCATTCAGGTTGGTCAGGGACAATCAAATACTACAGAATCTACAGCTACTTCAATCCGTGCTGACATTCTTCAAGCTTTGCAAAAGCAAGGCTCAGAAGGTGAATCCGTTGCCACTGAAAAATTTAAATCGATGATGCAAAACGCGGGTAAAATGCCACAACAAACCAATGTTATGAGTGCAGAAGTGATTGCGTCCATGCGTCAACTAGAGCCGCAAACGGAACGAAGTTCAGCCACAACATTGACTACTCCTTTGGTTTTCTCAACAACGACGGGGGTTGCAACACCAGTTGTGGGGGCTGCCAGTGTTGCTAGTCCAGCTTTAGCATTGGATATTCAACCGCAATTGAATAATGCGGCCTGGGCTAGGGTAATGAGCAGTCGGGTTGTATGGATGGCGCGAGAAGGAGTCCAGCAAGCTGAATTAAGACTCAATCCTGCTCATCTTGGGCCGGTAGAGGTTAGGCTGAGCATGCAGAATGACCAAACAAGCGTCACTTTTATTGCTTCGAATGCTGCAGCAAGAGATGCGTTAGAGCAGGCTCTGCCAAGATTACGTGAAAGCTTTATCGAAAACGGTTTAGCACTCAATAATGCCGAAGTCAGTCACCAGGAGCAATCTTCGCAAGGCTCTAAGCAAGATGAACAATTAGGAGAAGGAAGTAATACGGCTCAAGTTATTGTTGAAATGGACGATAATGGTGATGAAAGTACACATTTATCGGAGATTCAACAGATAATAGTGTTGGTGTCAGTGTATTTGCTTAATAATTATAATAACGATGGACTTAGATTGGAGAGTGCGACGTGTTTAAGTTAGAGAACTATTCGCTAAGAAACGTATGTATATCGTTGCCGGCTTAGGCATTATCGGTTTATTACTGCTGGCAGGCTTGATGTTCTACATGGAACTTAATGAGTTTAGCTCAACGCAACAGCTTAAAGTTGTCGCAGGATTTGTTGTTATCGGCAGTATTTTTATCATGTTTATGGCCCACGTCATCGGGCGTTTTGGTGATAAACGGGCCACTACTCTGGTGAATGGCATCCAGAATATTAAAAAAGGTGATCTGACGCAGAAGGTTGCCATTTCCGGTAAAAGTGATTTCAGCTGGATGGCGTTTGAATTGGACAGCGCACGTAAAAATGTCGCAAATCTGGTGCACACCTTAATTGGCGGCGTCAGCCAATTGAACACCGCTACACAGAACATGGCTGCTATCAGTAAAGAAACGGTTAGTGGCGTATTAAAGCAACAAGAAGAAACTGATCAAGTTGCCACAGCCATGAATGAAATGACCGCTTCTGTTCAGGAAGTTGCACGAACAGCGACTAATGCTGCCGAGGCGGCTCGGAATGCTGATAATGAAGCTAAAGCTGGTAAGCAAGTAGTATTGGAAACTATGCGCTCAATCGATACCTTAGCAAGTGAAGTTGAAAAAGCTGCTGTTACTTTAAGTGAACTGGAAGCGGATATCGGTAATATCGGCGCGATTGTTGATGTTATTCGTGGCATTACTGAACAAACCAATCTATTGGCATTAAATGCGGCGATTGAAGCTGCTCGTGCAGGTGAACATGGTCGTGGCTTTGCTGTTGTTGCAGATGAAGTCCGCACCTTGGCTGCCAGAACACAATCTTCAACCCACGAGATTGAAGAGATGGTGGAACGCTTACAGCAAGGCGCTCGTGCTGCAGTAAAAGTCATGAATGAAAGTCGTGAAAGTGCCAAAACCAGTGTGCAGAAAGCAGCCAGTGCAGGTTCTGCTCTTGATTCGATCACTGCGATGATCTCTACAATGGATGAAATGAGCACTCAGATATCAAATGCTGCAAACGAGCAAAGTTCCGTTGCGGAGGATATCAACCGCGGTATCGTGAATATCAGTCAGATCGCTGATCATACCGCAGATGGCGCCAGAGCAACTTCCGAAGCGGTGGATACATTAAGCAGCCTGTCAGCTCAGTTACAGGATGCTTCTTCTAAATTCAAAGTTTAACGGGTAGAAGAATAATTATTAAACCCGCTCTTGTAGCGGGTTTTTTATATGACCTGCTTAAACAGCAATAAGTCTTAGCGTAACTCGTTTTCAATCTCAATCAGCTTTTGCATCGGGTCTGCGGCGCCAGTAATCGGACGGCCAATAACAAGATAATGACTTCCTGCTTGAATGGCTTGAACGGGCGTCATAATGCGGTGTTGATCACCTTTGGCACTTCCAGCTGGACGAATACCTGGCGTGACTAATTGAAACTGGCTGCCCAATTCTGCTTTTAACATGGCAGTTTCATGTGCTGAACAAACAACACCATCCAAGCCGTTATCCGCAGCCATTACGGCAAGGCGTAACACGGTTTCAGGAATGGTACCCTGCAGGCCAATAGTCTCAAAAGTTTCCTGATCCATGCTGGTAAGTAAAGTGACACCAATCAACAATGGTGCATCGTGATTGCTACCAATTGCTTCACGTGCCGCAGACATCATTGCCGGGCCACCAAGCGTATGGACATTCATCATCCATACTCCCAGTTCGGCTGCTGCAGCACAGGCTTTGGCAACCGTATTTGGAATATCGTGATATTTCAAATCCAGAAAAATATCAAAGCCTTGTTGCTGGAGATTTCTTACAATTTCCGGCCCGCTTATAGTGAATAGCTCTTTGCCGACTTTAAGCCTACAACGTGTCGGGTCTAATTGTTCCGCCATTGCAAGAGCGGCATTTGCATCGGAATAATCCAGTGCAACGATAATATTCGATTGAGACATACGGGGTTCCACTAACAAAATTGAACGTTGATCCTACCTTAACTGTTAATGATTTGCGTCTGAATTCACTGGAACGCCGGTGATAATGCTATCCTGTGCGCCAATTTTTGATGAGTTTACACCATGAAATTTGCTACATCAGCCCAGGACGGACTCGCTCGACGCGGGCAACTTAGTTTTGATCGAGGCACCATTGAAACGCCGGCTTTTATGCCTGTTGGTACCTATGGTTCAGTTAAAGCCATGACACCGGAAGAAGTTAAGGCAACAGGTGCTGAGATTATTCTTGGTAATACCTTTCATCTGATGTTGCGTCCTGGCACTGATGTTATTCAGCGGCATGGTGACTTACACGACTTTATGCGCTGGGATAAACCTATCCTGACTGATTCGGGTGGCTTTCAGGTATTTAGTCTGGGCGATCTGCGCAAAATAACTGAACAAGGTGTGCATTTTCGTTCTCCGGTCAGTGGCGACAAAGTATTTATGGGACCGGAAGAGTCTATGGCGGTACAACGAGCTTTAGGCAGTGATATCGTGATGATCTTCGATGAATGCACACCTTATCCTGCTGATGAAAAGACAGCTGCCATTTCCATGCGTTTATCTTTACGCTGGGCGGCGCGAAGTAAAATCGCACATGGTGATAACCCATCCGCATTATTTGGAATTGTTCAGGGCGGTATGCATGAAGCTTTACGTGATGAATCGCTAGCCGGTCTGACGGAAATTGGTTTTGATGGCTATGCCATAGGCGGTTTATCCGTTGGCGAACCAAAAGAAGACATGCTGCGAATTCTGCATCATCTGAGCGACAAAATGCCGACTGATAAACCACGCTATTTAATGGGTGTTGGCAGACCGGAAGATTTGGTTGAGGCGGTTTGTCTTGGCGTAGATATGTTTGATTGCGTGATGCCAACTCGCAACGCCCGAAATGGACATTTGTTTGTACATGAAGGCGTGATCAAGATCCGTAACAGTCGTCATAAAACTGACACAGGTCCGCTGGATCCTTACTGTGATTGTTACACTTGCAAGAATTACAGCCGTGCCTATCTGCATCACTTAGATCGTACAGGTGAAATGCTCGGTCCGCGCCTGAATACCATTCATAATCTGCATTATTATCAACGTTTAATGCAACAACTTAGAACGGCAATTGAGTCGGGCACTTTGCAACAGTTTCGACAGTCTTTCTATGCAATGCGCCAACAACAGCCCCAATAACGCAAACGGCTATCAGCCAGAAGTTGGCTGTGGCATAATCACAGTCTTTTATTTGTCAGTTTAGAGGAAACACGATGGATTTTCTGATTTCACCGGCTTTTGCTGAAGCTGCGGCGTCACAATCTGGCTCACCAGGCTTGTTGGATTTCGCCTTTCCAATCATTTTATTAGTATTGTTTTATGTGATGTTGATTCGTCCTCAACAAAAACGTGCTAAAGCCCACCGCACCATGCAGCAAGCCTTGGCTAAAGGTGATGAAGTTGTCACTGACGGTGGTTTGATGGGAAAAATTAATGACATTAACGACAACGCGATCAACCTGCAAATCTCCGATACGGTTGAAGTAAAAGTGCGTCGTGAATCAATCAATTCTGTGCTTCCTAAAGGCACATTGAAAAAACTGTAATGAAAAGAGGCTGCCTGCGAGCAGCCTTTTTGATATCTGGATCTTAAGATGAACCGATACCCCCTCTGGAAAAACCTATTGGTTGTGGCCGTCATTGTCATCGCCATTATCTATGCTATGCCAAATCTCTTTGGTGATGATCCTGCGGTACAGGTTTCTGCTAGCAGACAAAATACTGTTGATTTGCAACTAGCCAATGAAATTGAATCAACGCTGAAACAAGCAGAAATTCCCTACAAAGGCGTAGTGCTTGAAGAAAATCGTTTATTGATTCGTTTCAGTGAAGCAAATGATCAGCTTAAAGCGCGTGAACTGATTCAACAAAGCCTCAGTGCCGATGATTACATTGTGGCGTTAAATCTTGCGCCCAATACACCACCCCTCTTGCGGTCTTTGGGTGCAAAGCCAATGAATCTTGGTTTGGATTTACGTGGCGGCGTGCATTTCCTGATGGAAGTGGACATGGACACAGTATTAAAACAAACACTTGAAAGTTATGGCAGCGATATTCGAATTTTGCTTCGCGATAAGACAATTCGTTACACGCAGGTGAATGTGAATGGGGATGTCTTAACCTTCGGGTTTCGTGAAGAAGCTGACCGTGATGCGGCTATTCGGGAAATCAATCGTGAACATAACGAAATCAATGCAGTAATAGACGAAAATGCGGATCGTCCAACGGTAGCGATTCGGCTAAATGAAGCTACCGTTCGTGAAACGCAAAGTTTGGCATTACAGCAAAATATTACGACTTTACGTAATCGCATTAATGAACTGGGTGTGGCTGAGCCAACGGTTCAACAGCAAGGACAAGAGAGAATTGTTGTTCAATTACCAGGAGTTCAGGATACGGCTCAAGCGAAAAAGATCCTTGGCGCGACTGCAACATTGGAATTTCGCTTAGTTGATTTTGAAAATGATGTTCAAGACGCGATAAACGGCCGTGTCCCTGCTAATTCAGAACTGTTCTATCATCGTGATGGCAGACCTTATCTGTTACACAAACGCGTCATGTTGACCGGCGAACACGTTATTAATGCTGCTTCAACAATTGATGGTCAAACTGGCTCGCCAGCTGTATCGGTGACCTTGGATGGTAAAGGTGCCCGAATCTTCAGCAATATTACCCGTGACAATATCGGTAACCCAATGTCAGTGGTATTTATTGAGTCAAAAATTGAAACTCAGATAATCAATGGGGAAGAAGTCAGTGTACGGCGTCAGCTACCGGAAATTATCAGCGTTGCGACTATCCGTGATCAGTTGGGTAAGAAGTTCCAGATCACTGGTTTAGATGGTACGACCGAAGCGCGTGATTTAGCCTTGTTGCTCCGTGCGGGTGCATTAGCTGCGCCTATTGATATTGTTGAAGAACGCACTGTCGGCCCGAGCCTCGGACAGGAAAACATTGATCAGGGTTTTGCTTCGGTAATGATTGGTTTTGCTCTGGTGCTGGTCTTTATGATCATCTGGTATCGGGTGTTTGGCGCGGTGGCCAACTTGGCTCTTGCAGCCAATCTGGTGTTAATTGTTGCGTTGTTGTCGATGTTACAAGCCACACTGACCATGCCTGGTATTGCTGGTATTGTTTTGACGGTAGGTATGGCGGTTGATGCCAATGTGCTTATTTTTGAGCGTATTCGTGAAGAGTTGAGAATGGGTAACAGCCCACGTGCCAGTATTGATGCCGGTTACGCTAAAGCATTTTCTACTATCGCCGATGCGAATATTACGACATTGATCGCTGCAATCGTATTGTTTGGTTTTGGTACCGGTACTATCAAAGGCTTTGCTGTTACTCTTACGCTAGGTATTTTGACGTCGATGTTTACCGCTATTGTTGGTACTCGCATGGTTATTAACCTTATTTATGGTCGCCAACAACGACCTAAATTGTCTATTTAATTAAGGCTTGTGTCATGCATTTATTGAGCAAAGAAACAAACATTAATTTCGTTGGAATACGCAAGTTTGCATTAGCATTTTCAGCTATCTTGTTAATTATTTCGGTTTATTCAATCGTCACAAATAGTCTGAATTTTGGTATCGACTTTACCGGCGGCACCATGATTGAAGTCGGCTATCCTCAACCCGTCGATTTGGGCGAGATTCGAACTACCCTGGAGCAAGGTGGTTATGAAGATGCGATGGTACAAAATTTCGGTTCGCTAACTGAAGTTTTGATTCGCCTTCCAGTGATTGAAACCGAAAATATGGCTGAAATTAGTAACCAAGTCGTTGCGCTATTACAGTCAGAACAAACTGAAGCTATTGAAGTAAGAAGGGTCGAGTTTGTCGGGCCACAAGTAGGTGAAGAGCTTGCTGAAGATGGTGGTTTGGCAATGGTATATGCCTTAATTGGTATCCTTATCTACGTGGCATTACGTTTTGAATATCGTTTTGCTATAGCGTCAGTGCTGGCCTTGGTTCATGACGTTGTCATTACGGTGGGTTTTTTCTCTTTATTCCGTCTGGATTTTGATCTGACGGTGTTGGCAGCCATCTTGGCAGTTATCGGTTACTCCCTTAATGACACCATCGTTGTCTTTGACAGGATTCGGGAAAGCTTTTTGAAAATGCGTAAAGCCGAACCATTGGAAGTCATTAATACTTCTATTAACGCCACGTTAGGTAGAACAATCATGACATCTATGACTACCTTATTGGTTGTCTTGTCATTATTTATTTTTGGTGGTGAAGTAATCCATGCTTTTGCAACGGCGTTGATGATTGGGATTTTAGTGGGTACCTATTCATCTATTTATGTTGCAGGTACGGCCGTGCTGTTAATGGGCGTTACAAAAACCGACCTGATGCCGCCAGAGAAAGATGATGGCGAAGAAGTTAATCCTGATGGAAGTCAGGTGTGATGATTGAGGAGGCCCGCTATGCGGGCCTTTTTTATCGGTAATTTTTGGCTGGTATAGATTGGATGTAATCATCCCGTTGACTGCGAGCATTTTCTATCGATACAACATTATCTGAGACTGGATGTTCTTCGTTATGTTGCGTTTCAACTTTGAGTATACGCAAACCTTCGTAGTTACTTTGATAACTCATAAATGTGGCAAATTCCTCCAAGCCTTGTCTGATTTGCCTTAGGTCTAATTCCAATGCTTTATTTTTCATTAGATTCACTCAGTATTTAGTAAAAGTATTAGCGGCCCTCCTTCGGGAATCTTGAGTCAAATTACCATGTATGAATT
>NZ_MCRI01000030.1 GCF_001720165.1 Methylophaga muralis
CCACCCTAAAAGTCATTATGAAAAATGCGATATAACCACAGAACAAAGCTCACAAGTATCATTAATAATATTGGAGCAACACGATGAATTCCCAAAAAAAAGCCCCGCTAAGCGGGGCTTTCAAATCTAAGCTGAATCAGCTGATTTATTCTGCTTCTGCTGCAGTTGTCTCATGAACCGCTTTCATGCTCAAGCGAATACGGCCCTGGCGATCTACTTCCAAAACCTTCACTTCAATCATGTCACCTTCTGACAGTTTGTCGCTTACATTTTCCACACGCTCATCAGAGATTTGTGAAATATGCACCAGACCATCTTTACCCGGCAGAATGGTGACAAACGCACCAAAATCCATCAGTTTGGCAACACGGCCCTGGTAAATCTTGCCTACTTCGACTTCAGCAGTGATTTGCTCAATACGATGTAATGCATCCTGACCCGCATTGAAATCAGAAGAGAAAATCATCACCGTGCCATCATCTTGGATATCGATGGTCGCGCCGGTTTCTTCAGTGATTGCACGAATGGTCGCACCACCTTTACCGATAACATCACGGATTTTGTCAGCGTGAATTTTTACCGTGATAATGCGTGGGGCAAACTCTGACATTTCCTGACGGTGGGTTGAAATTACTGCATTCATTTTTTCCAGAATATGCAGACGGCCATCACGAGCTTGTGCCAGTGCGGTACGCATGATTTCTTCGTTGATACCTTCGATCTTGATATCCATTTGCAGTGCGGTAACGCCTTTTGCGGTACCTGCAACTTTAAAGTCCATATCACCCAGGTGATCTTCATCACCCAGAATATCGGTCAAAACGGCATAACCATCGGGCTCTTTAATCAGACCCATGGCAATACCGGCGACTGGTGCTTTAATCGGCACACCAGCATCCATTAATGCTAATGATGTACCACAAACGGAAGCCATTGAGCTTGAACCATTTGATTCAGTGATTTCTGAAACCACACGAACCACATACGGGAATTCTTCAGCCGTTGGCATAACCGCTTGAATACCGCGTTTAGCTAATTTGCCATGACCGATTTCACGACGTTTTGGTGAACCTACAAAGCCGGTTTCACCAACGCAGAATGGCGGGAAGTTGTAATGCAGCATGAAACGATCACGGTATTCACCTTCTACCGCGTCAATCATCTGTGCATCACGTTCAGCACCCAATGTTGCAACAACAATCGCCTGAGTTTCACCACGGGTAAACAAGGCAGAACCATGAACACGTGGTAATACTGTAGTTTCAACAAATACTGGGCGAACAGTTTTAGTATCACGACCATCGATACGTGGTTCACCGGCAATAATACGGCCACGAACCAGTTCTTTTTCTAATTTGCCAAACAAACCTTTAACATCATCAGCAGACCATTCACCCTCTTCGGTCACTAATGTATCTACAGCTGTTTGACGAATTTCGGCCAGTTGATCCTGACGTTGCATTTTGTCGCTGATCGCATAAGCGTTTTTAATGCCTTCAAATGCTTGTTCTTTAACTGCATTGTATAAACGATCATCTTTTTCCGGAGCAGTCCATTCCCAAGCCGGTTTACCAGCTTCAGCTTTCAGCTCTTCGATCAGTTTGATCGCAGTTTGCATTTGCTGATGACCGTACATCACAGAACCTAACATGACTTCTTCAGGCAGTTCAGAGGCTTCAGATTCAACCATCAATACGGCACTGACAGTACCGGCAACAACTAAATCCAACGAGCTGTTTGCTAACTGTTTCTTTGAAGGATTCAGAATGTAGTTACCATCAACATAACCTACGCGGGCGGCACCTAATGGACCATTAAACGGTAAGCCAGAAACAGCTAATGCTGCAGAAGCACCAATCATCGCCGGAATATCTGGATCAATTTCAGGATCCAAAGCCATTACGGTGGCAATAACCTGAACTTCGTTGATGAAACCTTTAGGAAACAATGGACGCAGTGGACGATCGATCAGACGGGATGTCAGAGTTTCTTTCTCGGAAGGACGTCCTTCACGTTTGAAGAAACCGCCAGGAATTTTACCGGCCGCGTAGGTGCGTTCTTGATAATTAACGGTTAATGGAAAGAAATCCTGTCCTGGATTAACATTTTTCTTACCGACGACAGTGACGAGCACTGCAGTTTCACCCAGACTGGCGATAATTGAACCACCTGCCTGACGCGCGATTTTTCCGGTTTCCAGGCTAAGCGTGTGCTCACCGAACTGAACTGTCTTTTTAACTGAATTCACTAGTATTTCCTTCTCTTGACAACACCAGCCACAAACCTTTTCATGACTGATTTATAAAAACGATAAACGCATAAATGAATATGCCCCTGAAACCGCGGGGGATTTCAGGGGCATATCAGTCAACGCATCAACCTTATGCCAATGCTATTGGCGCAGGCTCGATGAGTTGTTTTACAGACCACGTTGGGTAATTAGCGACGCAGACCTAAGTCAGCAATCAAATCACGGTAACGGGTAATGTCGGTTTTTTTCAGGTAGTCGAGCATTTTGCGACGACCACTAACCATTTTTAACAGACCTTGACGTGAATGATGGTCATGGGTGTTACTTTTGAAATGGTCTGAAAGATTCGTAATACGCGCGGTTAACAATGCAACTTGAACTTCAGCTGAACCAGTATCACCTTCTGTACGAGCGTATTTTTTAATAATTTCTTGTTTTTGTTCTGCAGTAATTGACATAAAAACTCCAACTTTTGTATAGCTTTTGCTATGAGTTAAATTCTGAAATAATCCAGCAAGTTAAACCAGACTACCCAACCTTTTAAGAGTGGCGAATTTTACCGGTTTTATCCGCTCTTCACAAGCGAGTTAAACCGTATCGCCAGTTACAAACAAGCGTTTTGCTGACACAGTGCCATCCAACGCTATTTCACCCAGACCGATAAATTGATCCTGATAATCAAATAAACGAACTTTTGCGCTTTGTCCCTGCGTTTCCGTTAATACGGTGCGTCCAAAACGCATATCGGCAGACATCTCAGCATCCAACCTTACCTCAGGCCATTCTGGCAAGGCTTCATGGGCGGGTAATAATTGGGTATCAAGGCCGGTAAAACCTTGCTGTTCGGCTAGTTCCTGTAACGTCTCCAGACTTAACGCTTGGGTTAAATCATAGCCAGCGGCATCGGTGCGTCTGAGCATAGTGACATGTCCACAACTGCCTAATGCAGCTGCAATATCCTGAACCAAGGTGCGTATATAAGTACCTTTGCTACAGGCAACCTGCAGCGTAAAACTTTCGGCATCACTCGCCAGAAGCTCAATACTGTAGATGGTAATAAGACGAGATTTACGCTCGATTTCAATACCTTGACGCGCCAGTTTATAAAGCGGTTGTCCCTGATGTTTTAACGCTGAAAACATGGGTGGGATCTGTTGTTGCTCACCGACAAAGTCCTGCAAAACTTTTTGCAGTTGTTCAACGGAATAGTCAGGGATATTTTGTTCGGCGATAACAGCACCGTCACTATCACCACTATCGGTAAGAACACCTAGCTGACAACGTACTTGATACTGTTTATCTGCATCGAGCAAATAAGTGGAGAGTTTGGTGGCTTCGCCAAGGCAAACAGGTAAAACACCCGTTGCTAGAGGATCAAGACTGCCAGTATGGCCTGCTTTGTTGGCGTTAAACAAACGTTTGACGCGTTGCAGAACATGATTGGAACTGAGCCCGGTTGGTTTATCGACAATCACGATACCGGTAATATCACGACCTTTTTTACTGCGTTTGGCCATCGACGAAACTCAATCTTTATCAGTTTCTGGGTCAGACTCTGGCTCGTCCTTAAGATCGGCATTGGCTTTGGAAATTAATTCATCCATATAAAAGCCATGTTCCAATGTGGTGTCATAACGGAATTGTAGTTCCGGCATGATGCGTAATTTCACCCGCTTTGCCAACGCACGGCGTAAGTACCCTGCCGCATTATTTAAACCTGCCAAACATTCTTTGGCCGCTTCTTCGGAATCAAAACCACTGAGTCGTGTGACATAGATACGCGCATATTTCAGGTCGGATGTCACATCGACATGTGACACCGTGACCATACTGACACGCGGATCAGCCAGGTCATGCTGAATCAGCAAGGCCAATTCACGCATCATGACCTCACTGATTCGATTTGTGCGACTAAATTCTCTTGCCATTAAAGACTCGGTTTCATCAGTACACGTTCAAAGACTTCGATTTGATCGCCCGGTTTAACGTCTTTGTAGTTTTTCACACCAATACCACATTCGGTACCGGCATTAACTTCATTAACATCATCTTTGAAACGACGCAGTGATTCGAGTTCACCTTCGTAAATAACTACGTTATCACGCAGAACACGAATTGGATTGTTACGTTTCACACTGCCTTCGAGCACCAAGCAACCAGCGATATCACCAAATTTTGGTGAGCTGAACACATCATCAACCCTGGCCAGACCAATAATTTCATCTTTATAGACAGGTTCAAGCATACCGGTCATGGCTTTGGTCACGACATCCAGCAAATCGTAAATGATGCTGAAATATTGAACATCCAGGCCTTTTTCAGCAATTACTTTACGCGCGGTATTATCAGCACGAACATTGAAACCGATCAAAATCGCATCAGAAGCAGCTGCCAATTGTGCGTCAGTTTCGTTAATACCACCGACACCTGAACCGATAACTCGAACCTGAACCATATCTGTCGACAGTTTCTGTAGACCTTGGCTAACCGCTTCAACTGAACCATGGACATCGCCTTTGATAACCACATTAAGGGTTTTCAAATCGCCAGCTTCCATTTTGTTGAACATATCATCCAACTTGGCAGCCTGTTGCTGAGCCATTTTCAGTTCACGAGCTTTGGTTTGACGGAAGCTGGCAATTTCTCTCGCCGTACGATCGTCTGGGGCAACCTGCAACTCATCACCTGAAGCCGGAGTTCCAGAAAGACCTAATAATTCAACTGGAGTCGAAGGACCGGCTTCATCCATTGGCTGACCATTTTCATTGAACAAGGCACGAACCCGGCCGAATTCCTGACCGACTACAACAATGTCACCTTTACGCAACGTGCCACGTTGAACCAGCACAGTAACCACAGTACCGCGGCCTTTATCAAGACGAGACTCAACAACCGTACCGTGTGCAGGACCTTTGACAGGCGCTGTCAATTCCATGACTTCAGCTTGCAGAGAAATTGCTTCAAGTAAATCTTCAACACCCATACCGGTTAGAGCTGAAACGGGCACAAACTGCACGTCACCACCCCAGTCTTCCGGTACGACTTCATGATTGGTTAATTCTTGCTTAACCCGATCCGGACTGGCATCAGGTTTATCCATTTTGTTTACCGCTACAATCAGCGTAGAACCAGCAGCTTTTGCATGTTGCACCGCTTCAATGGTCTGAGGCATAACGCCATCATCAGCTGCAACAACCAATACCACAATATCCGTAACTTTAGCACCACGTGAACGCATTTCAGTAAATGCCGCATGGCCTGGCGTATCCAGGAAGGTAACTTCACCACGGCTGGTTTCAACTTTATAAGCGCCGATATGCTGGGTAATACCACCGGCTTCACCAGAGGTCACTTTAGTACGACGGATGTAATCGAGCAGTGAGGTTTTACCGTGATCAACATGGCCCATAACAGTGACTACTGGAGCTCGCGGAACCGCTTCGCCGGTAATTTCAATTGACGTTTCTAAAGCCTGTTCAACTTCATTTTCCTGAACTGGTTTAGCAACATGGCCCATTTCTTCAACCAGAATAACAGCTGTATCTTGATCCAGCACTTGATTGATAGTGGCCATCGTGCCCATACCCATCAAAGCTTTAATTACTTCAGCAGCTTTCACTGACATACGTTGTGCTAAATCAGAGACTGAAATAGTATCCGGCACACTGACTTCACGGACAACCGGTGCGGTTGGGCGTGAAAAGCCATGTTCTGTCGAAGTTTCAACAGTAGTCGTTCTCTGTGATACACCTTTTTTCTTTTTACGACGACCTTTGCCTTCACTGACATGCAGTTCTTTGCGTTCAAACTCATCATCACGCTGGAAACGACCACGTTTTGCTGGTTTGTCTTTACTGGCAACGTGTTTTGCGTCTGCTTCTTTACGATCTGGTTTTTGCTCTTTAGCTTGTGCTTCAGCAGCTGCCAAACGTGCTTCTTCTTTGGCTTTTTCTAAAGCTTCTTCCTCTTCGCGGGCTTTTTTGCGGGCTTCGAGCGCTTTTTCAGCGTCGATTCTCGCAATATTTGCAGCACGACGTTTGGCATCGGCTTCTTCCAACTTTTTATGAGCGAGTTGAGAAGCTGTCAATTCTGGTTTAGCAGGTTGTTTTGTCGCCGGAGTAGGAGCAGATTGTTTTTCTTGTTTGGCTTTCGCTTCTTCTGCTAAGGCCCGTTGTTCTTCTTCTGCCGCTAATCGCGCTTCTTCAACCGCCAGTCTTTCAGCTTCAATAGCTGCAGCTACTGCAGCAGCTTCTCTTTCAGACTCTTCCTGCTCACGGCTGGTTTGTTCTTGTTGTTTACGCGCAATTTCCTGCAGACGTAGTTGTTCCTGACGAGAAACTTCTTCAGCATGCAGCTGTGCTTGAGATAAAACGGCTGGTTCTTCAACTGGAGCTACAGCAACCGCTTCAACATCAGTACGTTTTACAAAAGTCCTTTTTTTACGGACTTCCACGCTGACACTTTTACCAGCTTGCCGTGAAGTACCACCACCTAATTTAATTTCACTAACCGATTTACGTTTAAGTGTAATTTTTTTAGGCGATGCATCATTATCACCAGCCGATTTGCCATGTCTTTGCTGCAAAAATTGCAGAAGCGTCTGTTTTTGGTCTTCAGTGATCAAGTCATCTGGCTTGGAAACTTTAATTCCAGCTTCGTTAAGTTGATCTACTAAACGCTCAGGTGTGATACCGACTGTGTCGGCCAGGTCCTTAACCTTCATGTCACTCATTGGTTACTCCCCTGTTTCAGTTTGTTCGTCTGCAAACCATGATTCACGTGCTTTCATGATAAATGCGGCAGCTTGTTTTTCATCAATGCCACCAGCTTCTACCAATTCATCCACAGACTGATCTGCAAGATCATCAACCGTCATAACACCATGACTATTCAGTTTGGCAATTAACTCAGTGCTCATTCCAGGTATATCGTTCAATGTTTCGGCAGGAGAAGCATTTTCAATTTGCTCTTCACTGGCGATAGCTCTGGTCAACAACACATCTCTGGCACGTGAACGTAATTCGTTAACAATATCTGCATCAAATTCTTCGATATCAAGCATTTCTTGTTCTGGGACATATGCCACTTCTTCTAAAGAAGAGAAGCCTTCCTGGGCCAGAATCAACGCGACATCTTCATCAACATCCAGATCGGCCATAAAGGTTTGAATCAATGAGCTGATTTCGGTTTCGGCTTTTTGATCGGCATCCGATGCAGACATGACATTCAGTTCCCAACCAGTTAATTGGCTGGCAAGTCGGACATTCTGGCCACCACGACCAATAGCCTGTGATAACTGACCGTCTTCAACGGCGATGTCCATGCTGTGAGCATCTTCATCAACAACAATCGATAATACTTCTGCTGGCGCCATAGCATTAATAGCAAAGCGGGCGGGCTCTTCATCCCACAGGATAATGTCAACACGTTCACCAGCTAATTCATTGGTCACAGCTTGTACACGTGAACCACGCATACCAACACAAGCACCAACAGGATCAATTCGTGGCTCGTGAGCTAAAACAGCGATTTTGGCACGTAAACCAGGATCGCGGGCAGCACCCTTGATCTCAATCATGCCATCACCGATTTCAGGCACTTCCAGGCTGAATAGTTCAATCAACAATTCTGGTGCTACGCGACTGACAATCAGTTGTGGTCCACGCGCTTCCGAACGGATTTCTTTTAAATAGCCACGAACGCGATCACCACTGCGGAAGTTTTCACGCGGAATCATTTCTTCGCGAGGCAGTAATGCTTCAGCATTGCCACCTAAATCCAGCGTGACATTGCCGCGCTCGACTCGTTTAACTGTGCCGTGAATCATTTGGCCAAGTTTCTCGCGATACATATCGACGACTTGGGCGCGTTCGGCTTCGCGTACTTTTTGCACAATAACCTGTTTGGCAGTTTGTGCAGCAATACGGCCAAACTCAACTGATTCCATTGGTTCGCGGATATATCCACCGACTTGCGCATCGGCTTGTTTTTCTAGTGCATCGGATAATGTGATGTGGGTTTCTGAAGATTCAAAGTCGTCATCATTATCATCAACAATCAACCATTGACGGAATGTTTCATAGTTGCCAGTTTGGCGATCAATCGCAACATGCGCATCTATTTCCATTTCATAACGCTTACGGGTAGCCATCGCCAGTGCCGCTTCAATCGCCTGAAATATAACTTCTTTTCCCACGCCTTTTTCATTAGACATGGCATCAACAACCAGCAAAATTTCTTTATTATTCATCACGCCCCCAGTGGATCGATGCAAGCGATTGATCCAAAACTAAGTTTTTACATTAACAGCAAATAATACGCTTTTTCAGGCAACCAGTCGTGCTTTAGCCAACTTTGCCAATGGTAAGGCGTAAACCTCGCCATCTACTTCAATTAATACGTCACCATTATCAAAGCCATGCAATATACCGGTAAAATTCCGTCGACCATCCACCGGTAACTTAGTGGTGATTTTTGCTGGCGAACCAGTAAAACGGATAAAGTCACGTTCCTTGAATAAAGGACGATCAAATCCGGGGGAGGAAATTTCCAGGGAATAGGCTTTTTTGATGGGGTCTTCGACATCGAGAATGCCACTGACCTGATGACTGACGCGTTCGCAATCTTCAATGCCAATGCCTTGATCTGCATCGATATAGATTCGCAGCAGTGGATTTTGTCCACCCTGCATGTATTCCACACCGACCAGCTGGTATCCCAGCGACTCAATCGGTGCTTCAATTAGTTTTTCAATTTGATCAGATACGGCCATAGGCAAACAAATAAAAAAAAAGGGCCATTGGCCCAATTTTAACTCCACAAAAACAAAAACCCCAATTAGGGGTCCTGTCTTAACATTATTATTGGTAGCGGGGGCTGGATTTGAACCAACGACCTTCGGGTTATGAGCCCGACGAGCTACCAGGCTGCTCCACCCCGCACCTGACTAAGTCGCATACTATACACAGGATGCGACTTACCCGCAAGCCTGTTTGTTAATTCTCTTTCAGTTTCCGCGTTAAGGTATTGCGGCCCCAGCCCAATAATTTTGCGGCTTCCTGACGCTTGCCCGCCGTTTTCTCTAAAGCAACCTCCATCAACAGGTGTTCAATCATCGGAACCACATCTGCCAATACCCCTTCCTGACCACTTAATGCCTTGCTTGCTGCCCATTGACGGAACAGTTGCTGCCAATCGCCACCACTACGGCTTGACTCAACACTGGCATCGGCAGTGAGTTCCATTGGCAGATCATCCATCTGCACAACCTGACCTGGAGACATCACGGTCAGCCAGCGGGAGGTATTCTCCAGTTGTCTGACATTACCAGGCCATGGCAGCTGCGATAAGTAGCGTTCCACTTCAGGGGAAACACTCTTAACCCCCATATTAAGTTCGCGTGCTGCTTTGTTAAGAAAATAGGCCACCAATGCTGGAATATCTTCACGGCGTTCGCGTAATGATGGGATATGAATACGGATAACGTTTAATCGATGAAACAAATCTTCACGAAAATCCCCTCGTTCAACCTGCTGCTCCAGATTCTGATGCGTCGCAGCGATAATTCTCACATCGGCTTTTACCGGACTATGCCCGCCAACTCTGAAAAATTCTCCATCCGAAAGCACCCGCAACAAGCGGGTTTGCAGTTCAAGCGGCATGTCGCCAATTTCGTCTAGAAATAATGTACCGCCATCGGCTTGTTCAAAACGGCCTTTACGTTGAACATGTGCTCCGGTAAACGAGCCTTTTTCATGACCAAATAATTCTGATTCCAATAATTCTCTGGGAATAGCAGCCATATTTAACGCAATAAACGGTGACGCGCGACGCGGGCTATGCTTGTGCAAAGCGTGTGCGACCAACTCTTTACCCGTGCCCGATTCACCATTTATTAATACCGTGATGTTGGAACGTGCCAGACGACCAATAGCTCGAAACACTTCCTGCATCGCTGGCGCTTCGCCAATAATCTCACTGCCAATATTCATTTCACCAGCAGGGTTAGTATGCTGCTGACGATGATGAGTTATTGCCCGTTGAACTAAATCTACTGCTTCATCAACATCAAAGGGTTTAGGCAAATACTCAAAGGCGCCTCCTTCATAGACTGATACTGCGCTATCCAAATCTGAATAAGCCGTCATGATAATCACTGGCAAATCAGGCTGGTTTCGCTGGATTTCAGCAAGTAACTGTAATCCATCAAGTCCAGGCATGCGGATATCACTAACCAGCACATCTGGCGGTGTATCGGTGCCGCGTTTGAGTTGTTCTAAAACCAAATCTCCGCTTTCAAAGGCTTTGACAGAAATATCTACGGCTTCCAATGCCTTTTGTAATACCCATCGAATTGATCGGTCATCATCAACAATCCATGCTATCGCTTTAGCGCTCACGGTTTTAACTCCAAAGGAAAAATAATTGAGAATATGGTTTGGCCGGCATGGCTAGTACAACTAACTGTACCCGCATTACGCTGTACCAGATTCTGTACAAGATAAAGTCCAAGTCCGGTGCCGTCAGCTCTTCCCGTGACTAAGGGATAAAACAAGCTATCCTGTAATTGTTTGGGAATGCCCGGTCCGTTATCCTCGACTTCTATCAAAACACCTAATTTATGAAATCGCTTCTCTATGGTGAGATTACGTTGAATCCGAGTTCGTAAACGGATCACCCCAGCGCCATGCATCGCTTGCACCGCATTACGGACAATATTCAAAACAATCTGTATCAGCTGATCAAAATCCGCATACAACTCGGGAATACTGGGGTCGTAGTCGGCTATAAACTTTAGTCGTTCGTCTACCTCAATATCAACCAACTGCCGCACCCGTTGTAATACTTCATGAATATTTACTTGGTTTTTTTCTGATTGCTGATACGGTCCCAACATTCTTGTCATCAAGTTTTGCAGACGATCGGCTTCATTTATGATGATCTGGGTGTATTCCTTTAAATCATCAGAATCGAGTTGCCGCTCCAATAATTGCGCAGCACCTCTTAAACCACCCAGTGGATTTTTGATTTCGTGCGCCAATCCACGCACAACCTGTTGCTGGGTATGCAGATTTTCATCACGATTCACTCGTTGTTGATAATCCAATTGTGCCAGTTCAACCAACAATCGGGGTTCAGCAACATCTAACATTTTGATTGAACAATCAACCACTATTTCGCCGGCCGCTGGAAGAAACAACTGAATTTCTCGTTCAATTAACGCCTGTCCATTACTGATAACCCGACGCAATGACGTAAGTAAATGTGTTTCACCTGGTAGCAAGGTTTGAAAAGGAATGTGTTCAGCCTGGCGTTGGCTGATTTCAAACATAACTTCAGTTGCCGTGTTGATATAACAAACACGTAGATTTGTGTCGAGTACCAATATGGCGGTAGTCAGACTTTCCAGTACATCATTACTGGATAACTGTTCTATATTGATAAGTTTGTCATTTAAGTTCATGGCATGCCATTTGCAAAAAACGCTCCATTTGTAAGCACATTAGAAAACATAAAATTTAACGTGATGATTCCAATAGAAATAATTTAATTTTACTTATATGCAAATCAAGCAGAGGTATTATTTTGGGTATTTGGGAAGTCTAATTACGCCATTGTACGCTTCATTTTGGTGCACAAGGTTATTCAAGAAAACTTAGTTGGGATTCTGAGGGGGCGGAGTTGGGGCGTGGCCTGGTATGGTTGGATGACCCGGTGTTGATGGAAGGCTAGGAGTTGACGGAAAGCCCGGAGCTGAGGGAAGACTTGGTATTGAAGGATTGGCTGGAATTGTTGGTGCTCCAGTTCCTGGAGTATTATTTTGTTCGCGGCCTGGTTGCAGTAAGCTGCTCCGCTGCAAGTGAAAAGTTGTTGGTGCACTTTGAGCCAGGACTTCGCCAGACGCATTTAATACGACAGCTGAGAGTTGATGTGTTCCTCTATCAAGATTTTCCAGTAAGAAACTCAATTGAGGCATCGGCAGCCCCACAGGTAAACCATCGAGATAAAGCTGAATCCTATCACCACGTTCTGGTACCAATGCTGGGATAACCTGCAGATTCACTACTACATTGCCATTATTGACCCGAATACCAGCATCATCTTCAGGAGAAACGATAATCAACTGATAATTCGGTGCGGGTTCAGTTTGGTCTGTTTCCGATTGTTCCGTTGCTGTTTGTGTATCATCAGTAGTAAGGTCATTGCTGCCAGGTATTGCTACAGGGGTGTATATCATTGAGTGGCGCAGTTCAATCTTTTCGGCATTTTCAGTCGGCTGGTCTGAATAGACTTCGTTGCCGTTTTCATCAATCCATCGATAGATGTCACCGGCAACCGCGGTTCCCAAACCCACTAACATAAAAATAATAAATTTCATGAATAGGAATATAGGTTAGGGCTTTCAATTGTGCAACTGACAAACAAAAAAAACGCCTCCATAAAGGAGGCGTTTTGTGACTGCAATCAAAAATTTACAGGCTGTAGTACAGATCAAACTCGGCAGGATGAGTTTCCATACGCAGACGAGTAACTTCTTCCATCTTCAACGCGATATAGCCATCAATCATGTCATCAGTGAATACGCCGCCTTCGGTCAAGAAAGCACGATCTTTGTCCAGCTCCGCCAATGCTTGATCCAGCGCATGGCAAACTTTTGGAATCGCTGCATCTTCTTCTGGTGGCAAATCGTATAAATCTTTATCCATTGCATCGCCAGGGTGGATCTTGTTTTTAATACCATCCAGACCCGCCATCATCATTGCACTGAACGCTAAGTATGGGTTAGCAGATGGATCAGGGAAACGGACTTCGATACGACGTCCTTTTGGATTGCTGACAAAAGGAATACGGATAGAGGCGCTACGATTACGCGCTGAATAAGCCAACATAACTGGTGCTTCAAAACCAGGGACCAAACGTTTGTAGCTGTTTGTACCCGGGTTAGTGAAAGCATTTAATGCTTTAGCATGTTTGATGATACCGCCAATGTAGAACAAGGCCGTTTCAGACAAACCACCGTACTTGTTACCAGTAAACAGGTTTTCACCATCTTTGGCCAACGATTGGTGAACGTGCATACCGCTACCGTTATCACCAACTAAAGGTTTTGGCATAAAGGTCGCTGTTTTGCCATAAGCATGTGCAACGTTTTGCACGACATATTTCAGGATTTGAACTTCGTCGGCTTTTTTAACCAAGGTGTTGAATTTAGTACCGATTTCACATTGTCCCGCAGTCGCCACTTCATGATGGTGAACTTCAGTAACCAAGCCCATTTCTTCCATGGTCAAACACATGGCTGAACGGATGTCTTGTAGTGAATCAACTGGCGGCACTGGGAAATAACCACCTTTTACGCTTGGGCGGTGACCTTTGTTACCATCAGGGAATACTTTTTCGGTGTTCCATGAAGATTCATTTGAATCGATTTTGTAGAAAGAACCGGAGATATCACTACCCCAACGAACATCATCAAGAATGAAGAATTCTGGTTCAGGACCAAAGTAAGCAGTATCTGCCAAACCGGTAGAAGCAAGGTAAGCTTCTGCACGTTTTGCAACGCTACGTGGGTCACGCTCATAGCCTTGCATGGTCGCTGGCTCAACGATATCGCAACGAACGATCAACGTTGTATCATCCATAAATGGATCCAAAACGGCTGTCGAAGCATCTGGCATCAGAATCATGTCTGATTCGTTGATACCTTTCCAACCTGCAACAGATGAACCATCAAACATCACACCTTCTGAGAAAGTATCTTCATCAATTGAATGGGCAGGGTAAGAAACGTGCTGCTCTTTACCACGCGTGTCGGTGAAACGGAAATCAAGGAATTTAACGTCCTCGTCCTTAATCAACTGAAGCACATTTTCGACTGACATTTATAATCTCCAAAATTGAAAAAACTGCACACCTTGGTGCAAAAAACTCACTCGCTAATACAGCACAAACCTTGCCAACTAATCTGTCCTATAAAATCAACCATTTGAGTGCAACCATCAACAACAACTGCATCAAAATGGTGCAAACTCTTTTACTTATGCACAAAAAAGGTGCTACGCACCAACACGGACCGTAATAGTGATCTCATCCCCCTCTTCCACGGACTCCACAATTTGATGTCCATGGATTCTGGCCCAAGCCGGAATATCACTTAATGCTCCAGGATCGGTGCAAATTACTTTTAGAAGATCTCCTGAAGATAATTCAGCTACTTTATTCTGCGTTTTGATTACTGGCAAGGGACATAACAGTCTTCTTGCATCTAATTCGAGTTGCTTCACACGTACCACTCCTGTGGAACATGTCCTACATTGATAGGCCGGGTTTGAATATGTTTGGGTGGTTTGTCTGGAACAGTAATCTCCACCTCAACTTCATCAGCATGTCGACCTTGGCCAAAACGCGCAACAATGGATGCTGCCAGTGGAAAATCCTGCTGTTCAATATCGCCATCAATAATTGCCATAGGCCCATTATGGCTGGTGGAATACAGACTGATAAACTGTTTGCGATAGCCTTCAAGAAACTTACTTTCACCCGCATCACGGGCGATGATCATTTTAAAATCTGCTTTCGGTCGAATATGTCGGCCAACTTTCAACAACATAATGTCATCCAGTTCATATTCCCGGCTATTTCTGGCTTGCCACAAATCTACCAACTTGCTGGAGTAACTTTCGTCGGTTAGAAAACAACAGCCGCCGGCGGGAGTAGCAAAATCATCGAAACCAAATTGTTTTGCCAATGCGATTTGCGGCTTACGATTTCGACCATGAAAACCAAAAAGCTGATCCCGATCAACCCAGCCTTCACGCTCTGGTTTAGTGGGCTGCAAATTCTTGGCGCATAAAGGACGTAACAGCAGATCATCAGCACCGGATTCCGCTGCCACAATTGGCATAGTCCGTTTTAATTGGGATTTAGGCCTCTGACCGATTACTTCACCGGTGATAATGAAATCAAACCCGCGCATATGGTTTTGTTTTACCCATTCAACTGCTTTTTTGACCATAAAGATCTTACAGTCAAGACAGGGATTCATATTGCTACCATAGCCATGCTTGGGATTAAGCAACACATCTTTGTATTCTTCAATGACATCAATGATGTGTAACTTTATGCCCAGCTGTTCGGCAACCCATAACGCGTTATTACGTTTCTGTTTGTCTTTATGCTGATTACGAATCGCGTGGGTATGGCCTTCGACGCAAAATCCGGTAAAAAAATTGATGCCTTCAACTTCAATGCCCTGCTCTTGCATCACTCGCACTGCCAGCATTGAATCCAGACCACCGGAGATCAATGCAACAGCTTTGTGCGATGAACTCATTAAGCTGTTCCCCCGACAGTTAATGCATCAATTTTCAGCGTTGGTTGGCCCACGCCCACGGGCACGCTTTGTCCCTCTTTTCCACAATTACCAATGCCTGAGTCCAACTCGAGATCATCGGCCACCATGCTGATACGATTCATTACTTCCGGACCATTGCCAATCAACGTCGCCCCTTTTACCGGACGAGTCACTTTGCCATTTTCAATCAGATACGCTTCACTGCTGGAAAACACAAACTTGCCGGAGGTAATGTCGACCTGCCCACCGCCAAAATTCACCGCATAAATGCCTTTTTCAACCGAAGCAATTATCTCTTCGGCCTTGTGTTGTCCGGCCAACATGTATGTATTGGTCATACGAGGCATCGGCAGATGCGCATATGATTCCCGGCGTCCATTACCGGTACTACGCATTCCCATTAAACGGGCATTTAGTTTGTCCTGCATATAGCCAGTCAATCGGCCATTTTCGATCAATGTGGTGAATTCGGTTGGCGTACCTTCATCATCAATGGTCAGCGAACCGCGTCTATCCGACAATGTGCCATCATCTACCACCGTGCATAATGGTGACGCTACTTGTTCACCAATTTTGCCGGAAAAAGCCGATGTAGCCCGGCGATTAAAGTCACCTTCCAAGCCATGACCGACAGCTTCATGCAATAACACGCCGGGCCAGCCCGAGGCTAACACTACCGGCATCGTTCCAGCCGGTGCATCAACTGCATCAAGATTAACCAAAGCCTGCCGAACCGCCTCTTTAGCAAACTCAACTGCTAAATCATTATCCACAAAATATTGATAATCCAGACGACGACCACCACCCGCGCTGCCACGTTCCCGACGTCCTTTTGACTCAACAATCACGCTGACATTCATCCGGATTAATGGTCGGATATCCGCGGCATAGGTGCCATCGCTGGCAGCAATCAAGATATGTTCAAGACTGCCCGCCAGACTTACGGTGACTTGTGTGACACGCGGATCAGCGGCGCGTGCATAAGCATCAGCTTCGCGTAGCAGGTTTAATTTTGTTTGGGTGTCCATGCCTAAGATAGGATCAAGCTCTGGATAGAAGGCTGCTGCATTCACCATTTTTCGAGCATCAACCTGTTTTTGCTGTCCATGTTTTACCACGGCACTGGCTGCATGAGTGGCTTCCAGCAGTGATTTCAAACTCAGATCATCCGAGTAAGCAAATCCGGTTTTCTCACCACTACAGGCACGAACACCTACACCTTGCTCAAGATGATAACCACCATCTTTAATGATGCCGTCATCCATCAGCCAGTTTTCCCCGCGCGAACGCTGGAAATACAAATCAGCAAAATCAACACCGGGACGCATGGCACTCGATAATGCCCGCTCAATATCCTGCGATTGCAGATCAGCAGGCATAAGGATGTGTTGTTCCAATTGTTCAAATAGAGAGTTTGTCATTGTATTTGGACTACGCGGCAAAATGACAATCTTAGCAGATCATAGGGCCTATTGATCTTTCATAGCCGCTTACATTGGAAATGAAAGGTGACTAGACTTAGGGTGTTTCTGGGCGATTCAGCGACAGATCAGGCTCATCCCAAGTGCCAGTAAGTCTATAGCGATAACTGATCATATCGACCAAATCCCGATCAAATAGTCGACCAGCTATTCGGTCAACCAGATAGATAGCGGTACCAACACCAAGCCCTACCGGACCGCCCGCAACTGCGCCGGCAAGTGGCAAGGTTGAGGACACCTTCGGTGTCACTACAACAGTTTGATGATAGGTTCGGTCAACAATATTAATGGGACCGGAGACATCAATAGTGGCACTTTCCCCGCGCATGGTTAAGTTATTGGTGACAGCCAGGCCATTAGCGAAATCAAAATCGCCACTGATTTGCCGGAACGCAAAACCTTTACCAAAAAAATCACTGAAATCTAAAGCCAGACGACGAGGTATGGCGGCAAAACTCATCAAACCAAATATTCTTCCGGCTGCTCCCGGTTCTACGTCAACCAACTGACCATTATTGACTTGAAGATTCAGCTTACCTTGTAGCTCAGCCAAAGACAGATTCAATGGCTCATCAGGCCAACTGAACTGTCCCGTCACATTGACTTGATTCGATTGAACCGCGGGTTGATAACCTAAATCCATAAACAAGCCAGCCAGATCATTACTGCTGAGCTGTAAATTTAATTGGCTGTTATCTGCGGATTCACTTTTTTGCCAAACACCGTCCAAATTGGCCTGTAACACGGCTGACTGCAGAGTGGCATTTTCCAATACCCAGCGATTACCTTGCTGAAGTGCTTTAGCTTGCACTCTTCCTAATTGCATGCCGTCGACAGTCAAATTATCAATATTCAACTGAAAACTGGGCCACAAGTCTGAACTGAATTTTTTACGGCCAGCGTTATCATTGCTAGATGCCGGTAATTGCAGGTCTACAAAATCAAAATGCAAGGTGGGTAATAATGTGGCATCCATTGGCCAACGAATATCACCACGTAATTGTCTGGACTGGATTTCCAGCTGCCATATTTGATTTCTTTGAAACGCTTTTGACTGCACATCGCTCAGCGTCCACTGATTAAACTGCAGGCTATCAGCCGCTAATTCAATTTCTACGGCAGGCCAGTTATCGGTATTTTCAGTAGCAGGCAAATCTGCCAACCATTGTTGCTGCCACTGTGTCCAATCCGATATGGATAATTCGTTAAAACGTCCTCTTAAGCGAATGCCCGAAGTCGGTAACTGCGGGTCAGCTATGCCAATCGTTATTTCTGCTCTTGCAGGATCCTGTACAAGCCAGAGAGCATGCAATGTATCGTCATAATTTACGTGGATAAGCGATCGCTGCTGAGGATCTTGGTCTAATCGTATGTTAAGTAGACGACTTTCTGTTGCCGTTTTTCCAAGCGGTTCTGGTGCATCAATGGTTAAACCGGTTAATTCTGAAGTGACCTGTATATCGGTTTCAAAATCGCCCATCGATTTTTCACGAATTTCAATATCTGCCTGATAACGTGTAATGCCCCGAACAAAGCCAGGCATTTCACCTTGCCATAATTCAGCGAGTTGCAGGACATCTACCTCACCTTTTGCTGTCACCAGGGTTGATTCTGCTTGTGGAATAACATCCACTGTCACTGGTCGAGAAAAAACAGTTGCAGTAATGGCTTGTGCATTGACACCATCATTATTGAAAAACAACTTTCCTTTAACATCTTCAATAGGCATGCCCGGCAAGGTTTCCAAACTTAACTGGCTGCTCTCAAAACTGACATATCCTTCAACATCAGTTGCATCAGGATCAAGTAGTGGAATTTTCAGTTTTAAGTCGATATTGCTATTGCCCTGAGCTTTTACCCAATTAGTGATCTCTCCATAACGCGGACTTAAAGGACTGGCCTGTAAAAAGCCGAGTGCATCAAGAGTGCTGCCCGATAAAAAGCCTTTTAAGTCTAATACCGGTTTTCCTTGGTAAACATTATTGATATCGGCTTTAACATCAACAAAATTGAAACCCGCAATCTTTCCCGAACGCGGCAAAATTTTCAGATTATTACCGCTACTAAGCACTTGCCCGTTGATAGACTCCAGCATTGGCCACCCCTCACCATAATTCAGGCCGACATCCACCACATTTAAGGCAAACTCAAATTCATTTGCTGAATCGTCATCTTTAAATGGAAACTCAGACAAGTCACCTTTTAAGCGAAGCGTTCCAGTTTCGATCTGTCCACTGGTATAGGCATCTTCGGCCCAGGCAAGATAAGCAGGATCTAAAATAGAACGTGGCACATAGGTCAACCATTTAGCGACCGCCACATCGAGCATTTGCATATCGATATCAGCCAATGTGCTATCACTTTGTTGTTCAATACCGATTTTGCCACGCAAGCTCAGATCGTTATTCCAGATGTTCATTTCTGAAAGTTTGAATTGCCAATGATCTTCATCCTGTTGCCAGTCAATATTTGCTTCGGCTACATCAAAGTAAATGGCTTCTGGTAACCAGCTCGGAGCAAATATCGTTAAGTTTCGACTGTTTACCAACACTTTTGCATAGCTTGGCTCCCATTCAACTTGCAAACTGAGCCCGGTTACCCCAGGAATATCTTCAACAGGCTGACTGGCAAACTCATCCACCAGCATTTTCACCGATAGCAATTCATTTTGATTATTCAGTTGTAGCTGTAGCTCTCGAATATCGCCAGCCGGTTGATATTGTGTTAAAAATTCTGGTGCGGTCTGACTCAGTAGTGCCAGTGCAGTTGCATCACTAAGCCGCAAATAACTGCTTTCAGCTTCCCAGCCTTGTTCGCTTGAAAATTGCAGATTGAACGTTGACTGCGGCCAACTATCGCCTTCAATCGTTAACTGAATGGGATTGGCATTTAATTGCCATGCTGCAGCATCGCCTTGCCAATTAAATTGTCCAGAAATGGCATCAATGTTTAAAGGTTCAACGTCCGGTTTATTCAAATTTGCCAGACTCACATCACTGAACTGAACTTGGCCTCGCCATTGTTTTTTCACTATTGAACTAGTATCTATCGTGATATCAGCACGACCACGTAACAATGAAACATCATCCAGTTGTTTATCCTGCAACAGAGCCGCAAGTTGCAATTGGCTGGCATCGAGTTCATCAATCTGCCAACTCGCTAAGCCATCAGCAGTTAATACAGCATCAACCGTAAAACTAAGTTGCTGCCCCAAATGATTCGGCAGCTGAACATCGCCTATCAGTTTGGACTTTTTAGCCTGGATAAAGGCCAACTGGTTAACTTGATAGAGACCACTGAATTGAGGCTGCAGCAAGTCTTCAAATTGGATTTCAGCCGACAGCAATTCAATATCGCGCCAAGACTTTAGTTGTTCAAGCCAATCAATCTCAGAATCAACCAAGTTCTCGTTGGCTGTTTTACCTTGCAGGCCAATCAAACTGATAGTGCCGTCGGGGCTACGTTGAATGCCCAGTTTAAGACCGGATAAACGCGCTGAATCAACGACCAGTTGCCGTTGTTGCAAACTCGCGATCAAATCCAGACCAATATAAAGTTCTTTGGCAGTGAACAACTCCTCGACATTCGGCTCAGCCTGCATCACCGCAATATCGGTCACCATCAATTTTGGAAATAAATCAAACCAGTAGAGGCCGGCTTCGCCGATTTGAATTGGATAACCGGTTTTCTCGGTTGCCCAGGCTGCAATTTCATCTTTACGTTCAGCAATTGCGCTGGATAGCCAGTACGCCAATCCAAAACATACCAGCAGTACCACCACGAGCAAGGCCGTAATGTTGGTCACTTGTCTGCCAACAATGTGCAGACTGCGATGCAGTAGTGCCACGGCTACATCAACACCACATTAAATTGTTCACGGCCATATTGCGGCTCACATTGAAACAGAATCGGTTTACCAATAAATTGCTCCAACTCCGCCACTTTGGTGGAATCTTCATCATTGAGTCGATCAATCACGTCCTGAGAGGCCAGCACCAGAAACTGCTTGGATTCATATTGGCGGGATTCACGCAAAATTTCTCGAAAGATTTCATAGCAGACAGTTTCAACATTTTTGGTGTAGCCCCGTCCATCACAACATGGGCAAGGTTCGCATAAAATATGCCCCAGACTCTCGCGGGTACGTTTACGGGTCATTTCCACCAAACCTAATTCAGAAACCGCGCAGATATTGTGTTTGGCCCGATCCATCTGCATGGCTTTTTCGAAGGTGCGTAACACTTGCTCGCGATGACTAACTTCTTCCATATCAATGAAATCAATAATGATAATGCCACCCAGATTACGTACTCGTAACTGCCGGGCAATTGCCTGAGCGGCTTCCAGATTGGTTTTGAAAATAGTCTCTTCGAGATTTTTGTGACCGACAAATCCGCCGGTATTCACATCGACGGTGGTCATCGCTTCGGTTTGATCAAAAATCACATAACCACCAGATTTTAGCGGGACTTTGCGATCCAAGGCTTTTTGGATTTCGTCCTCTACGCCGAATAAATCGAACAGAGGTCGGTCACCACGATAATGTTCCAATCTAGCGGCACATTCCGGCATAAAACCTTCAGCGAACTGCTGAGCTTCTTTGAATGTTTCAGCAGCATCAATGCGAATACGTTCAATTTCTGGCGAAAACAAATCGCGTAAGGCACGTAAAGTTAACGGTAAGTCCTGATATAAGGCTTCGCCACATTGTGTTGAGGTGACACGTTGGCGTAACTTTTCCCACAGACGATGTAAAAACTCCAGATCAGCTTGTAACTCAGCATCTGTGACACCTTCGGCAGCAGTTCGTAAAATATAGCCACCTTGTTGCTCACCGAGCAGTTCTGATAAACAATTTTTCAGCCGCTCACGCTCTTCTTCGCCTTCAATTTTCAGAGAGATACCGATGCCCTCAGCTTCTGGCATGTACACCAAATATCGTGAAGATGCGGATAGCTGAGTAGTCAGGCGTGCGCCTTTACTGCCCATTGGATCTTTGATGACCTGCACTAGCAACTCATCGCCTTCACGCAACAAACTGGTAATCGGCGGAGTAATTCGTGGCGCTTCTTTTAAATCACCAGACTGGCCTTTGGGAATCGAAATATCTGAAGCATGTAAAAATGCGGCGCGGGATAATCCAATTTCGACAAAGGCGGCTTGCATGCCTGGTAAAACACGGCAGACTTTGCCTTTATAAATGTTACCAACCAAACCGCGATGTTCACTGCGCTCAATGAAAACCTCCTGCAACACCCCGTTTTCCACCACTACGGCGCGAGTTTCACTTGGTGTCACATTAATCAGAATTTCACTGCTCATTGAGATTAGTTACCTGTTGTAAAAGCTGACGAGTTTCAAATAATGGCAACCCCATCACACCGGAATAGCTACCGCTGATATTTTCAATAAACATCGCCGCTAAGCCTTGTACAGCATATCCTCCGGCCTTGTCTTTACCTTCCCCCGTCGCCAGATACCAGTCGATTTCTGTGTTTGTCAGTGTTTTGAATCGCACATCACTGATTTGCAAGCTTAGCCAATATTGCTGTTGCCAGACAATCGCCACTGCGCTTAATACTTGATGTTGAATACCTGACAATTGCCCTAAGAAATCTCTGGCTTGATCCAGACTTTCCGGTTTGCCAAGAATTTGCTGAGTGGGCAGTACTACGGCTGTATCTGCACCAATAACCGGTCGAAAATCCGTTTGCAATATATCCCATCCGGCCCGAGCTTTTGCCAGCGCAATACGCTCAACGTAATCCGAGGGGTTTTCACCAGACTTAACCGACTCATCCACCGCGATACTTAATACTGAAAAATTGACTCCGATTTGGGTCAGGAGTTCTTTACGCCGTGGGGAGGCTGAAGCCAGATAAACCTTTGGCAAGTTCATGCGCGATGATAAGGATGATTTTGCAGAACCGTCCAGGCGCGATAGAGCTGCTCGGCAACCACAATACGTACTAAGGGATGCGGCAGTGTCAAATTAGATAATGACCACTGTTGATCTGCACGTTGTTGACACTCACGGGATAACCCATCAGGGCCGCCAACTAACAAACTGACATCACGACCAGAGGCCTGCCAGTTTTTTAATTGCTCTGCTAATTGCTCAGTTGACCAGTTACGCCCACCAACTTCCAGCGCCACCACATAATCATTTTCAGGTAAGGCTGTCATAATCCGTTTGCCTTCTTCCTGCATCCATTGACTTGTACTTCCAGATTTACCACGTTTGGCCGGCGCTATCTCATTCAGTAACAACTGACATTCGCGCGGCATTCGCTTGGCATATTCGTTATAACCTTCAGTAACCCACTGCGGCATTTTCTGCCCAACAGCGAGCAAATTCAGTTTCATTCACGCTCGGCCGAAGCACTTTGCGTGACTTCAGCGACAGACCATAATTTTTCAAGATTGTAGATTGCTCGGGTTTGCGGCGTCATGATATGCGCAATAACATCACCCAAATCAACTAATGCCCATTCACCTACGTCTTCACCTTCCATGCCCAACGGTTGTACGCCAGCAGCTTTCGCCTGAGAAGAAACTTCATTGGCTAATGCTTTAACTTGTCTGGTGGACTTACCGGTAGCAATGATCATCACATCAGTGACATCGGTCATTCCGGTAACATCTAACACGGTGATATCTTCTGCTTTAATGTCTTCAAGTGCATCTATTACTAGTAATTTCAGTTGTTCTGCCTTCATGGGCACTCCAATAAATATAAATTGTTGTTTAGTTTAACGTAAGTCGACCTGAGCGTCTGTGGATGTTTCGATCATGCTGCCAGTCTGCCGAGGAAACCATTGGCTGGTTTTTCCGGTAATAAAATAAGCAGTCAGTCCCACCCACTCTCGCCAAGCAGGCTCAAGCTTTTCCAATTGTTCAAAAACAGCAAAATCCAGCCGACGCAAATCTGCTGACTGACTGCGATAATCCACAGGATATGGCACCACGCTTATACCCTGTTTTTGAGCTATTCCGACGGAGCGCGGCATGTGATAAGCCGAGGTCACCAACAAGTACTGGCCATTGCGTTTAGGCAATACCGTTTTTAACCGTTGGAAGTTTTCGTAGGTATTGCGTGATTTCGATTCAATAATAAGCCGCTGTTCATCAATCCCGACCATCGTGAGTAATTGATGACTGAGATCTGCTGGCGTTGTACCGGCATCAAAACGTAATAAATTATGACCGCCGGTAAAAATGATCGGCGTTTCAGGATAGCGCTTGGCCAAAGCTGCCGCGCCAAAATATCGATCACTGGCTTGACCGACCTGAGGCTGTTGCCAACTGATGGTGCCTTTTACGTCTTCACCGCCACCCAAAACAATAATGCCATCGATAGTATCTGGCAGTTGTTGAGGCTGACTGATACGTGATTCCAGCGGATAGATTAACCAATCCCCCAACGGAAACAACATCAGGCTGAGACTGAACAAACTTGCTGGAAACAGAAATCGTAAAGCCGCTTTTCGATAACCTAACAATAAAAATAACGTGCCGGCCACCAGCAACAGATTCCAAAACATCACTGGACTAAGCACTGACCAAGCCAATTTGGATAAAACAAAAAAAACCTGATCCATCAGTTATCGCTGGCATTGGATCGATACAATCCTAACTGTTCAATCACGGCTATAACTGATTCTGGCAATAGAAAGTTGACTGGGTTTGCTGCCAGTAAATCCTGACGAATCTGCGTTGCAGAAATGGCTAATGAGGTCACGGTAAGTGGCCAAATTTTGCCAGCGGCAAGATACCGATCTGTAGTTTGAGCCAGATTCTGCTGATACCAGTTTTGCAGCTCTTCCTGCAGATCAAGAGTTTCATCCGGGCGTTGCACCACTACGATATGCGCTAAAGACAAAATCTGCTGCCAACGAGACCATGTGGCTAAGCCGCGAAATGCATCTGTGCCTAATATGAGAAATAACGGATTATCTTTAAACTCCTGACGCAAGCTCAGTAAGGTATCTACCGTAAAAGATGGGCCATCACGTTGCAGCTCTCGATCATCAACGATTAATTGAGGAACTGATTTAACCGCCAGTTCCAGCATTAAACGTCTCACCTCAGCACTGGCCATCGTCGCTTGTCGATGCGGCGGCTCTGCGCAAGGAAGCAGTCGCACATGATCCAGATTAAGTTGCAAACAAACTTCTAAAGCCGAGCGCAAATGTCCGAAATGTACCGGATCAAACGTACCGCCCAAGATACCGATGGCGTCGTAATTATTTTCTGATTTGACCACTACCAAACACTATCCATTTTTGTGATGTCAGACCATTTAACCCCACCGGACCACGAGCATGCAATTTATCGGTGGAAATACCGATTTCAGCCCCTAAACCATATTCAAAACCATCAGCAAACCGTGTTGACGCATTAACCAATACTGAGCTGGAATCGACTTCCTGCAAGAAGCGTCTGGCGGTATCGTAGTTTTGCGTCACGATGGTTTCGGTATGCGCCGAACTATGCTTGTGAATATGCAGCATTGCCGCGTCCACGTTATCTACAACTCTAATAGACAGGATAGCTGCCAGATATTCCGTATCCCAATCTTCCTCAGTTGCCGTGTTGATATCCGGCAAAATGCGCAAGGTTTTATCACAGCCACGCAATTCCACGCCTTCTTTGATAAAACGCTCGGCCATTTTTGGTAAAAATTGTTTGGCGATATCGGCATGCACTAATAAAGTTTCCATCGCATTGCAGACACCATAACGATGGCATTTGGCATTAAAGGCAATCTCTTCGGCCATAGCCAAATCAGCTTCAACATCCACATACACATGACAGATACCATCGAGATGTTTGATAACTGGAACACGCGCATCTTTACTGATTCGTTCAATCAGACTTTTGCCGCCGCGTGGCACAATCACATCGACATAGTCTGGCATGGTAATTAATTGAGCTACAGCCTCACGGTCAGTGGTTTCCACCACTTGCACCGCGTTGATTGGCAAGCCAGCTTGTTGTAAGCCTTGATGAATACAAGCCGCAATAGCTTGATTGGAATGTATCGCTTCGCTGCCGCCACGCAAGATAGTTGCATTGCCGGATTTCAGACATAAACCCGCGGCATCTGCTGTGACATTTGGCCGTGACTCGTAAATAATGCCGATAACGCCAAGTGGTACTCGCATTTGGCCAAGCTGAATACCAGAAGGCCGATAACGCATATCACTGATTTCACCAATCGGGTCGGCTAATGCCGCAACTTGTTCAAGCCCTTCAGCCATGGATTCAATACGAGAATCAGTCAATGTCAATCGATCCAACATGGCAGCATCCAGACCTTTGGTTTTTCCGGCCTGTAAATCCAGTTGATTGGCTGCTTTTAATATC
Organism: Methylophaga muralis; assembly: GCF_001720165.1. GTDB lineage: Bacteria > Pseudomonadota > Gammaproteobacteria > Nitrosococcales > Methylophagaceae > Methylophaga > Methylophaga muralis. The sequence continues at coordinate 26,456 of NZ_MCRI01000030.1, forward strand.
TCAGCCTGACTACGAATTGCTTTGGCAATAGCCAACAACGCAGTATTTTTACTGTTGGTAGTGGCACGAGCCAACACTCGGCTGGCTTCACGAGCCTGTTGACCCAGTTTCTGCATATAGGCTGCAACTTCCACAGCACTCTCCTCTGCTAATATCTCTGCTTTCATGTTTGCTGCAAATTCATTGATACACCAGCGACCTGTAAACATAAGGTTGACAGCATACGCCATGCATTGTCACTACCACCGCCTTTTGCTGCTCGATCAATTGCTGCCATTTGCGGTAAAAAAGTTCGCCATTTTGCGGCAGCATGCCGCCGTAATCCCGATTGAATAAGAGGTCTAGCCTTGTCCCATACCGGCGGTTTCTGGCTGGCAAAAACTTGGGCAGGTTGCGCCCCGTTTTCAATTTGGGCTGCCATATCAATCATTCGATGTAATGACCAGGATACCGCCGAAAACACTGCTAATACATCGTTGCCTTCTGCCTGCAACATTCTTAACATACGTGGAATTTTTGCGGCTTGACCAGCATAGACAACATCCATCAATGAAAATGCTTCAAACCGTGCACTATCTGCAACACTCTCTACCAACAATTGCTCGTCTACCTGCCCATCAGTGCTCAGTAGAACCAGCTTATCTATTTCCTGGGCAGCAGCAAACAAATTGCCTTCGGTCCTTTCAGCCAACATGCTGGCAACCGAAGTACTCGTCTGCAAACCTTTTTGACGCATACGTTGCTGAATCCAGCGCGGTAACATTTCTAAACTTACTGGCCAAATGGGTACGCTGATACCGGCATTTTCCAGTGCAGTGAACCATTTGGCTTTTTGCTGTTGGGCTGTCAACTTGCCTGTGATTAATAACAGATACGTATCAATAGCGGGTTGTTCGGCAAATTGCCGCAGAAAATCTCCCCCTTCTTTACCGGGTGCTCCTGAAGGCAGCCTGATTTCGACCAGCTTTTGTGAAGCGAACAAAGACAAACTATCTTCTGCAAATCTGAGCTTCGACCAATCAAACTTTGCGTCAGCATGCCAAACCTGCCTTTCGCTTATACCGTGTTTTTTTGCTTGCTGACGGATCTGATCAGCAGTCTCTTCCACCAGTAAAGCCTCGTCACCAAAAACTACACTGATGACCGGCAATTTATGTTGTAGTTGTGAGCTTAGCTGTTCTGCCTTTACCCGCATCAGTTTTCAATCCAAAGCGGATAGACGACGAAGTATTGCCTGACTGACTTGTTTGTCCATTTCATCGCGTAATAGACGTTCTTCACCATCTCGACCTAATACCTGCTCCTGATCAAACTGATAATCACGTCTCGCTTCAAAGCTTTCATTATCGATGACTTTATTTTGCTGGTTATCGGTTAGCTGAAATGTTACTTCTAAAATCAATTCGTACTCACTGACCTTGGCATTGCCACCAACAGATAATACGCGTCGCTCATAGCGATTGCGCAGAAAGCTCAGCACGGCTGCGCCTTCACTGTAATCGTCAATCACATTGATACCGTTGCGTCGTAAGGTACGTTTGAGTTCCAGCCCCAAACCATCACGCATGCTGATACCTTGAATATGCATGGTTTGAATACTTGCTGGCAGGTCGGCTGCACCCCGTAACTGAAAACCGCATGCGGCTATCAGCATGCATAAACCAGCAATAATCAGTTTTTTCAACATCAATGTTTCCTTTGTTTATCAGCCGACAACGATATTGATCAGCCTGCCAGGCACCAGAATGACTTTTCGAATCGCTTTGCCTTCTATATAGCGTTGAACTGTCTCATCCGCGAGAGCCAGTGGCTCAATATCCGCTTGCTGGGCATTTACATCGACCATCAATTTTGAGCGTAGCTTACCATTGACCTGAATCATCAGCTCGACTTTATCCTGCTTTAAAGCTGCAGAATCAACCTCGGGCCAAGCAGCATCAATTACCGCATTGCTATGTCCAAGCTGTGTCCATAAAACATGACAGATATGCGGCGTGATGGGCGCCAACATCAATACCACTAATTCCAATACTTCCTGACGGACAGCGCGCGCCTGATCACTTTGCTCGGTAAACTTGGTCAGGGCATTCATCAATTCCATCACCGCTGCAATGGCTGTGTTAAAGGTATGACGGCGTCCCAAATCATCTGCTACTTTGGTCAGGGTTTGATGTGCCAGACGACGCAGATCTGTCGCAGCTTCTGACAAGTCGGTTAACGTTTTGCTTTCGACTACGCCAACCTCAGTATGCTCATGCACACTGCGCCATAAACGTTTTAAGAAACGATTGGCACCTTCAACAGCATTGTCTGACCATTCCAGTGACATTTCGGGTGGGGCAGCAAACATCATAAATAAACGCGCTGTATCGGCCCCATATTCATCTATAAGTGCCTGCGGATCAACGGTGTTGCCTTTTGATTTAGACATCTTAGCGCCATCTTTAAGCACCATACCTTGAGTCAACAGATTCTTGAATGGCTCATCGCCTGTAACCAGCCCTTCATCACGCAATAACTTATGGAAGAACCGGGCATACAGTAAATGCAATACCGCATGTTCAATACCACCGATATATTGATCAACCGGTAGCCAGTAATCCGCCCGCTCGTCCAGCATCGCCTCTTGATTATCTGCGCTGGTAAAACGTGCGTAATACCAAGAAGATTCAAAGAAAGTATCAAAGGTATCGGTTTCCCGTCGCGCGGGTTTGCCACATTCAGGGCAAGCACATTGATAAAATTCCGGCATCGATTTAATGGGTGAGCCTGAACCATCAACTACGACATCTTCTGGTAATAACACCGGCAAATCCGCTTCAGGCACGGGCACTGCGCCACAACTATCACAATAGATAATCGGGATTGGGGTACCCCAATAACGTTGACGGGATACTCCCCAGTCACGTAACCGATAATTGACCTGTCGTTCGCCTTTGTTTTGTTTGCTCAGCTCATCGGCGATTGCATCAAAGGCTTCTGCTGAAGTAAGGCCGGTGAATTGCGACGAGTTAATCAATCGGCCTTTTTCGGTGAAAGCCGCCTGTTGCAGATTGATTTGCGTATCATCTAATGCCGCGATAACCTGTCGGATCGGTAAATCGTATTTTTGAGCAAACTCGAAATCACGCTGATCATGAGCTGGTACAGACATCACCGCACCAGTGCCATACCCCATCAACACAAAGTTGGCGACCCAAACCGGAATACGTTCACCACTGATTGGATGAAACACCGACACCCCGGTAGCCATACCTTTTTTCTCAGCGGTTTCCAGTGCAGCTTCGGTCGTGTCAGTTTTCTTGCATTCGTCAATAAACTGCTGCAACTGTGGCTTCGATTCAGCCATGCGCAACGCAATTGGATGCTCGGCAGCTATTGCGACATAACTGACACCCATGAGGGTGTCCGGTCGCGTGGTATAAACTGCAATATCTTCTTCACTGTCAGCTACGGAAAAAGTGATTTGCACCCCTTCAGAGCGACCAATCCAATTCGCCTGCATGGTTTTAACTTGCTCAGGCCAACCGGAGAGTTGTTGCAAATCATTACGCAGATCTTCTGCGTAATCGGTAATTTTCATAAACCACTGAGGTATTTCACGCCGCTCAACCAAAGCACCTGAACGCCAGCCACGACCATCAATTACCTGTTCATTCGCCAATACCGTTTGATCAACCGGATCCCAGTTCACCGCCGCTGTTTTGTTATAGACCAGACCTTTCTTGAATAAACGTACAAACAGCCATTGTTCCCAACGGTAATAATCTGGTTTACAGGTGGCTATTTCACGATCCCAATCATAAGCCAGACCCAATCGTTGCAACTGAGCGCGCATATAATCGATATTTTTATAAGTCCACTCAGCTGGCGGCACCTGATGTTTTAATGCGGCATTCTCGGCCGGTAAGCCAAAAGCATCCCAGCCCATAGGTTGCAATACATTTTTGCCCAGCATGCGCTGATAACGAGAGATAACATCGCCAATCGTGTAATTGCGTACATGGCCCATATGCAGCTGACCGCTTGGATAAGGGAACATCGACAGGCAATAGAATTTTTCTTTGCTCGTGTCTTCAGTAGCACGGAAAGTTTGATGTTGTTGCCACCAGGCTTGGGCGGCGGTTTCGATCACATCTGGGCGATAATCAGCTTGCATGGTTTCTCTTTGTGAATATGATGCGGGAAAGCTGGAAAGGATACCTTAGCGACAGAAATGCCGAAAGCACCGAATGTGTGAACCACAATCAGCGAAATGATTTCTGTAACCGGTCAAACGAAAAAGCAGTGCGGCAAAACCACTGCTTGATATAGCTCTACTTAATTCTGAACTCTTCAAGTTTGCGACCTTGGTTGAGTTCTTCAACCAACCACAAAGGACGTTTACCAAAGCCTTTCCAGGTTTTTTGCGGATCTTGAGGATGGCGATATTTATCGGCACTTTCCGCACGAGGTTTGCGTGCACCAGATAAACCGACTCGCATATTTTTAGCAACAGCTGTTAAGGCTTCTGCCGGAGTTACTTTTTTATCTTTTGCCAAGGCTCTTACAGCATCCGCTACCGCGACAACATCATTGTCTTTGCTGTTTAATTCAGTGACC